>CAMHLV010000019.1 GCA_946186115.1 uncultured Prevotella sp. | reverse complement strand
TGACGCAAGAGCACCACGTGATGGTAAATTTACTGAGAAGATTGGTACTTACAATCCTAACACCAATCCTGCCACAGTAGATTTGAATTTCGAGCGTGCACTGTATTGGGTAGAGACTGGTGCTCAGCCCACAGACACAGTACGTAACATCCTGAGCCGTGAGGGCGTTTACCTGATGAAGCACCTCCGTGGTGGCGTGAAGAAGGGCGCTTTCGATGAGGCTGCTGCTCAGAAGAAGTTCGACGCATGGAAGGCTGACAAGCAGAACGGTCTGCAGAAGATCGCTGCCGATGCAGCAAAGGCCAAGAAGGACGCTGCCGCTGCTGCCCTGAAGGCAGAGAAGGCCGTCAACGAGGAGATTGCCAAGAAGGTTGCAGAGAAGAAGGCTGCTGAAGCTGCTGCCAAGGCTGAGGCCGAGGCTGCTGCCGCTGCTGCTGAAGCTCCTGCTGCTGAGGCTGAGGCTCCTGCAGAGGCTTAATTTCTTTTCAAAGCGAAATCCACGTGGGGGCGGAATGTATTCCGTCCCCAATTTATTAAATATCCATGCACATTCTTGAGATTCCTTCTTTCTTCCCGCCGTATGGTGGAATGTTTTGTCTGGATCAGGCTCGTGCCATGCATGACCTGGGCCATGAGGTGCGTATCTTGAGCAATGTGCAGTTGGGATTGTCAATAGGCTTCACGGATTATATCACTCTGCCTTATGGCCGTCATGAGAAAGTGATGGAGGGTATCACCGTCTGCCAGTCATATCAGCGTGGACTTCCCAAGACTATCCGTCGTAATGTCAACCGTTGGCTGTCGATAGTGCAGTCGATGTATGGCGACTATGTGAAGCGTTATGGTCGCCCCGACATACTGCATGCCCATTGCGCCAAATGGGCCGGCTATGCTGCCATGCAGATATCAAAGGCTCACGTAATACCATATGTCATCACCGAGCACCTGTCGCAGAAACTTCTGGAGCAAGAGTTCGGCAAGTCGCCCTCTTCAGCCTGGCAGATTCCTCTGCTGAGGCAGGCTTACGAAAATGCCGACATGGTGATTACTGTGTCAGAAGAACTTGTTGGCGACACCGCATGCTACTATGGCAGCGACTACCGCTGGCAGTATGTCACGAACACCATCGATACTAAGTTCTTCAGTTATATGCCTCGTGAGGCTCGCGAGGGACGCCCGTTCCGTTTCTGCTGTCTGGCCGACTATAGTTTTCTGAAAGGCTACGACGTGCTGTTCGATGCCTATAAGATACTACAGCAGCAGGGAGTGAAGACCGAGTTGCATATAGCCGGAACGAATACTGACGGTAGCAGTTGCCGCAAGGAAATACAGCGTCGTGGTATTAATGGCGTCGAGGCTTATGGCAGGATAGACAGACAGCACGTTCGCGACCTGTTGTATCACAGCGATGCCCTTGTGCTGGCCAGTCGCAGCGAGGTTCAGCCTCTGGTTCTGCTGGAGGCAATGAGCACTGGAATCCCTGTGATATCCACCGAATGTATTCCCCGTTGCCTGCGGATTGAGGGAGGTTGTACCATTGTTCCCGTTGGCAATGCCGCCGAATTGGCAACTGTCATGAACAAGGTGATGGCGGCTGATGTGAACGGCAGCATGCTGTCGCAGCAGATAGTCGAGATGGCTTCTCCCCAGGCTGTAGGCCGTAAACTTGAGCAAATATTCTCAGAGATTCTTAATCGTAATAATAATATAAGATGAGATACACAACCGACATCAAAGGAGACTATAGTTACTTCGAGGTGAAGGAGGCGCAGCCTTTGTTGGAGTTTCTGCTTGCCAATTCACAGCAGTCGCGTTCAAAGGTGAAGGCCACGTTGCAGGGTAGGGGTATCCGCGTCAATGGCAAGACGGTGACGCAGTTTGACTATCCGCTGCAGCCTGGCATGAAGGTTGCTATGTCGAAGACTAAGCGCAACCAACAGGCTTTCAAGAGCCGCTATGTAAAGATAGTCTATGAAGACCGCTGGCTCATAGTAGTCGAGAAGCAGCCCGGCATACTGTCGATGGCTGCCGGTCATTCTTCGCTGAATGTTAAGAGCGTGCTGGACGACTATTTCAAGAAGTCGCGCCAGAAGTGCACGGCTCATGTTGTTCACCGCCTCGATCGCGACACCAGCGGCCTGATGGTTTATGCCAAGGATATTGATACCGAACAGATTATGGAGCATGCTTGGCATGAGATGGTTTACGACCGCCGCTATGTTGCCGTGTTGTCGGGTGAAATGGAGCAGGACGAGGGCACGATAGCCAACTGGCTGAAAGACAATAAGGCATACGTCACCTATTCTTCGCCTGTGGATAATGGTGGCAAATATGCCGTCAGCCATTTCCACGTGTTGCAGCGAACCACAGAGCACTCGCTGGTGGAGTTCCGTCTGGAAACGGGGCGCAAGAATCAGATTCGCGTGCATGCTGCCGACATGGGGCATCCCGTTTGTGGCGACGTGAAATACGGCAATGGCGACGACCCTATTCACCGCCTTTGTCTGCATGCTTGGCTCTTGTGTTTCTATCATCCTGTAACGCGCCAGCCCATGGAGTTTGAGACTACCATTCCGGCGCAGTTCAAACACTTGTTCAAATAGTTCAGATTATGGAAAATATCTCATATTACCTGTTGCTGCTGTTGCTCATAGTCATCGGCGTCATTGTAGTGAAGAAGGTTGCATCGTGCATGATAAAGAGTGTGGTGACGATAGTGCTCATCGCCATTGCCGTTGCTATCTACTGGCTTTACTTCACATAAGAATAAGCCTGTATTGCTTCACATAAGAATAAGCCTGTTTTGCTTCAGATAAGCCCGGTGCTTAACTTCAAATAAGCAGCAAGCCGATTACGGTGCATATACCATACACCAGGATGTTGCGGGCCGTCTCGCCCAGACATTCGTTCAGCTGGCGCCCATAGTTGATGCGGCGCATTTTGAGCCATGTAAATACGTGTAGCAAAAGATATAGGAATGGCAGAACGAATGCCAGTATGTGGCCGTTATACCAGAAGACAAGTCCCAGTAGGCATGCAGTTACTCCCAATAGCAGATAGAGCCATTCAGCTGCTGTTGCTCCAATGACCACCACCAGCGTGCGCTTTCCGTCAGCCTGGTCGTTGTTGCGGTCGCGGTAGTTGTTCACTATGAGCAGTCCGTCGATAACCAGTCCGCAGGCTACTGATGCCGTGAAGACCTGCCATGTGACGGTGTGCAGTTGAACGTAATATGTGCAGCACACAGGCACTATGCCGAAGAACACCAGCACCAGCAAGTCGCCCATGCCGATGTATGAGAGATGCGTTGTGTAGAGGAAGCAGAATACCACGCAGAGCAGTCCTACGGCCACCATCTCCATGCCGCCGTAGATGATTAGCGGCAGACCAGCCAGACAGGCGGCGATAGTGACGGAGGCTATGGCTCGCTTCATGGAGTCTATCTTCACCCAGCCCTGGGTACAGGTACGTAGTGGTCCCAGGCGGACTGATGTGTCGTCGTTGCCGCGGGCATAGTCGAAGAAATCGTTGACGAAGTTGGCATCCACTTGCATGATGAAGGCAAAGAGCAGGCACAATGCAGCAGCTAACCAGCTGAACACGCTGTCGCCATACTGCTGGGCATCAGTCCACGCCAGTGCCACGCCAATCATCACCGGCACGGCAGCACCTGTGAGTGTTTTGGGGCGGGCAGCCAGCAGCCAAGCTCTGAAAGAATCCTGTTTGATGTTTTTTTCTTCCATAATCGCTTGCAAAGTTACATAAAAATTATTATTTTTGCAAGCGTTATGATTACTAATAATCCTTCACTTGATCTTGTAGAGTTCATAGAGACTCAGATTCTGCCACGCTATGCAGACTTCGACAAGGCTCACAATCTGAGCCATGTGAACAAGGTGATACGCAGTTCGCTGGCATTGGCTGTCCAGCAGGGTGCCGACGTCAATATGGCCTATGCCATTGCCGCCTATCACGATTTGGGACTTTCAGGTCCCAGGGCTATCCACCATCTTACGAGCGGAAAGATACTGATAGGCGATGCAAGGCTGAAGCGCTGGTTTTCGCCGGCTCAGTTGCAGGTGATGAAGGAGGCTGTTGAAGACCACCGTGCCTCGGCGTCGCGTGCTCCGCGCAGTATCTATGGAAAGATAGTTGCTGAGGCCGACCGTGACATAACGCCCGAGACCGTGATACGGCGTACCATACAGTTCGGGCTGGCCAACTATCCCGACCTTGATGTAGAGGGCCACTGGCGCCGTTTCATGGATCACATGGCAGAGAAATACTCTGTCAACGGATATATCCGTCTATGGCTTCAGGGATCAGAAAACGAGCGCAACCTCAGTATGCTGCGCTCGCTTATTGCTGAACCGACAAGGATGCGAAAGGAGTTTGACCGTATCTTTGTCGAAGAGTCTGCCGGTTAGTTGATGAATGACCATGATACACCGAATCTCAGTATGCGGCTGTTCATGGGGTAGTGAGGTACAAGGAACGGCATGCGTGTTCCCGAGCCTGCATTGACGTGGGTCATCGACACGAAGAATCGTGCCCGCTTCAGTTGCATATTGGCATAGACGTCAACAAACGGATAACCTCCCAGTTCTACTCTGCTGTCGCTATTCTTCTGAACGGCAAATTGGTTGAGTTGCGGCACAAAGTCGGGGGCATCATATTTGGTGAAGTATGTCACGCAACCGCCCAGTTCGAGATCCAGCACACGGGCTATCTTCAGTTTCAGATAGAGGTTTGAGAATATGTTGAGTGCCGGCAGCGGCAGGGCCTCCTTGTTGCTGCTGTTCTGGTAGGTGACGACGTTCTCCCAGTTGAGGATTCCCAGTCGCAGGTTCTGGTACAGCTGAGCCGTAAGTATGTTGATATTGCCGCTCTCCTGATAAATGCCTGCGGTGAGCTGATTCGGTCCGCTGGTAGTCTTGTCGTATGACATGCCGAAGTAAGTGTAGTTCTGAATCTCTTCCACAGCCACTCGCAGTCGGGTGTCAGTCTTGGTATAAGACAGTATTCCTTCTATTCTGGTGCGTATCTCCTTGTCGAGTGACTGATCCCACCAGAAGTGCTTCGAGTGATATTTCTCCATCATGAATGCCGGCTGCAGGTGGTAGAAGTAGGCCTTGGCTGCCAGCTGTACGGTATCGCCGAAGAGTGGGAAGTTAAGGTCGGTATCGAAGTCAACCATGATGTCGCCTGCTGCCAGTCCTGTCAGTCCTAACTCTCCAGAGAGGTTGAAGTGGAGTGTCTTGCCCTGGGTTTTCGACATCTGTCCGCCCACGCTGATGCCGCTCTCTGTCCACTTGTTCATGTAGTATGCTGTGGAGTCGCCCGTCAGGTCGGGCATGTTATATTTGCGGTATTCATGGGTGATGAACGCCTTGAGACCAGCCTTCATGAACTTGTTGAAACCTTCGGCCAGCGACAGCGCGAATGTATTCTTGACAGACAGATACTTGTTCTTGTCGTAGATGGAGTCGCCGCTGTAAGCGTTCTCGTCGTTCAGATTGTAGTAGGTGTTGGCATAGTATTTTGACGGAGAGGCGTAAGCCTGGTAGATGCGGTCGTGATTGTTGATGTCCAGTGTGTGGATGAAGCTGGTGACCGGCACGAAGACCTTCTTCATGGTAGCATCAATTGAGTCCTGCTTGTTCTTTAATGCATTCAGGCTGTCGAGCATCTGCTGCGACTCTATTTTGATGCGTGTGCTGTCGGCTATAGTTTCTCCCTTGGCGGGCTCGTCGCCCATGATGCGTGCATCGTCGGGGCGCCCCTTGGGCTCGTCGCCAGCCACCTTGGCATTGCCGCGCCCTGAAGGTCGGCTGTTGTCTTTGTCTTTGTCGTCGCGTTCTTTCTTTTGTGCTGCCGACTTCGCTGCAAACTCACGAGCCTTTATTTCCTCATCGGTCATTTTTACCTTGCGGTAGAATCCGATGTTGTAGCGGTGAGTCAGGAAGAGGTGCTGCGAGTTGTTGCGGTTCCAGTTGCGGCTGAGCGTAGTAGGTATCTCGTCCTCCGAGAAAGACTCTTGTATGCTCTCTGGATGCGTGATATAAGTGTCGTCGGTGATACCTCCGTTCTCTGTGGCTTTGCGGTGATACATCGAGCCCAGCAGATGCATCTGGTATTTGTCGCCAATATATGATGTGAACAGCGAAGCCCTGAAGTGAGCATTGTTCTGGTTGCTGAAGTATCCTGTGACGTAGTGGTAGTCGATGTCGAATCCCATTCCCATGCGCTTGTTGGCATTGACTGCAAACTTTGCCTTGATATGGTCTTCGCCGGAAACCTTGTCGCCGCATTCGTCGTAACTGAGATTGGTGAACGGCGACAGGGTGTTGATGAAGTGGAAGTCTTCGGGTTGTACGGTAGTGAAGCTGTATGGCTGTGTGAAGAAGAATTCGCCGAAGTGCTGACGGTCGGCAAATATCCTGTTCTCGCGGGCAGTAAAGTTGCATCCTATGGTGTTGTATTCACCATAGAGTCCGGTATTGTGTATGGAGTTCTGGAAGAGGTGTGTTAGGGTGTCGGGGATGACATTGGTGATATCGCCGAAGCGGCGGTCAACGGTCCATGTCCTGATGCCCACTGGCACCTCCTTGCTGCTGCCCAGTGTATCGCGCTTGTTGGGGTTGAAGTTGTCGTTCTCGTCATGCTGCGTGATGTTTCCGTCGGCATCCATCTGGTTATACACCTGTCCCTGTGCGGTGAGCATGGTGCATAGCAGTAGCGAGATTAGAATGGCGGTTTTCTTCATACTTTAAACATTCTCAGCGATGCCTCTGCGAATTTGACAACCATTGATACGAGTATTATGTAAGTGCCAGTTTCCTTGTGGCCGCTGAAATAGAAGCACAGCCCCACTACTGCCCCTAGCATGAAGATGATGTTCAGGATGTTGCGAATGAGCCTGGTGTTCATTTCAGCAGAGTTTCTATCTTGTTAAACAAAAAGTCCTTGCGGTCGATGGTCTTGCGGCGGAACTTGCCAGTGATGGGATAGAGCTTGGTGTTCTTCTTGTTCACGGCTTCATTGTCGGTAATCCATGTTTCGGCCTTCAGGTGCTGAGGGTTGCGGTTCTCTTCATAGAGATAGCGGATGCGGTTGAGCGAGAGATGTGCCTTGCCGTCTTCGCACTTAGCCTCAAGGACGTAGGAGAATCTGGTGCGGTCGAGCGAGATGGCGTTTCTCTTGAATACCAGCCACTCTTCGTAGCTGCCGCCCAGTTCGTGGGTGTTGGCATCGGCTATCACCAGTTCGCTATGTATCTGATTCTTCTCTGTGGTCATCTTCAGCATGTATTTATGCAGGATGTCATAGATTTCTGCCGCAGTCTTTCCCGGAGCCTCGATAGTTGTGTTGAACACCACCTTTCCGTCGATAAGAGGTACAGCACCTTTCAAGTATTTCTGGTTTGGATTATCTTTGGTTTCAGCGGCTTCCTCCTGTTCCATTTCGGGGAGTTCCCATGTGTTGTCCTGTGCCCACATTGTGAGCGGCAGGAAAGCGATAAGGGTGATAAATAGCTTCTTCATATCCGTAAATGTTTATTTTATTTGCATGCAAAAGTACTAATATTATTCGTCAATAAGGCACTTGCATGCTATTTTTAATCATTAATCTTTATTTTTTAATGTTATTTAAGTTCCAGTTCCTTTTGCAGGCGCACAATCTCGTCGCGGTATTGGGCAGCCTGGAGGAAGTCGAGTTTTTTGGCAGCCAGTTTCATGAGGCGTGTAGTCTCCTGGATGCTCTTTTCAAGCTGCTGGCGCGTCATGCGCTCCACGATGGGGTCGGCAGCAAATGCAGCCTCGCCGGGACCGCTGTATGCTGTCTGCATGGTTTCCACCTTTGCTGTATCGGTAGTCTCCTGGTTGAGGTCGCTCTGCTTGACCGACTTTCTTATCTGTGTAGGTGTTATGCCGTTCTCCTCGTTGTAGCGCAGCTGTTTGGTGCGTCGGCGCAGGGTTTCGTCGATGGTGAGTTGCATAGATGCTGTAATGGTGTCGGCATACATGATGACCTTGCCGTTGACGTTTCGAGCTGCTCGTCCGGCTGTCTGAGTAAGGCTTCGATGCGAGCGTAGGAATCCCTCCTTGTCGGCATCGAGTATTGCCACCAGCGACACCTCGGGCAGGTCGAGTCCCTCGCGCAGCAGATTGACTCCCACCAGCACGTCGTAGGTGCCGTTGCGCAGGTTCTCAAGTATCTTTACCCGGTCGAGTGTGGTCACCTCGCTGTGGATATAGGCAGTCTGCACTCCGTGGTTCAGCAGGTATTCCGACATCTCCTCGGCCATTCGCTTGGTGAGTGTGGTGACGAGCACGCGTTCCTTGCGCTGTATGCGCTGCTGTATCTCCTCCATCAGGTCGTCAATCTGGTTCTCGGTGGGCCGTACTTCTATTTCCGGGTCAAGGAGTCCAGTGGGGCGGATGAGCTGTTCCACCACGATGCCCTCGGCCTCGTTGAGCTCATAGTCGGCGGGAGTAGCCGAGACGTAGATTACCTGATTTGTCATCTCCTTGAACTCGTCGAATGTCAGCGGACGGTTGTCGAATGCTGCCGGCAGCCGGAAGCCATACTCCACCAGATTGGTCTTGCGGGCACGGTCGCCGCCATACATGGCTCCTATCTGAGGCACCGACACGTGGCTCTCGTCGATCACCATCAGGTAGTCGGCAGGGAAGAAGTCGAGCAGGCAGTAGGGGCGCTCACCAGCCTGTCGGCCGTCGAAATAGCGCGAATAGTTCTCGATGCCCGAGCAGTGGCCCAGTTCCTTTATCATCTCCATGTCGTATTCCACTCTCTCCTTGATGCGCTGTGCCTTGATGCCGTCGCCCAGCTCCTCGAAGAATGCTATCTGCTTCACCAGGTCGTCTTGTATCTGCCTGATGGCGATGTTGGTCTGCTCCTGTGTTGTCATGAAGAGGTTGGCGGGGTATAGCTTGTATTCCTCGAAGTGGGCCATGCACTGCATGGTGACGCTGTCGAGTTCTTCGATGTCGTCTATCTCGTCGTCCCAGAATGTTATGCGCAGCACCACCTCAGAGTATGCCATAGCAATATCTACCGTGTCGCCCTTGACGCGGAAGTTGCCGCGCTTCAGTTCCATATCGTTGCGAACGTAGAGTGCTGCCACTAATTTTCTTAACAATGCGTTGCGGTCGATAATCTGCCCCCGGTGAATCTCGATGATGTTCTCGTTGAGTGCCACAGGACTGCCCATGCCGTAGATGCACGATACCGACGATACCACGATGACATCCTTTCGGCCTGACATCAGACTGCTAACCGCCCTCAGGCGAAGTCGGTCTATCTCTTCGTTGATAGCGAGGTCTTTCTCGATATAAGTATCGGTGGTGGGCAGATAGGCTTCGGGCTGGTAGTAGTCATAATAACTGACATAATACTCTACTGCATTGTTGGGGAAGAATCCTCGCATCTCCTCGTAGAGTTGAGCAGCAAGCGTCTTGTTGTGCGACAGGATGAGAGTCGGCTTGTTGATGTTGGCAATGACGTTGGCAACGGTGAATGTCTTGCCTGAGCCCGTGACGCCCAACAGCACCTGTGCCTTGTCGCCGCGCAACAGGCCGTCAGTAAGTTGGCGGATAGCCTCGGGTTGGTCGCCCGTAGGTTTGTATTTTGAAGTTATTTCGAAGTTCATAGCCTGCAAAGTTACGAAAAAACGAGAGCAGAACAAAAAGAATTATTCTTTTTTTATGCCGAGTGACAGTAACTTCGCGATTTTAATCGCAGAGTTACGAATAAACGTGAGAAATACAAAAGAAATACAAAAGAAAAGCTTGCTTTTATTATCATTTCTCTCCTTTTATTTGTACCTTTGCACTCCTTATGAATGACAACTTACTGAACCAACTGAATGAAGGACAGCGGCAGGCTGTAGAATACTGCGACGGGCCGCAACTGGTGATAGCCGGTGCCGGCTCTGGCAAGACGCGAGTGCTTACCTACAAGATAGCCTATCTGCTGGAGCGCGGTATGGCCCCGTGGAACATTCTGGCTCTGACCTTTACCAACAAGGCGGCACGCGAGATGAAAGAGCGTATAGGCCGACTGGTGGGGCAGGACAGGGCTCTGCGACTGAACATGGGAACCTTTCATTCTGTGTTTGCCCGCATCCTGAGGGCGGAAGCCGAGGCAATCGGCTTCGGTGCCAATTTCACCATCTACGACCAATCTGATGCCCGTTCGCTGGTGAAGAGCATCATCAAGGAGATGCAGCTTGACGACAAGACTTACAAGCCCGCCAGCGTGGCCGACCGCATCTCGATGGCCAAGAACCACCTGTTGCTGCCTGCGCAGTATGCCACCAGCTCGTGGGCTGCCGACGATGCACGCAGCAAGCGCCCTCTGGTGAGCCAGATATATAATAGGTATGCCGAGCGCTGCCGTCAGGCCAATGCTATGGATTTCGACGATCTGCTGGTGCAGACATTCGTGCTGCTGAGCCAGCGCGAGGACATCAGGCAGAAATACGTGCAGCGGTTCCAGTATGTCTTGGTGGATGAGTATCAGGACACCAACTATGCTCAACAGGAGATAGTGCTGCTGCTGACTCGTGAGCACGGCCGTGTCTGTGTGGTGGGCGACGATGCCCAGAGCATCTACAGTTTCCGAGGCGCCAACATCGACAATATCCTGAACTTCCAGAAGATGTGCGACGGAGCGCAGCTCTTCAAACTGGAGCAGAACTACCGTTCTACACAGCTCATCGTGCAGGCTGCCAACAGCTTGATACGCAAGAATGAGCGCCAAATACACAAGAATGTGTTCAGCGAGAATGAGCACGGCGAGCGCCTCACTCTGAAGCCTGCCTACAGCGACAAGGAAGAGGCCCTGATAGTGTGTAACGATATAAAGCGCATTCGCCGTCAGGAGAACAGCGAGTATTCCGACTTTGCCATCCTCTATCGCACCAATGCCCAGAGCCGCTCGTTTGAGGAGCAGATGCGCAAAGACGGCATTCCGTATCGTATCTACGGCGGCCTGTCGTTCTATCAGCGCAAGGAGATAAAGGATGTTATAGCCTACTTCCGAGTGGTGGCCAACAATAATGACGAGGAGGCCCTGCGGCGCATCATCAACTATCCCGCTCGTGGCATCGGCGATACTACGGTGTCAAAGATAGTCGAGACGGCCAGCGTGCATAATGTCAGCCTGTGGCGGGTGATGGCGCAGCCCCTTGTGTTCGACCTGAAACTCTCGAAGGCTGCCCTGACCAGGCTCGATGCCTTCAGGAGTATGGTGGAAGGATGGACTCGGCGAATGGAGACGGAGGATGCCTACGAGCTGGGTCACAGCATCGTGATGGAGAGCGGAATAAGCAAGGATATCTACAGCTCGTCGAATCCGGAGGACTTGTCGCGACAGGAGAATCTGGAGGAGTTCCTAGGCGGTATGCACGACTTCGTTGACATGCGCAAGGAGGAGGGGCGCGAGCATGAAACCAGCCTGAGCGACTTCCTGCAGGAGGTGGCGCTGCTGACCGACCTTGACAGTGACAAGGATGCCGACCAGCCCCGCGTGACTCTGATGACCATTCACTCGGCCAAAGGTCTGGAATTTCCCACAGTATTCGTAGTGGGGCTGGAGGAGAACATCTTTCCGTCGCCGATGTGCGTGGGCAGCATGCGCGAGCTGGAGGAGGAGCGCCGACTGCTGTATGTGGCCATCACGCGAGCCGAGAAACATTGCATACTGACTTGTGCGCAAAACCGCTTCCGCTACGGTAGAATGGAATATGACACTCCGTCGAGGTTTATCAAGGATTTCGACGCCAGTTTGATAAAAGTGGAAGGGGGAGGAAAATTCGGTGAACTCGGTGGACAAAGCGGACTCGGCGGCTATCGCGGGCAGAGCGGACAAAGCGGGATTGGCAGCTATCGCGGGCAGAGTGACCAAGGCGGGCGCTTTGCGTCGTTCAAGCCTCAGAGCAGGATGCAGAATCCGCGCCCTGTGGCCTCGCAGTTTGTGGCCGACCCGAAGCCTCGTCTGATTCCTGTGCGCCAGGAGGCTCCACGCCCTCAGTCGGCAATAGGTAATATAGGATTGAAGGAGGGCAACATCATCGAGCATCAGCGCTTTGGCATAGGCACCGTGTTGAGAGTGGAGGGTACGGGCGAGAATATGAAGGCAACCGTTGAGTTCAGGAATGCCGGAACAAAACAGCTGCTGCTGAAGTTTGCCAAATATACTATAGTGAAATAATCCGGGCTGACTGCGTTACAGCGCTTCGTCGTCAGGACTTACAGCGCTTCGTCGTCAGGGCGCTCAGGTGTGCGCAGAGCAGTCTTGGGCAGATGGCGCTTCTTGCGCAGGTATGCGGCCTTTCGTGCCTCATACTCCTCGTAATGCTTCTCCAGAAAATTGTCGGCCATGACGGGGGAGTTTTGCTTTTCTTCTACTTGCTCTGTAGTTTCTCTTATCTACTCTGCTTGCTGTAAACCACGCTTATGCGCACTGGTTCGTGGCGGTTGTTGCTGCCGCCTACCAGTCGGACGCTGGTAACCTTCATCTCGTTGCTGACGCTGGCCACTGTGCTCGACGACGACGATGACGACGACGAGGTGGTGGTGATCTGAACGGGTATCAGCACGGCCTTGTTCCAGTTCACATTCTTGTTGCGGTTGGCATACATGTGGTTTACAAGACCTGAGATATTGTTGAAGGTGTATGAGTTCTTCGAACTGCTGTATGTTGCCAGATACGAGGTGATATTGTTGGGCAGCTGTCTGTTCTCGAAGAACGAGTAGAGGCTGTCGCGCTCTATCATCAGCAGGTGTTTGGGCTCTTGCAGCAGCAGGTCGCTGTAGTCGCTGATTTCATTCATGCTGCGGAAGATGACCTTTGCCGATGCTATGGTGTCGTTCTCGTGGCCGCGCTTGATGTCGTCAACGGGCAGCGTCACCTCGGTCACGATGCCGTCGGGGGCCTTCAGATAGGTGCACTCGGTCTCGTTGGCCAGTATCTCTATCATCTTTCTGTCGTTGGTGATATGAGTGGTTTGCAGCACTTCTTCTGTGCCGTTGAACACGGTCTTGTCTGCAACGACTACTGAGTCAGACTTGTGGCGGAAGTGAACGAAGAGTCTGGTGAGTTCTATCTCCGACATTACGCCAAGTCCGTCGGTGGTCTTGAAGTAGAATCCCGGACACACTTTCTGGGTGAATGTCAGCGAGTTCTTGAAGTACTCTGGATGGCTGTAGTACTGGCGCATCAGGTAGGTACCGTAGTTGTTGTAGGTGTTGCCCTGCTTGTCGGTATAGCTGTCGTTGAGTGGGATTCTGATGGTTTGGTAGAGGGTGCCCTTCTGGCGCTTTGAGCGCACGCTGTCGCTCTCGTTGAGGTCGGCCACAGAGTACACATGGTTCTTTCTCAGTCCGTCCTCGCGCAGGTATCCTTCTGCCTCGGGGTCGAAATCGGTATAGTAGGGCTTGTTTTCTTCTACGGGTTTGCCCATCTCGGCCACGGTGAGTTTCATGGCAGCCAGCGAGTCGCCCATGAATGTGTTGATGAGAATCTCGATATAGCATGAGTCGGCGATGGGCTGATTGTCGCTGTCGAGGCTTATCACGCGGCTGTCTGGCACGAAGATGTTGCTGGCTTCATCCTCCAGTATCGTAAACTGAGTCATGTAGTCGCTGGTGATATAAGTGCCGGTCTCAGGGTCCTTGATGCGCCCCAGATAGCTGTACGAGCTGCGTGCCAGCACGGCATCGGTAATGATGGAGCGCGTGGCGACGTTGAACGTGTCGGAAGCGATAACGAATTTGTCGGCGGCATAGGTCAGCGAGTTGCCCATGTCTGTTGTATCCTCATCACATGAAGAGATTGCAATTGTCATCATTGCAATCCCTGCGATAATAAGTTTTCTCATCGTTGAAGTCTTTTTCTTAGTCTTAATGAGCGTGTTACCTGTTTTCTAAATTTTCTCGTAGAACTCCTCGTAGGCTGCTGCAAAGTCCTCACCGGGATAGGGCAGTGTGGGGATGTTGCTTGAGGTGGCATAGTCGAGCAGCTCTTGTTTTACATCCTTATTGGAGGCAATGACGCCGTCGCTGTAGTCGATGGCCAGCTTGGCCAGTTCCTCGAAGTCGAAATTGTCGTTGTACTTTTTCAGCAGGTCGGCCTTGGCGTCGCGGAAAACCACGCACTTCTTGAAGTTGTTGCCGAGCTCTGAGTTGAGACTGTTGGTGAAGAGCGATGTCACCACCTTTGTGCTGGCAAACGACGGCTCCTCGTGGTAGGCGGTCTTGATATACAGGGGCACCACGGCTCCCATCCATCCCTGAACGTGGATGATGTCGGGGGCCCAGCGCAGTTTCTTGACTGTCTCGAGCACTCCACGGGCAAAGAATATGGCACGCTCGCCGTTGTCAGGATAGTCGTCGCCCTTCTCGTCCTGGGCCATCTGGCGCTTCGAGAAGTAGTCGTCATTGTCGATGAAATACACCTGGATGCGGGTTTGCGCTATGGTGGCCACCTTGATAATCAGAGGGTGGTCTGTGTCGTCTATGATAAGATTCATACCAGAGAGCCTTATCACCTCATGTAGCTGACCGCGACGCTCATTGATATTACCCCATTTGGGCATGAATGTACGTATCTCGTGACCATTCTCCTGAATAGCCTGAGGGAGAGCTTTGCCCATCAGCGAAAGGTCGCTGTCGGGGACGTAGGGAACAATCTCTTGGTTGATGAATAATATCTTTTTTGCCATATTGTGTAGTTTAAACTCATGCAAAGGTACGAAAAAAAATCATTAAAACCACCTTTTCCCGCTGATTTAAGGATTTTTAGTCCATATTTTGGGATATTTTTACGTTATTTTTTCCTTATTTGGTAAAAATGTTGTTATTTTGCAGCCCGAAAATCGCAAATCGCATATAGAAACAAAAACTGATGAGGGTATTCAATAGAATCGTAGATCTTCAGAATCAGCTCTTCGAAGATCGCAAGCAAGGAAAGGAGATAGGCTTGGTGCCCACTATGGGCGCGCTGCATGAAGGGCACGCCTCGCTGGTGCGCCGCAGCGTCAAGGAAAACGGGATAACGGTAGTGTCGGTATTCGTCAATCCGACACAGTTCAACGACAAGAACGACCTGAAGAACTATCCGCGCACGCTCGATGCCGACTGCAAGCTGCTCGACGAGTGCGGAGCCGACTATGTGCTGGCTCCATCGGTAGAGGAGATGTATCCCACGCCCGATACACGCCAGTTTGAATATCCCCCGGTATCCACCGTAATGGAAGGTGCACACCGGCCGGGACACTTCAACGGAGTATGCCAGGTGGTGAGCCGCCTGTTCTACATCGTCAAGCCCACAAGAGCATACTTCGGCGAGAAAGACTGGCAGCAGATAGCTGTGGTGAAGGCTATGGTGCGCCACCTCGGACTGCCCGTGCAGATAGTGGAGTGCGACATCGTGCGCGACGCCGACGGACTGGCCCGTTCGAGCCGCAACACCCTGCTCTCGAAGGATGAGCGGGCCATTGCCCCAAATATCTACAAGGCGCTGAAAGAGAGTCTCGACTATGCCAAGAGCCATACCGTGAAGGAGACTCACGACCGTGTGGTGAGCCAGATAAACAGCATCGAGGGACTCGACGTGGAATACTTCTCCATCGTTGATGGCAACACACTGCTCGACATCGACAACTGGAGCGACTCCGACTCTCCCGTGGGCTGTATCACCGTGTATTGCGGCAAGACGCCCATCCGACTCATCGACCACATCAAATATAATGTATAATCCGCAATTTGGTAGGGAATATCTAAACCGGAAACCGGAAATCAATATATCGAAAACAGATTAAGTAAATCGAAAATAATATACAAGATGTTGATAGAAATAATGAAGTCGAAGCTGCACTGCGTGACGGTGACCGAGGCAAACCTCAACTATATGGGCAGTATTACCATCGACGAAGACCTGATGGATGCTGCCAACCTGATAGCCGGCGAGAAGGTGCAGGTGCTCGACAACAACAATGGTGAGCGCTTCGAGACATATATTATAAAAGGTGAGCGCGGCTCGGGATGCATCTGCCTCAACGGTGCTGCAGCCCGCAGAGTGCAGGTGGGCGACGTGGTAATCATCATCTCCTATGCCCAGATGGACTTTGAGGAGGCAAAGACATTCCGTCCCACCGTGGTGTTCCCAAGGGAGGGAAACAAGGTTTGATGAGAAAGATACAATATAATCTTCATGTTACCTGATATTTCTGCCGGTTTTTTAAGAAAAAAATCACTTTTTTGCAACATTAAAAAGCAGTAATTATCCAAGCGTTTCCTTCCCATAAAAGGAAGGTTTCCGACATATAAAGGGAGCCGCTTCCTCTAAAATAAGAAGCCGCTCCCTCCAAATTAATCTCATACATCAGTTTTTTTTCTTGGAAAAGAATTAGAAATAATAAGCAACAATTTGTCCAAAATTATTATTTCTAATTGTCGGACTGAATTATTTCTCATTGTTGATTTGAATTATTTCTCATTGTTGCTTATTGTCTTCCCAAATAAGTCCTTGTAACCCCCACTTTCAGCAACGAGATTGGCCATTTGGCCGCACAACTCCTTCCAAGTGAGGTCGGGATACTGAAATTCCGCACCGCTGATATGTGCGCCAAGGATGGGAAAAGCATCGGAACAAGGGGTTCATACATGTCTTTTGAGGCCTGCGAGAGCATGATTTTGATCAATTTTTGCCTTTATCGAGGTTCGGCATAGCGGGTGCAGTCGCTTTTGAAATATCGTATCTCACTGATTTACAGCTTTTTAGATGAAATAATTAATAACCGAGCGTTTCAGTTTCAGTTGTTTCAGTTGTTTTTTCGAGCGTACCACCCTTTCTTATTTAATATATAACTAATTGAATATTAAATAGTTATATACTCTTTAGAAGCAGGTTTCCAGTATAACTGACCCTCAAAAACCTAACTGAAACTGAAACAACTGAAACGCTCATGCCCAGTTTCCTCATCACTTTACCTCACAGGGGGGCTGTCCGGTCTGTCCCTCTATGAGGTCAGAAGCTGCTCGCTGGATAGTAAAAAAAACATCCCCGCAACTCACTTTGAATTGCGGGGATAATTTTACACGAAACGAGGCCAAATTTCTACTCGATGACTACGAGGGCGTCGTCTTCCATGACGCTCTGGCCAGGCTTTACGCAGATAGCGGTTACCTTGCCGTCTTTCTCGGCCTCGATGTTGTTGGCCATCTTCATGGCTTCGAGCACGAGGAGAGTGTCGCCGGCCTTCACTTCGTCGCCAACGCTGACGTTGATAGAGGTGATGACACCAGGCAGTGGAGCCTTGACGGCATTGTTGGTGTTGACAGCAGCGCCGCTGGCAGCAGGAGTGTCGCTGTCGGCAGTCTCTGTCTTGGGCTTACCCAGTACTACATTCTTGGGTTCGGGTTCTGCCTCGGGTTCCCATTCTACCTTGTACTCTTCACCGTTGACGGTGACGGTGGCTATATTCTCTTCGATATCACCTATGGCCACCTCATACTGGTTGCCGTTGATGGTGTACTTATATTCTTTTTTCATGATGATTACGTTTTAAGGGTGTGCAGTCATTGTCTGGGCATAGCCGTTCCACTGAGTCTGCTTTTCGGCGATTGTTATGATGCCAGGCTCGCGGTCGTGGACGTTGTTGCCCTTGAACTCAAAAAGTGCCAATGCAATGGCGGCATATACTTCGTTGTTCATACCTTATAAACTTTAAACTATATACTTTAAACTTTACATCGGGATGTTGCCGTGCTTCTTGGCGGGCAGAGCGTCGCGCTTGGTAGCAAGCTGAGCCAGTGCGCGGCAGACGCGGAAGCGGGTGTTGCGAGGCTCGATGACATCGTCGATGTAGCCATACTTGGCTGCCTGATATGGGTTGGCGAAGAGCTCATTGTACTCCTCTTCCTTCTCGGCAATGAATGCCTTCACATCCTCGCCGGCTTCCTTCTTGGCCTTGGCTTCCTTGGCGTAGAGCACGGCTGCAGCACCGCTGGCACCCATCACGGCAATCTCGGCTGAGGGCCATGCGTAGTTGAGGTCGGTGTGGAGCTGCTTAGAGCCCATCACGATGTGTGAACCGCCGTATGACTTGCGCAGGGTAACGGTAATCTTGGGAACGGTAGCCTCACCGTAGGCGTAGAGCAGCTGAGCTCCGTGCAGGATGACGGCGTTGTACTCCTGACCTGTGCCGGGCAGGAATCCGGGAACGTCAACGAGTGATACGATGGGGATATTGAATGCATCGCAGAAGCGAACGAAGCGTGCTCCCTTACGAGAGGCGTTCACGTCGAGCACACCGGCATAGCATGAGGGCTGGTTGGCCACGATACCTACACTCTGTCCGTTGAAGCGTGCGAAGCCCACGATGATGTTCTTGGCGAACTTGGGCTGTACCTCGAAGAACTCATGGTCGTCAGTGATGGCCGAGATGACCTTGTACATGTCGTAGGCCTCGTTGGGGTTCTCGGGGATAATCTCGTTGAGTGAGTCCTCCAGACGGTCGATGGGGTCGGTGCACTTCTTGCGCGGAGCCAGCTCCATGTTGTTGGATGGGATGTAGCTCAGCAGGGTCTTCAGCATCTCTACAGCCTCTTCCTCTGTCTTGGCGGTGAAATGTGTCACACCCGACTTGGAGGCGTGTACTGAGGCGCCGCCGAGGTGCTCCTGGTCGATGTCCTCGCCCGTGACGGTCTTCACCACCTTGGGACCTGTGAGGAACATGTATGACGTGCCTTCCATCATCAGCGTGAAGTCGGTGAGGGCGGGGCTATATACTGCACCGCCGGCGCAGGGGCCGAAGATACCTGAAATCTGAGGAATCACACCTGATGCCAGGATGTTGCGCTCGAAAATCTCGGCGTAGCCTGCCAGTGCGTTGATACCCTCCTGGATGCGTGCACCGCCAGAGTCGTTGATGCCGATGACGGGAGCGCCCATCTTCATGGCCATATCCATCACCTTGCAGATTTTCTGCGACATGGTCTCTGAGAGTGAGCCTGCATGTACGGTGAAGTCTTGTGCGAAGATGAATACCAGACGGCCGTCGATGGTACCGCTACCGGCTACCACACCGTCGCCAAGGAACTGTTTCTTCTCCATGCCGAAGTTGTGGCAACGGTGCTCCTTGAACATGTCGTACTCTTCGAAAGAGCCTTTGTCGAGCAGCATCTCGATGCGCTCGCGAGCGGTGTATTTACCTTTGTCGTGCTGTTTTTGTATGGCTTTCTCGCCACCACCGAGACGGGCTTGTTCGCGCTTCTCGATGAGCTGTTTGATTTTCTCTAATTGCTTGCTCATTGTTATATTTTCAATTTTATACCTTTTTACTTTTTCCTTTTACTCGGGGTGCTCACAAAGTTCGGTGAGGATGCCAGCGGTGGATTTGGGATGGAGGAAGGCGATATTCAGGCCCTCGGCGCCACGGCGGGGAGCTTGGTCGATGAGACGAACACCTTTCTCGCTGACCTCGGCAAGTGCGTTGGCTACGCCATCCTCGATGCAGAATGCTACGTGGTGTACACCTTTGTTGCCCTTGTCGAGCCACTTCTGAATAGTGCTCTCAGGAGATGTGGGCTCCAGCAGCTCCAGCTTCACCTCGCCGCACTTCAGGAAGGCCGTCTTCACTTTCTGGTCCTCCACTACTTCTGTTGCATAACACTCCAGTCCCAGCACGTCCTTGAAGAACGGCAGGCTCTCTTCGATGCTCTGGACAGCGATGCCCAGATGCTCAATGTGGGAAATCTTCATACTGTACTAATATTAATTGTATAAATATTTGTGCAAAGATACAAAGAAATATAAAGATAAAAGATTTATGCCTTAATAATTAAGCATTATTAAAACTCTACGATGACCTTTCCGTTGATTTGGCGTCCTGTCAGATAGTTTGGAACGGCATATTGCTGGTTGGTCACGTCGGTCACCCAGTAGTAGGAGTTGACGTTGGAAATGCCGAAGATGTTGAGTCCGTCGATGCCAAGCCACACGCGGGGTTTTCTGAACGAGGGTTTCTCGTCGGGTCTGCCTATTGCGAGATACGACATTCCGATATCGGCACGCTTGTAGGCTGGTGCGCGGAACTGCTGATATTCCAGGCCTCGGTGGGGTGCTCCGAAGGGCAGTCCGTCGGCGAATGCCAGCCGGAGTGTCATCTTCCAGCGCTCGGTGCCTGGGAAGTAGTCGGTGAAGTGCATGTTGACTCCCCATCGTTGGTCGGTGGGCAGCGGCACGCTGATGCCGTTAATCTTCTGTTGTGTTGACATGACCGAGAACGTCAGCCACGAGTCGGTACCTGGCACAAATTCGCCAAACAGTTTCAGGTCGAGTCCGAAGGCATGTCCCTTGGCGATGTTCTCGCCATAGTATATCACCTTCATGTTCTGCACGTTGTATGGCACGAGGTTGTCCATCAGTTTGTAGTAAGCCTCGGCCGTGAACCGGAATGGGCGTTCGGCCATGCGGAAGCGATAGTCGAATGCTCCTACGATGTGAATGCTTCGCTGGCTTTTTATGTGTTTGTTCAGGGTGGCTATGGCCTGCCCGTTGACGGTGCTGGTGTCGCGCATCTCCTTGTAGAACGGTGCCTGATAGTAGAGTCCTGTTGACAGGCGGAAGGTCATGTCCTGATTCCAACCGGGAATTACCGCCAGCGAGACACGTGGCGACACGATGGTTTCCTTGTTCCACGACCAGTTGGAGAGGCGCACGCCGTAGTTCAGCGTCCAGAGTGTGGGCTCTATGCCTGAGGGATTGTCGTCGGCATCTGACGGGCCGCCTGACTGCCATCGGTATGTGTCTTGCACATAGGCCTCTACACGGGTTGACGACACTTCGTTGTGTGAGCGCAGTGAATAGATGAGGTCCAGCCGGTCGGCAGAGTGGGGGATTGAGTAGCCGCTCGAGTCGCGCATCTCGTATTCCCGTGCATTCTCTTCGATGCGTTCCTGCTTGATGGTTGCACCCGTTTCCCAGTCGTGCTTGCGGCTCTTGTGGTTAAGCATCAGTTTCACGCTCTGCACGTTGGCTGTCAGATAGTTGCGGGCGTGCTCCATGTAGGTGCCCACTCCGAGCGACTCCTGTGTCTGGGCGTCGTTGAGCCAGTATTGTCCTTGTATGTCGTAGGTCTCTTGCTCCTTGGTGTGGAATGCCGAACCGATGAGGCTCAGGCGCGTCTGTGGCGAGAAGATGCGGCTGATGCGCACGGTGCCGAACAGGGTGCGGAAGACGTCGCGCTCCTGGCCGTCGAAATACACCTTGAACGACTTCACGTTCTGCATCGTGCCGAATGATGTCTCGCGGTCCGAAGGCTTGAAGTTGTAGTGGTTTTCAGATATGTTGCCGATAAACTCCAGAGACCAGCGCTCGTTAGGCTGGTAGGTGATGTAGGTCTGATAGTCGAGGAAGTTGGGCTTGTATTCGCCCTTGGTCTCAAGCGAACCAAGCAGGTAGCGGTTGGTCTTGTAGCGAAGTCCGTGGCTCATCGAGAACTTCTTGTTGCCGTAGCCCACGAATGCCGATGCTCCCAGCAGAGAAGCCTGCAGAGTGCCCTCCCAGCGTGTTGGCTTGCGATACTGTATGTCGAGAGCCGACGACATCTTGTCGCCGTATTTGGCTTCGAAGCCGCCGCTGCTGAATCCTATCTTCTCCACCATGTCGGAGTTTATCACCGACAGTCCCTCCTGTTGGCCGCTTCTGATGAGCAGCGGGCGATACACCTCTACATTATTGATATATACCGAATTCTCGTCGAAGCTGCCTCCGCGCACATTGTATTGGCTCGACAGTTCGTTGTGGCTGCTCACACCGGCCTGCTGCTGAACCATTTCCTCTACGGCGTTGCCTGATGCTGAAGGGGCGGACTTGATGTCCTTGGCGTCAAGTTCTGCCGTTCCTGTGGTCTGCCTGCGTCTCTCGGTCACTACCACCTCGTCGAGGGCTTTCATGGGATGCAGGGTTATCAGCAGTCGCTGATTGGTCTTCGGGTTTCTCAGCACTCTGGTTCGCGTCTGATAGCCCACCATCGAGAACTTCACCACTATCGAGTCGGCCGAACGGAGTTTCAGCGAATATTCTCCATTGAGGTTGGCCATAGTCACGGCTCCCTGTTCCAGACAACTGATGGTTGCCAGTTCAATAGCGTTGCCGTCCTCGTCGCTCACTTTGCCAGAGAGCGTAAACGACTGAGCTGCTGCCTTCAAGGCCGACAGCAGTAGCAATAGCGTGATGATGCTGTATCTGATATTCATTCTTACTATTAACGCTGTATTGGTGTTTTTATTGTCATGGCCGGCTTTTAAAAGTGTTGTGGATGTAGTAGGGGAGTGACGGAAAAAGAAGAAAGCACAAGGTCGGCGACCCAGTGCTTTCTTCTTATCAGAATGAAATAATCTTCTACTTCATTTTGCTCATTACTTTCTCAAAGTATCTTTGAGTAGCCCGTTTTGTGTAGTTCATACCGCCGTTCCAAGAACGAATGGCAAGCTCTACATCATTCTTCGGGTTGTAAAACGACTGGAAAAGAAGGAACATCTCCTTGGATTTAGTAGCGCTGAAGCGATCTTTCATCGAGTATCGCTTGCTGCTCTTTTTCAGCTGAAGTATGCGGTTGCAATCTTCCACCAGTACTGGGGTAATCTGCATTATTCCGCAAGATTTTCCGCTCTTGTCAACGGCATCAGCTTTTCCTTCGCTCTCCACTTCGATAATCGCATCGATAACGGGATTCCAATCAAAATTAGAGCTTTTCTTTCCCTTAGTCCCTGCCGAAGCATTAGTGGGAACTAACATCAAAATCATGCATGCCAAGCATGCAAACTTAGCTAATTTCACCATAAGCATTTTGTTTAAGCACAGCCGTCTCGCCACGAGACATTCAATCGCCATGCTATTGTTATCGCGCACAAAGGTACGACTATTCTTTCAAACAGCCAAATAATGCTACAAAATATAACATTGATTATCAATTAATTAACATAAATCAAGAATTGCTTTTGCCGCCTTGATTGCTGTTTTTTGTTGATTTTTTGCCTTTGTTGCCGTGCTTGTGCTTATGGTTTGATTGCTGGTTTTGCGGGGTGTTGTTATGTGGATGTTTGGCCCCTCTCCTTTTGCCTCCGTGAGAATATCCGCCTCTGCCTCGCGTCGATTTTCGTGCAGGCATGACTTTGTATTCCGGACCCTCGCCAAGTCCGTCGGGCAGGGGAGTTTTGGTGATATCGCGCTCGAGGAAGCGCTCGATGTCGGAGAAGTAGCGGATGTCGTTGTCTGATATCAGGGTGATGGCCACGCCGTCGCGCTGGGCTCTTGCCGTGCGGCCGATGCGGTGCACGTAGTCTTCGGCATCGCGCGGCACATCGTAGTTGATGACGCACAGGATGTCGTCGATGTCGATGCCCCTCGCCACTATGTCTGTTGCCACAAGCACGCTGATTTGTCCGGCCTTGAAGCGGTACATCACGTCGTCGCGCTCTGCCTGCGACAGGTCAGAGTGCATGGCTGCGCAGTTGATATTCATGCGCTTCAGTTCGCGGGTGATGTCTTTCACCTTGTCCTTCTTGCCTGAGAAGATGATGACTCGTTCCAGTTCGCCGGCTTTGAACAGGTGGCGGATTATGCCGAGTTTCTGTGGCTCATAGCAGACGAATGCCGACTGCTGTATCTTCTCGGCTGGTTTGCTGACGGCAATCTTTATCTCTACGGGTTTAAATAATAATGTACGCGCGAGTTGTTGGATCTTGTTTGGCATAGTGGCCGAGAACATGATGGTCTGATGGTTCTCTGGCAGCAGCTTGGCTATGCTGAGTATATCGTCAGAGAATCCCATGTCGAGCATGCGGTCGGCCTCGTCGAGCACGAAGAATGACAGTTGCGACAGGTCGAGATGTCCCATGCGGATGTGGGATAGCAGTCGGCCTGGTGTGGCTATTATCACGTCGGCTCCCATCTTAAGTCCCTTGGTCTCTACGTCGAAGCGTGAGCCGTCGTTGCCGCCATATACTGCCACGCTGCTGATGCCGTCAAGATAGTAGCCGAAGCCCTGCATGGCCTGGTCTATCTGCTGTGCCAGTTCGCGCGTAGGAGCCATCACTATGCAGTTGACGGCATCCTTGGGGTATCCTCCGTCGTCGAGCATCGAGAGTATTGGCAGCAGGTAGGCCGCAGTCTTTCCGGTACCAGTCTGAGCAATGCCTATGAGGTCGCGCTCGTCCAGAATCTCTGGGATACACTTTTCCTGTATGGGTGTCATCTCCTCGAAGTGCATGTCGTAGAGCGCATCGAGGATGTTGTCGTTTAAATTCGTTTCTTCAAAAGTCATTTTCTTTTAGCGGTAGCAGATTCTTCACTTTTCACTTTACCCTTAATTCGGGGCTTGTCGATAACAGAAATAAGCTATTACTGTGTACAAGATGTTTGGTATCCACGCTGCCAGCATGGGCGGGGTGCCGGCATTGATGGCAAACGTGGCGCTGATGGTTTGTAGCAGGATGTAAGTGAACGAGAGGGCCAGGCCTATACCCAGATAGAGTCCCATGCCGCCCTTTCGCTTGCGCGACGACAATGAGACGCCGATGATTGTCAGGATGAACGAGGCGAACGATGATGCTATGCGCTTGTGGTATTCCACCTCATACTGCACCACATTGCTCGAACCGCGCTCCTGCTGCTTGGAGATGTAGCGCAGCAGTTCTGGCGAGGTGAACGTCTCTTGCTGTCCCTTGGAGAATACGAGGTCCATCGGCTCCATCTGGATCAGGGTGTCTATCTCGTTGCCTATAGTAATCTTCTCGCGCATTCCTGTCAGCGTGCGGATCTTGTAGTTGCGGACCTTCCAGTGGTAGCGCTCTTCGGCGATGGTGTCGTACTGGATGACGTTGGCGTTCATCTGGCTTACCATCTTCTTGTTCTCAAACTTATACAGCGAGAATCCGTAGCCGGTTTTGCGTATGTCGTCGTATTGCGATATGTAGGCCACCACTCCGCGGTCAACCATCAGCTGTATGTTTGATGCCGAAGTGTTCTTCTTGTTGTTCTTGTAGAGCGACTCGAAGTCGTGTCTCACCACAGTACCCTTGGGGATGATATAGGCTCCGAGGAAGAAGTTCAGGGTGGCTATGAGTGCTGCCGAGAAGATGTAGGGCCTTAGCAGTCGCTTGAAGCTCATGCCGCATGCAAGCATGGCGATAATCTCTGAGTTGCCGGCCAGTTTCGATGTGAAGAAGATGACGGCGATGAATACGAACAAAGGTGAGAACAGGTTGGCGAAATAGGGCACGAAGTTGGCATAGTAGTCGAATACTATGGCACGCAGCGGTGCATGGTAGTTGGTGAATTTTGCCAGGTTCTCGTTGACGTCGAAAACGATGGATATCGAGATGATGAGCAGGATGGAGTAGATGTAGGTACCGATGAATTTCTTGATGATGTACCAGTCCATCCGCTTGATAACCCGGTTAATGTAGCGGAATGGGTTCAGCTTCTTCATCCATAGCAGCTTGTGCCAGGGTATGCGTCGCCATAGTCGGCGTGTTGTCCATGCTGAATGCTTCAGTTTCTTGTGTCTCATCGTCTGCGTCCTAAGTCGTCTATTACTGAGCGTTTCCACTGTACGAAGTCACCCTGTTCGATATGCTGGCGGGCATCGCTTACCAGTCGCAGATAGAAAGCCAGGTTGTGGATGCTTGCTATCTGCATGGCCAGCAGCTCCTGAGCCTTGAAGAGGTGGTGAAGATATGCCTTGGAGTGCAGCCTGTCGATATCGCATCCGTCAGGGTCGATGGGCGAAAAGTCGTCCTGCCACTTCTGGTTGCGCATGTTCATTGTGCCTTCGTAGGTGAAGAGCATCGCGTTGCGACCGTTGCGTGTAGGCATGACGCAGTCGAACATGTCAACTCCTCGCTCTATGGCCTCAAGGATATTCTGTGGTGTACCGACGCCCATCAGGTAGCGGGGCTTGTCCTTAGGCAGTATCTCGTTGACCACTTCTATCATGTCGTACATCACATCAGTGGGCTCTCCCACAGCCAGTCCGCCAATGGCATTGCCGTCGGCACCCTTGTCGGCTACATGTTTGGCCGCTTCTTGTCGCAAGTCTTTGAATGTGCAGCCCTGTACGATAGGGAATAGTGACTGCTTGTAGCCGTAGAGCGGTTCTGTCTCGTTGAAGCGCTTGATGCAGCGGTCGAGCCAGCGCTGGGTAAGTCCGAGCGAGTTCTTGGCATACTGATAGTCGCTCTGTCCTGGGGGGCATTCGTCGAGTGCCATCATGATGTCGGCGC
This sequence comes from uncultured Prevotella sp., assembly GCA_946186115.1. GTDB lineage: Bacteria > Bacteroidota > Bacteroidia > Bacteroidales > Bacteroidaceae > Prevotella. The sequence goes on along the minus strand of CAMHLV010000019.1, from coordinate 18,043 downwards.
CGATGATGCGCTCCGTGTCCATCACGTTCTCTGGTGTGAAGAAGTGCTTCGAACCATCGATATGGCTACGGAACTCACAGCCCTCCTCACGCAATTTCCTGATACCTGTCAGCGAGAATACTTGGAATCCGCCAGAGTCGGTAAGTATGGGGCGGTCCCAGGTGTTGAACTGATGCAGCCCTCCTGCCTTGCGCAGTATGTCGAGGCCTGGGCGCAGATACAGGTGGTAGGTGTTGCCGAGGATTATCTGAGCCTTCACCTGTTCGCGCAGTTCAGAGAAGTGCACGCCCTTCACGCTGCCGCATGTTCCAACGGGCATGAAGATAGGTGTCTTGATCTGTCCGTGGTCGGTAGTTATCAATCCAGTGCGTGCATCAGAGGCAGAGTCGTTATGTTGTATTTCGAAAGTCATGATGGCGGCAGCAAATTATTCACTTTTCCCTTCCTTCTCTTCCTTGATGGTGAAGTCCATCGGGTGCTCTACGATTTCATCGGTCAGGGCGAAGTTCCAGACATCCTGCACATTCTCGACGTAGTGGAATGTGACTCCCTTCAGATACATCTCAGGAATCTCGTTGATGTCCTTCTCGTTTTCGCGGCACATCACGATATCTGTGATGCCGGCACGCTTGGCAGCAAGTATCTTCTCCTTGATGCCGCCTACGGGCAAGACTTTGCCGCGCAGGGTTATCTCGCCCGTCATTGCTGTGTTCTTGCGAACCTTGCGCTGGGTGAGTGCCGACGCTATGGATGTGGCAATGGTGATGCCTGCCGAAGGACCGTCCTTGGGTGTTGCGCCCTCGGGCACGTGGATGTGGATATTCCAGTTGTCGAATATGCGATAGTCTATACCGAGCATGTCAACATGTGCCTTGACGTATTCCAGAGCTATTACTGCGCTCTCCTTCATCACGTCGCCCAGGTTACCTGTTAGTGTCAGCTTGCCTGCCTTGCCCTTCGAGAGCGATGTCTCGATGAACAGTATCTCGCCTCCTACGCTTGTCCATGCCAGTCCTGTCACCACGCCGGCATAGCTGTTGCCTTGATAGATGTCTCGATAGAAAGGCGGCTTGCCCAGCAGGTCTTCTATCTCCTTGGGAGTAATCTTTGAGTAGGCCAGTTCACCGCTCTCTGCCTTCTTGAAGGCTACCTTGCGCAGGGCCTTGTTGATTTGCTTCTCAAGCTGGCGCACGCCGCTCTCGCGAGTGTACTGCTCGATAATCTTTTCAACGGCAGGCTTAGTGAACGACAGCCCTTTCTCGTAGAGTCCAGTGTTGTCCTTCTCCTTGGGGATGAGGTGACGCTTGGCAATCTCGTATTTCTCTTCTGTGATGTAGCCGCTCACCTCGATGACCTCCATGCGGTCGAGCAACGGGCGCGGTATGGTGCCCAGATTGTTGGCCGTAGCGATGAACATCACTTTCGAGAGGTCGTAGTCAACATCGAGGTAATTGTCGTGGAAGGCACCGTTCTGCTCTGGGTCGAGCACTTCGAGCAATGCTGAGGCAGGGTCGCCGTTATGTGTGTTCTGAGTAACCTTGTCTATCTCGTCGAGTATGAAGACAGGGTTGCTCGAACCTGCTTTCTGGATATTCTTGATGATGCGTCCTGGCATGGCTCCTATGTATGTGCGGCGATGACCGCGAATCTCGGCCTCGTCGTGCAGACCGCCTAACGATACTCGGACGTATTTGCGCTTCAGGGCGTCGGCAATCGACTTGCCCAGCGATGTCTTACCCACTCCTGGAGGGCCGTAGAGGCAGAGGATGGGTGACTTCAAGTCGCCACGCAACGACAGTACTGCTATATATTCGAGTATGCGCTCCTTGACCTTTTCCATGCCATAGTGGTCGCGGTCGAGAATCCTCTTTGCACGCTTCAGGTCGAGGTCGTCTGTAGTGTATTCGTTCCAGGGGAGTCCTACCAGTGTCTGCAGGTAGGTTAGCTGAACGTTGAAGTCGGGTGAGTTGGGATTGACCTGGTCAAGTTTCTCCACTTCCTTATAGAAGAATTTCTCTATGTCCTCAGGCCAGTTCTTCTTGCGGGCCTTCTCCAGCAGGTCCTTCTTCTCTGGAGTACTCTCGTTGCCCATCTCGGCCTGCAGGTTCTTGATCTGCTGCTGAAGGAAGTAGTTGCGCTGCTGCTCGTCAATGTCGTCGCGTGTCTTGTTGCGGATGTCGAGTTTCAGACTCTGCAGGTTTATCTCGCGGCTGATGATGCGCATGGTGCTGAACAGGCGCTCCTTGATAGAGTCCATCTGCAGCAGAGCCATCTTCTCCTTGATGGTGAAAGGCATGTTTGAGCAGATAAAGTTGAGGGCCATCACATTGTTGCCGACATTCTTTATGGCAAACGAGGCCTCGTCGGGTATCTCGTCGCTCATGTTAATATATTCTGTAGTCTGCTGTCGGAGGTCTTCCACGGCTGTGGTGAACTCCATGTCGTGCTTGTCGGGCTCCACCTCAGGGGCGGTAGCTACGCGCCCAATCAGATAAGGGCTGTACTTCAGCAGTTCCTTCAGGTGCAGGCGGCCAAGTCCCTGCACGATGGCTGTGATATTGCCATTAGGCAGAGTCAGAGTCTTGAGCACCTTTGCAAAGACACCGAAGTCGTAGAGGTCGGCTCTCAGCGGTGTCTCCACCTCTGGGTCTTGCTGGCAGACGACACCAATAAGCGTTCCCTTCTTCTCTGCCTTGCGTATCAGCGACATGCTTGACTCCCTGCCAATGAGTATTGGCGATACCACCCCTGGGAAGAGCACAAGGTTGCGCACTGGCAGAATGGGCAGCGAATCGGGCATTTCCATATTAGTAAGGTCGCTATAGTCGCCTTCGACGTCGGCAATCATAGAGAACGACTTGTTTCTGTTATCCATATACAATTTTATGTCTTCTTTCATATTTATTATGCAAATTGAGGTGCAAAGGTACGAAAAAGATTTTAAATATCGCACGCGCGATAAGATATTTTAAATGTTCTCTTTGACATATAGGGAAAAAAGTGTATCTTTGCGACCAAAAAGCATACAGATGTTCCAGTTCAAGCAGTTTACAATACATCAGCAGCGGTGTGCCATGAAGGTGGGTACCGACGGCGTGCTTCTTGGAGCATGGGCCAGCGGAGGAAGGCGCGTTTTGGACATAGGCACTGGTACAGGACTGATAGCGCTGATGATGTCGCAGAGATTTGCCGAGGCTATGGTAATGGCTGTCGATATCGATGAAGAAGCAGTACTCCAGGCACGTGAAAATGTGCTGGCATCGCCTTTTTCTGGGCGTATCGAGGTGTTGGGCGAGGCTGTGCAGACACTGGCTCAGAAGGAGCCGCTGCAGGGGGCATTTGATTCTATTGTGAGCAATCCGCCGTTTTTTATCGATTCGCTCAATGCTCCTGATGCACAGCGTAATGTGGCGCGTCATGCCGATACTCTTTCGTATAGTGAACTGATGGAGGCAGCCTGGCTACTGCTTGGCGAAGAAGGCGAACTGAGTGTGGTGGTGCCTTTCGACTATCGCAGGCGCATGGAAGACGAGGCTATATTTCGTGGCTTTTTCCAGAGTCGTGTGTGTGCTGTGAAGACCAAGGCCGACAAACCAGCCAAGCGTTTCCTGTTGGCTTTCCGCAAGCATCCTTGTCAATGTGTCAGCGAAACGATGACAGTGGGCGATGACTGCTATCGGCAACTGACTCAGGATTTCTATTTGTGAAATGGCAACTGACTCAGGATTTCTATTTGTGAAATCCTGTGCGGATAAACTCGTCCCACTGGCCTTGGTAGCCATTGAATACGTTGATGTCAACCTCTCCTGTAATGCCACTGACGCGCCCGTCGGCTGCCAGTTGCCAGTAAACAAGTTTCACATCGGGCTTGTATTCACCATAGCGTGCTATCCATACATTGTATTTGCTCTTGATATCAGAAGCGTTCTGCATGTAGCGATTTACGAACGACTGGCTGACGTAGAGAATGGGGCGCATGCCTGTGCGCCGCTCCACTATGCTCAGGAATGTGCGTATCCGGCTCATCAGTTCGTCGGCACCACCCATCTGCTGCACTTCGCTGTGTGTGGGCTCCACGTCGAGTACTGGCGGAAAGTCACCCTTCCGGAATAGGGTGCTGCTGATGAAATAGTTGGCTTGTGCCGATGCCGATGTCCTGACAGAGAAGAAATGGTAGGCACCTACTCGGATGCCCTGACGGCGTGCAGCGGAATAGTCTTTCAGGAAATAGCGGTTGCGGATACATGTGCCCTCAGTAGATTTTATATAGACGAACGATACGGGGAATGTCTGTCCGCCTGTGGCATGCTTCTTTCCCAGCGATGTGATACGAAGCCGCTGCCAGTTGATGGCATAGCGCTTGCGGCCCTTCTCATGCTGGTAGCGCGAGATGTCGATGCCGTAGATGCGCTCTGCTGTGTAAGCCAGTCGCTCGCCCAGAAAGCGCCCCTCCTTCCATTGTCCTACGCGCACTTGATGGTGGGCTGAGACTTCGAATCCGAAGCCGTGTTGCTGGTCGTCCTGCCACAGTCCTTCATAGTGTGTGCCGTCGGTAGCGTCGAAAGTGCCTTGTCCGCAGGCCATCAGGTCTGAGTTCATCTGGCCTCGATAGGTACCTGTTGAGTCAGTACGAGTGGCTGTGACCACAGTGTCGGCGTCGAGCATGGCACAAACTATGCGCTCTTGCCAGTCGCGCAGGATAGCAGGACCATTCACCTTTCCTATTCTGAAATGCCCTGACTTCCAGTAGCCTCCGCAAGTCTTGACGGCAGGCAGCAGGCGGTCTTTTGCCTTGATGTAGCGGGTGGTAGTCTTTGGAGGGGTCAATATTCTGTGATGGCTGGAGTCTTTGTCGGCCTTCAGTGCTGTCTTGGCCTGACTGGTGAGTAGGGTGTTGTACTGGGCGATGAGGTTGTAGCCTTCGTCGGTGACGTTATGTGTGCGCAGGTAGTATTGTAGTTCGTGCAGTTTACTTCCAATTATGGCTGAGTCGGCAGTAGGCTGCTGGTGTACCAGTATCTCCACCTTGTCGGGAATACCCATATGGCTACTCTTGTAACTTAAAAGTGGGTTGAGTATCACAACTACGGCAAGTACCGCTATATCGAAAGCGTTGGCTATGGATTTATTCTTCATCTGACGTTTATCGTTCAACGTCCTCCAGCCAGGCATCAATGAGGCGGCGGGCTATACTCATTTTCTCAGGGATTCGCGGAAGGTGGTCACGGTCAAACCATGCTCCTTTCGACAGTTCGGAGCGCTGCAGGTGGATTTTGCCATAGTCGTAGTCGGCAGTAAAGCCTACCATCAGACCACAGGGGTAGGGCCACGGCTGGCTGCCGAAATAGCGCAGATTGGTGATATGCAGCCCCACTTCCTCCTCAACTTCGCGATAGACGGCCTCCTCCAGCGTTTCGCCTGTTTCGACGAAACCTGCTACCAGACCGTAGTGGTCGCCGCGGAAGTTGTTGGCGTGTACGAGAAGCACTTCGTCTTTACCTTCAGGGCTCCTGCGGCGGATGAGCACGATTACTGCTGTGGCCAGTTGTGGCCATATTTCTTTCCCGCAATGTTCGCACTTCTTCGAGATAGCAGTGTCGAATCGCATGGGACCTCCGCAGACGCCGCAGAACTTGGTGTTCTGATCCCAGTAGAGCAACTCGTGGCACTTGCCGGCTTTCAGGTAGTCGCTTTCTGAGAGTTTGTAGTACGATTGGCGCAGTGGACACATCTCGTAGCGGCTGGAGTCTGTGATGGGAGCGTCGATGCGGTAAGCCTTAGCTCCGTCGATGTCCATAACCGTTGTCCAAGGCTTCAGTTCAGTGGGAGGCTCTGTGGGTATGTTGTAGCCATCGGTGGTGTGCTCCAGAACGATGTCGCTTTGGCAGAAGACAAAGTAGTGCATAGAGGGTGATGTGGATGTTGTGGGTGATGTTGGAGATGGTGATTATCTTCCGAAAATCAGTTTGCGGTCGCGCTCTATGGCCTTCTTTGTCCATTTTGCAGGTACGAAGTGCCAGTTGTTGAGGGCGCTTGGGCGCACCTTGCCTTCATGCTCTATCTTCTGTGTAAGATAGTAGCGCTGGTCGCGTTCGCTCATATATTCTATACGAGAAGGAATGCTGTCCAGGGGGATACCGGCTCCGCGAACCAACAGTTCGCCGCCGCCATTGCCGCGATAACTGTTCATGGCTACTCTGTACCATGCATCCTCGTCGAAGGGGCGTCCGTCGGAGAATCGTAGTATGCGCACTTTCTGGCCGTCGGGCTTGGTGACGTCAACTTCATAGTCTATGCCGGCAGCCGAGTCGAAATTGAATGTCAGGTTCTTGAAACCCATGCGCTGTTTGTCGTTCCACGAGCGGTCGGCCAGCAGCATGATATGGTCGGAGGGTGAAGTCATGGTGTTTACCCACTGGTCGTAAGACATTTCGAGGTGTTTGCGTATCTCCTTGCCCGTCATGCGCAGCACATAGATGCTGTTTTCATAACGGTAGAGTTTGAACATATCACTCATATAGACAGGACCAGCCTTTACTTCGGTGTTGAACTGGAGTGGGGCGTTGAACGACACGTCGGCTCCCGTGTGCTCCAGCTGCAGTTGGTGGATATAATCTACGAATGCTGCAGAGCCAAAGAAAGCATCGCGTGAACGCATGGCAGTTAGGAATGTGCCAATTTGTCGCTCTGTGAAGGCGCGAATGCTGTCAATCTGAGGCTGGAAGCGCTTCATCATGTCTTCGTCAATCTCTTCATTGGTGACATCTACCACCTCGCCCGACTTGCTGATGATCTCGCAACGGTTGTTCTTTGCTGCCAGGTCGGGCAGTTTGAGAGTGATTGTGGCGTGGGCAACTTTCTGTGCGTTGCACGACGGGTCGAGACAGAGCACTCCATTGTCCATGTGGACTTGATTCTCGGTGTGGTCGTGGCCGTAGAAGATGATGTCGAATTCCTCCACTTCTTCGGCAATCTGTCGCGAGCAGTCTTCCAGATAGTGAGGTGTGGCTATGCCGCCTTCCCATCCGCTGTGGAAAAGTCCTATGATGATATCGGCGTGCTCCTGTTCCTTCAGCACCTTGATCCACTTGCGTGCGCTGGCCACCATCTCCTCGAAACGGAGACCTGACCACAGATTCTCGTGAAGCCAGTTGGGGATAGCTGGTGTCAGCAGTCCCAGCACGGCGATACGCACGTCGTGGCGATGCAGTATGGTGTAGGGCTTTACGTAGGGCAGTCCGCTACTAGTGTTAATGATGTTGGCGCCGAGCGTGGGGCACTGCACCTCGCTGATCCATTTGTCGTAAACGGCATGTCCCGTCTCAACATCATGGTTGCCGAATGCTGCAGCATCGAATTTCATATAGTTGACAATTTCTGCTGCCAGGTTCTTCTCGTCTGTCTTTACGTAGTTGGTGTAGTAGCACGAGGGTTGGCCCTGAAGGATGTCACCGTTCTCGAGCAGTATTACGCTGCCCTCGCCGTGCTCCTTGCGCAGCTTGTTGACATAGGTACTGACGCGCACCATAGTGCCCCTCATAGGACGTCGCTCTATGAAGTCATAAGGGAAGAATGCGCCGTGAACGTCGCTGGTTTCTACAAAGTGCAGAGTTACTGTGTTTGAGTCTGCCATGGTAGTCGAAGTAAGGCACCATAGTGCCATGATTGTAGTAATTAGTTTTTTCATACGTGCAAAGGTATGTATTATTTTCCTAATATGCAAGTATTTTGGTACAATTTTTGCTAGTAGTTTTGTGGAAATTATAAAAATAAAATGTGGAGGATAATATATGGCATTTATTGACTATTACAAGATTTTAGGCGTCGATAAGACGATAGCGCAGAAGGATGTGAAGAAGGCATACCTGAAGCGTGCCAAGCAGTTTCATCCGGATTTGCACCCTGACGACCCTAAGGCAAAGGCTAAGTTCCAGGCGCTGACGGAAGCTTACGACGTGATTGGCGACCCTGAGAAGCGTGCCAAGTATGATAAGTATGGCGAACAGTGGAAACAGGCAGAGGCTTTCGAACAGGCTGGTGGTGCTGGCGGTTTTGGTGGCAACTACTGGGGGACTGGAGGCAGTCCTTTCGACAATATCGACTTCTCGCAGTTTACTGGTGGTGGCGGCTTCTCATCGTTCTTCCAAGACTTGTTCGGTGGCGGCAGGGCTCGCTCTTCAAACTATGGTGCTTCAGGGCGTTCTGCCCATACGGCTACTGAGGCTAATGTGACTATAGACATGTACACGGCCCTGCTTGGTGGCGACATCATGGTGACTACTGGAAATGGTGAGCGGCTGAAACTGAAGGTAAAGCCTGAGACGCAGCCAGGAACCAAGGTGCGCCTGCGTGGTAAGGGTAGGGGAGGAAATGATCTGATTCTGACATATCAAGTGAAATTGCCTACTCAGCTGACCGACCGGCAGCGAGAGCTCCTTCAGCAGATGCGCATGGGATAAGTAGAGCCGCCTAAGGGTGGCTCTACTTTTTATAGCATTATTGAGGTTGAAAGTGCTGTTGCTCAGAGCGTTTTCAGAAATTCTTCAGCTCTCTGTAAGTCTTCTGGGGTGTCGATGCCTACGGTTTCAACATCTGTCAGGCCCACTCGGATGCGATAGCCGTTTTCGAGCCAGCGCAGTTGCTCAAGACTCTCAGCCAGTTCAAGTGGCGACTGTGGCAGTTGGGTGACCTGTCGGAGTACGTCGCGACGATAGGCATAGAGCCCAAGGTGTTTGAGGTAAGGGAATTGAGTGAACCAATTACTGTCTGACGCACCACGGACAAAGGGGATGACACTGCGCGAAAAGTAGAGTGCAAAACCTCGTAGGTCAGTAACGATTTTGGGTGAGTTGGGGTTGGTTGCAGCCTCCATTGACTCAAAACGCTTGCCAAGTGTACCAATCTGAGTATCAGGGTTTTCGAATAGTTGCTTTAAGGTTTCCAACTGACTTGGTTGAACGAACGGCTCGTCGCCTTGGATGTTGATGATGACATCGGCTGTGGTACCTATTTTCTCTGCAGCTTCCTCTATGCGGTCGGTGCCGCTCTTGTGGTCGTTGCGAGTCATGACGGCACGCCCGCCGAATTGCTCGACGGCACGGAAGATGCGCTCGTCGTCGGTAGCCACATAGGCTTCTTCCACTGCCTTTACAGCCTGTTCATACACTCGTTGGATAACGGTCTTGCCGCCAAGGATTGCCAGCGGCTTGCCAGGAAAGCGCGTCGATGCATATCGCGCTGGGATAATTGCAATAAACTTCATGTCTTATGCTAAAAATCGTAATCTGGCCGCAAAGTTAGTGAATAATTTTTAAAACGCTTTGCGGTATAGGATTTTTTTTGTACCTTTGTGAAGTTTTAGAATAGAAAAAGACAGAATAATCATGAGACTGATAAAAAATACAATATACATTTTTGTTTTCCTTTTGACGGCAGTAATGCCCGCTAGTGCGCAGAAAATCACACTCGGTTCGTGTGTGATGAAAGACGGTGGTATGTACCAAGGTGAAATGCAGGCCGGCAAGCCTCACGGCAAAGGCAAAACGACATGGAAGGATGGCGATACCTTTGAGGGCGAGTACGTCAAGGGCAGGCGTCAGGGTTGGGGAGTCTATACCTTCTTCGACGGTGAGCGCTATGAGGGTGAGTGGATGCAAGACCATCAGCATGGCAAAGGCACATACTACTATTCCAACAACAACCGCTATGACGGGCTGTGGTATAGAGACGACCGCGAAGGCCATGGTACCATGTACTATTTCAATGGTGATAAATATGACGGAAACTGGAAACAGGATATGCGCCACGGCAAGGGACGCTATATGTTCAAGGAGGGAGCCTACTATGATGGAGAATGGAGGATGGACAAAAAGAATGGCCGTGGTATTTTCAACTGGGGCAACGGAGCGATGTACGATGGCCAGTGGCAGGACGACCACCAGCAAGGCAAGGGTACTTTCCGCTATGCCAACGGCGATGTGTATGTGGGCCTGTTCTCTGCCGACTTGCAGCATGGCAAGGGCATATACAAATTCCAGAACGGCGATTCCTACGAGGGCGACTATGTGAATGGTGAGCGAACAGGACAAGGCGTGTTCCGCTATGCCAATGGTGACAAATATACAGGTCAGTTCCTGAAGGGCGACAAGTCGGGCCAGGGAATGCTGGTCAGGAAAGGAGGCGACACCTATCAGGGCGAATGGAAAAACGACCGCTTGAACGGCAAGGCCAAGGTGACCTATAGCAATGGTGACGTGATAGAAGGGCACTTCCGCAACGGACAGCCTGACGGTGAGTGTGTCATGAGATTCACAGACGGCTCTAAGTTCAAGGGGCACTTCAAGCATGGTTTGCGCAACGGTCCTGCTATCGAGGAAGACAAGGACGGCAAACGCTTTGAGGGCACCTATGTCAACGACAAGCGCGAAGGAGAGTTTGTTGAGAAAGACCGCAACGGCAAGGTCACAGCTAAGGGACGCTATAACCAAGGCCGCAGAATTGTGGACAGAAGTTGAATAGAAGACAATAAATACCAAAAATATCAAATTTCTTTAAAATCACATTGCATTATGATTATCGACAAAATTGAGAACCTGAAAAACTATGCGGCTATCAATCCGCTGTTTCCAAAGGTAGTGGAGTTTCTTCAGCAGAACGACCTCAATACTATGGAGGCTGGTAAGCATGAAATCGTAGGCAAGGACCTCTTTGTCAACATCCAAGTGGCTAAGGGCAAGACACCCGACGAGGCCGTCATTGAGACTCACGACAAGATGATAGACATACAGATACCCATCACTGCTGCCGAGACCTTCGGCTACACACAGCGCGACCTGTTGCCCAAGGCAGAATACAATGCCGAGAAGGACATTACGAAGATTCCTGATCTGGCTGCCGACAGCTATGTAACATGTCAGATAGGCATGATGGCCATCTTCTTCCCGCAGGACGGCCATGCTCCCTGCATCGCTGGAGTTCCTGAGATTAAGAAAGCAATATTTAAGGTAAAGGCATAACACTATGGCAACGACAAAGAAAACAACAAAGAAAGAGACTCCTGAGAAGAAGGCAGTCGCCAAGAAGACCACTGCTAAGAAATCTGCTGCCAAGAAGGTGGTGAAAGTGGTGAAGAAGGTGGAGGAGCCACAGCATATAGGACTGGTACGCGACGACTCATGGCTGGAGCCGTTCGAGCAGGCTATCCGCGGCCGTCACGACCATGCCCTGTGGAAAATCGGTCAGCTGACACGCAACGGCAAGCAGACTCTGTCGCAGTTTGCCTCTGGTCACCTCTACTTCGGTCTGCATAAACTGGCTAAGGGATGGGTGTTCCGTGAGTGGGCTCCCAACGCAACAGAAATCTATCTGATAGGCGACTTCAACAACTGGCAGGAGTCAGAGAAGTATAAGTGCAAGCGCATTGAGGGCACAGGCAACTGGGAACTGAAACTCAGCGAGAAAGCCCTGAAGCACGGCCAGCTCTATAAGATGAAGGTGAAGTGGAACGGTGGCGAAGGAGAGCGCATCCCTGCCTGGTGTCGCCGTGTGGTGCAGGATGATCAGACAAAGATATTCTCTGCCCAGGTATGGAACCCTGAGAAACCCTATGAGTTTAAGAAGAAGAATTTCAAGCCCGATACCAATCCGCTTCTCATCTATGAGTGCCACGTGGGTATGAGCCAGGATGCCGAGAAGGTGGGAACCTACAAGGAGTTTACTGAAAACGTGCTGCCGCGCGTCAAAAAAGACGGCTACAATGCCATTCAGGTGATGGCTATACAGGAGCATCCCTACTATGGCTCGTTCGGCTATCACGTCAGCTCGTTCTTTGCACCCAGCAGCCGCTTCGGCACCCCAGAGGAACTGAAGGAGATGATCGACACGGCCCACAAGATGGGTATTGCAGTCATCATGGATATCGTACATTCGCACGCCGTGAAGAATGAGGTGGAAGGCTTGGGCAACCTGGCCGGCGACCCCAACCAGTTCTTCTATCCTGGCGACCGCCACGAGCACCCAGCATGGGACTCTCTCTGCTTCGACTATGGCAAGGACGACGTGTTGCACTTCCTGCTCTCCAACTGTAAGTATTGGCTCGAGGAATTCAAGTTCGACGGATTCCGTTTCGACGGCGTCACCTCGATGCTCTATTACAGCCACGGACTGGGCGAGGCTTTCGGCGGCTATGGCGACTACTTCAACGGTCATGAGGACGATAATGCCATCTGCTATCTCACGCTGGCCAACTGCCTCATCCACGAGGTTAATCCCAAGGCCATCACCATCGCTGAGGAGGTGAGCGGCATGCCTGGCTTGGCAGCTAAGTTTGAGGACGGCGGATATGGCTTCGACTACCGCATGGCCATGAACATCCCTGACTACTGGATTAAGACTATTAAAGAGGTACGCGACGAAGATATCAACGTGTGCTCTATCTTCTGGGAGGTCAAGAACCGTCGTCCTGACGAGAAGACCATCTCATACTGCGAGAGCCACGACCAGGCTCTGGTAGGCGACAAGACCATCATCTTCCGACTTATTGATGCCGATATGTACTGGCACTTCAAGAAGGGCGACGAGAACGATATGGCCCAACGCGGCATTGCCATGCATAAGATGATCCGACTGGTGACTGCTGGTGCTATCAACGGCGGTTACCTCAACTTTATGGGTAACGAGTTCGGACATCCTGAGTGGATCGACTTCCCACGCGAGGGCAATGGCTGGTCGTATAAGTATGCACGCCGTCAGTGGAACCTCGTCGATAACAAGGAACTGTGCTACCACTGGCTGGGCGACTTCGACCAGAAGATGCTGGAGGTCATCAAGAGTGAGAAGAATTTCCAGAAGACACCAGTCACAGAAATATGGCACGACGACGGCGACCAGGTGCTGTGCTACATGCGTGGTGACCTTGTGTTCGTCTTCAACTTCTCGCCGACGCGCAGTTATACTGACTACGGATTCCTGGTGCCCACAGGTTCATACGAGGTGGTACTCAACACAGATGCCAAGGAGTTTGGTGGCAACGGATTCGCTGACGATACAGTGACTCACATCACCAACTACGACCCCCTCTATGTGCAGGATCACAAGGAGTGGCTGAAGCTCTATATTCCGGCTCGTTCGGCTGTGGTGCTCAGAAAGCAGTAATAATGTAATACTAGAATATGAAAAAGCCGTGCTGAGATTTTTCAGCACGGCATTTTTTTATTCCCACTCTTACAACGAGTTGAATTTCTCTGTCAGCAGCTTTCTGAAGGTGCGCCCCACCTTGACATCAGTAATCTTGTCGAAAGGCGGAAATAAGCGGCATAGGTTATCTGACACCTCCATCAGGTAGTTGATGTTGATGATGTGGCGCTGGCTCACCTGTATGAAGCGAGGGTCGAGGTTTAGCAGCGTGTCGTTGCTGGTAGTGCGTTTCAGTCGAACAGGTTCCTGGCGTCCTGCTACCAGCACTTCCCACACACGCAACTCGCGATTGTATTGGAACAATCCAACGTCATTGGTGTTGGTCATACAGAAGTCGGTGGCATTCATATATAGCAGCAGTTTGTCGTGCTGTTGACAGGAAGGTTTCTGCTCGCCGTCATTCTCTATGTAGGCTCGCTGGATGATATTCTTCAGTTCCTTGTCGTCGATGGGTTTCAGCAGAAAGTCGAAGGCCTTGCCTCTGAATGCCGGCAGTATATAATTGCTGTGGGCAGTATAGATAACGACCTTGCAGGGTTTCTGTATGATGTTGCCGATCTGGTTGAGGAATTCAAGTCCTGACATATCTGGCATTTCCACATCTATAAACAACAGATCTGGTTGTGCGTTCCTGACCAGTACTATTCCCTTCAAACCGCTCTGGGAAGTGCCTGCAATGGTAATGTCGTCGTAGCTTTGGAGTTTTTGTGTAAGAGCATCTATTGAAGTCTGCTCGTCATCAATGATGATGGTTTTCATATTAGTTTGATGTTTTTAGGAATGGTAAGTATGCTGTGACAGCCGTTGTCGTTCTTTATCTCGTAACGTATCTTGGCGTTGGGATTTTTAGCATTCACTGCGCTGAGCGTGGTGCGGATTATGTTGAGACCTGTACGTGAGCGCTCGCTGTTGTAGTGGCGAATGTCGAAACCAGGACCATTGTCACACACGCTGATTCGTGTCTCATTCTCTTCGCTCTCCACCATGATGCATAGCCGTTTCTCGCCTTCCTTGCCCTTGAGACCGTGGAGGATGGCATTCTCTGTCATTATCTGGATAAGCATTGAGGGGAGGCATACCTTGCTCAGAATACTTTCGTCATCTACTTTCATGTTGAAGATAAAGTCTTCGCCTATCAGCGTGCGTTCTATCTCAACGTAGTGCTTGACGAAATCAAGTTCTTCGCCCAGTGTCACATACGACTTGCTCGTGAGGTCGAGGTTCTCGCGTATCAATTTGGCCATAGTCATCAGCTGGTCAGTTTCCTGCTGGTTGCTCTTCGTCATACGCGAATTGAGAACATTGAATACAAAGTGGGGCGAGATGCGCTGGCGGGCGTTCGACAGGCGGAGGTTGATGATGTCGAGACTGTTCTTCAGTTTCCGCTTGCGCTCATGGTTGTACCACAGAGCAAAGGCCATGAGCAGTATTATCAGCAGGGCTGATGAAATCCATAGTTCCAGCTGTGTCTTGGCATGCATGGCCTCATTCTGCTTCATGCGCAGCAACTGGTGCAGGTGGATGGTGTCTTCTGTCAGTTGCAGCATGATGTCCTCAGAGCGCATCTTCTTGCGAAGATACTCTGTGGAGTCTTTCGCCTCCTGATGGCTTTGCAGCAACTCATAGGCACGCTTGTAATTGCCTATGGCAGCATAGTAGTTGTTAAGGTACTGCTGTCTGATGTTCTGCATTTCGGCCTCTTGGTTCATATTGAGTTCCTTTTCGGATTGCAGTATGCGTTCTGCCTCAGCATAGTCTTTATCGTGCAGGGCTATGCCTATGCGGATGGTGTGGGCATAGTAAACGCCTGCTGCCACGCTGTTACGGGCAAAATAATCCTCAGCCTGTTTGACGTAGTAGCGTGCTGAGTCGGTCTCGTTGAGGTTCAGGAATACGTCGGCCATGTTGACCTTACATAGGAACATGTCGAAGGCTTCCTCGGCATCATATTTCTCCAGATGGGCCTTCAGCCGGCGGAATGTGGAGAGTGCTTCTGGATATTTATGACGGTAATAGAAGTAGTTGCCGTAGTTGTTGAGGAAGTATGTCTGCATGTTAGGCTTCATGTCGTTGAAATACTGCTCTGTCTTTTCGTAGTATTTGCGTGCTTGCGAGAAGTCGCCTACAGCGGTGTATATGTGCCCCAGTCCCAGGTATAGCGTCTGGTTATTCTTGGTCGGCAGTCCCAGCGAGTCAACCAAGTATATTGCCCTTCGATACCATCGTGAACCTTCTACGAGTTCGCTTTTTGCCACATAGGCATCACCGATGTTTGCACTCACATCAGGCAGGTTCTCTTTGACGTCGCTCTCCATCATCAGGTGGTAAGCCTCCATATATAGGCTGATGACGCTGTCGGTATTGTGGTGCATCAGGTAGTGGTAGGCGGCCTCTGAGTTTAGGGCTGTGGCAGCCAGGCCCTTCAGTCGGGCAGTAGGCTGCTGTCGGCGAGCAAAGAGCAGTGTGCGCTTGGTGTAGGGTAGGAGAGAGTCTGGGGTGTCAGTGAGCAGATAGTGCCGCCCATACATCAGGTAGTAGTCATACCACGTCAGCGAGTCGTTGGCCTTGCTCATCTGCTCTTCTATTGCGCCTATGGCTGTTGGTGAGAGATGCTGCATCGAGTCGTTGATGGCATGTAGGATTTCTGACTGCTCCTCACTCCTGGCGTCAGGAGCATACTCAGAATCCTGACAAGCCGACACACCGAGGAGTGCAGCCACTGTAGCATACAACCATAGTCTTCGTATCATACGTTGATGTGTACTAATTTCTTTCTATATTAGCATTTTGACTGCAAAAATAATAAATTTTTTGCAATTTGCTGACTTTTTCCAATTAATTTTTGTACTTTTGCACACCAAAAGTAAGATTTCATTTATTTTTATGGCACGTAATATCTTCAAAGGGTTAGGAATAGCATTGGTGACACCATTCAAGGAAGACGGCTCTGTTGACTACAAGTCGCTTATTCGTTTGGTGGAATACCAGTTGAGTAATGGTGCAGACTTCTTCTGCATATTGGCCACCACAGGCGAGACACCAACGCTGACGGCTGAGGAACGACAGATAATCAAGGACCTGATAGTCGATCTTGTGGGAGGGCGCGTGCCCATACTGATGGGTTGCGGTGGAAACAACACGGCGGCCATCGTCGAGGAACTGCACACGGGTGATTTCCGTGGTATCGACGGAATACTTAGTGTGTGTCCTTACTATAACAAGCCTTCGCAGGAAGGACTGTATCAGCACTTCAAGACTATAGCCGCTGCCACACAACTGCCAGTAGTATTATATAATGTCCCTGGGCGCACAGGTGTGAATATGAGTGCAGCCACTACAGTACGTCTTGCTCACGACTGCGAGAATATTGTGGCTATCAAGGAAGCCTCTGGCAATTTGGAACAGGTGGACGAGATTATCAAGAACAAGCCTCGTGGCTTTGACGTTATCTCTGGCGACGATGCCCTCACATTCCCCATGATATCATGTGGAGCCGTGGGCGTAATCAGCGTCATTGGCAATGCACTGCCAAAGGAGTTCTCAAAGATGATACGCCTGCAGATGAAAGGAGAATACGACCCTGCACGCAAGATTCACCATCGCTTTATCGACCTCTTCTCACTGCTCTTCGTCGATGGCAACCCTGCAGGAGTGAAGGCCATGCTCCACGAAATGGGATATATCGATAATGTGCTGCGTCTGCCATTGGTGCCCACACGCATCTCTACGCTTCAGCGTATGGCAGAAATAATGAAGGAGTTGAAGATTTAAAAGATGGAAGTTTCTAGGGTAATACACGAGATAACACCATTGATGGGCAAAGATGCCCTGTATATCGCCGACCGTCGTAAGAAGGAGTTTACATATCCCATTCATAATCATGAGGTGTTCGAACTGAATTTCGTAGAGCATGCTGCTGGTGTGCGTCGCATTGTCGGCGACTCCAACGAGGTTATCGGCGACTTCGACCTGGTGCTTATCACCAGTCCTGATTTGGAGCATGTATGGGAACAGAACACCTGCACCAGCGATGATATTAGAGAGGTTACAGTACAGTTCTATTTTGATTTGGCTGAAGACTCCTTCCTCTCAAAGAATCCTTTCTTCTCGTTGCGAAAGATGCTGTTAGAGGCACGCAAGGGATTGGCATTCTCCCTGGATGCCATCATGCGCGTCTATCATCAGATAGATACACTCAGCTCTGTCAGCGAGGGCTTTTATGCCATGACACAGTTCATGACGATACTGTATGAACTCTCTAAGTGTAGTGGGTCGCGTACACTGGCAACCAGTAGTTTTGCCAAGGTGGAAGTGGAAAGCGATTCGAGGCGTGTGCTGAAGGTGAAGAATTTTATAGCCAAGAACTATATGGATGAGATTCGACTGGCTACATTGGCAGAAATAGCAGGCATGAGTCCGTCGGCATTCAGCAGATTCTTCAAACTGCATACAGGTCGCAATCTCAGCGACTATATCATAGAAATCAGACTCGGCTATGCCAGCCGTATGCTCGTAGATACCACCAAGAGTGTGGCAGAAATATGCTATCAAAGTGGATTCAACAATCTGAGCAATTTCAACAGGATATTCCGTAAAAACAAAGGCTGTTCACCCACAGAATTCAGGGAAAACTACCATAAAACGAGAATTATCGTATAGAAAAGTAAAAAAGTTGCGGAAAAATTTGGTGGTTTCAAAAAAAGTGCTTACCTTTGCACCCGCAATTAAGGAACGGAGGTTCCGTAGCTCAACTGAATAGAGCATCTGACTACGGATCAGAAGGTTGTGGGTTTGAATCCCGCCGGAATCACGATTGAATGACGAGGGTTTATCAGTTTTTAGCTGGAAA
>CAMHLV010000018.1 GCA_946186115.1 uncultured Prevotella sp. | reverse complement strand
TGAAGAGGACTTCATACAATAGAAACTGCGATTGCACTTGCCAGTTGAATTCGCGCTGGTGTAAATAAAGTTAAATATGTTATATTTTCATAATTACGTCATAGAAAACTGACAAAAACTGACATTGCTTTCAGCTGCTTTTTGTAACTTTGCAACTGCGTTGCCGCCCAGCCCGGCCACCGTCCCATAGGAGCCCTCTACAGTCTATCTCCCTCTATGGCCCCTTAATGGGGCCTATGAGGAAGCTAGAGATAGACTTACGAGGGGCTCCGAACAAGGGACGGTGGCCGGCTGGAAGACCAAGCCGTCATTGGGCAAAACAGACTATCTCATGTTGTTGGACATTCAACGTGATATAGACGATTTGGACTTCTCTACTCAATAGCCCTGCTTGACTACCAGAAGAAAAAGGGAACACCCATTGGTGACCATATCGACAAAGTCGCGCAAGTCTTCTATGCGGCAGCATGATGTAATTCGAAAAAATCAAATCCCGTCGGAAAAATGGGAAATAAGATGTTTGCGCGTTAGTTTGAATTCTTTGCTAAGCTAACATCTACCCGAGTTAGGTGAGATGAGTACAAAACCAATAGCGTAAAAATTTTGGTGAATATTTTGGAACTTTGGAAATTTCTTCCTATTTTTGCAGCGACGAACTTAATAAGTCAAACAAAAATAATATGATTATGAAGAAAATATTAATGATGCTGGCCGTCATAGTAGTAGCCAGCTGGTGTTCGGTAACCTCTGCTCAAGCACAGGATGTTGTAAAAACTTCGCAGCAGGAGATAGTTGACAAGGCTACGCTGCAGGCACAGAAGGAGGCTAAGAAGCAGGCCAAGGCTTTGGAGAAACAACAAAAGGCTCAGAAGAAGGCTGAGAAAAAGGCCAAGAAGGCAGAAAAGGCTCAGAAGAAGCGCGATGAAGCTGTGAAGCGCGCTAAGAAAGCCCAGAAGGATGCCGAGAAGGCTGCCGAGAAGTCTCAGAAGGCCTCAGAAAAAGCTGCAATGGATCCTGGCGATCCCAAGAAGAAGGCTGCTGCTGACAAAGCTGTCGCCAAAGCTGCAAAGGCTCAGGCAAAGGCCGAGAAATTGGCCAAGAAGGCGAAATAACCTGTCACTCGAATATTGTGATTAAATGTTTTATCTCCGCAAGTGTTTGCGGAGATTTTTTTATATCTGGGGAAATGATAATCTTTGCACTATAATGGGAAAAAGTAGCAAGTTCCCGTCCTGAAAAGAAAATAAATATGCGTTTTTCTTTTGCTTTTCGCTCACTTATTCGTACCTCTGACCTGTCGGTCTTAGGTACTTTCGTTCGGAAAATCGCAAATATATTTGCATTTTCGCTCACTTATTCGTACCTTTGCACCCGTTTCAGAAACAATATTATAATATTATAAACATTTTTATGAACTTTACTTTGTTAATTACCGTCCTGGTGACGGCACTAACATTGGTGGTAGCGGCTTACGTAGTGGCCAAGCTGATAGGACCCCGGTCCTACGCGAAGGTGAAGGGTGAGCCGTATGAGAGTGGTATTCCCACGCGAGGCAGCTCGTGGCTGCCCGTGTCGGTGGGATTCTACCTCTTTGCCATCTTGTTTTTGATGTTCGACGTGGAGACAGTGTTCCTGTACCCGTGGGCAGTGGTTGTGAAGGAGTTCGGAGCAGCGGCGCTGCTGAGCATCGGCTTCTTCCTGGTAGTTCTGGTATTAGGGCTGGCGTATGCCTGGCGGAAAGGAGACTTGGAATGGAAGTAAGGAAACCTCACATCAAGTCGGTTCCCTACGAGGAGTGGAACGACAATGCCTCGTTGGAGAAGATTATTGACGAGCTCCATGAGGGCGGCGTCAATGTGGTGACGGGTTCGCTCGACCAGCTCATCAACTGGGGTCGCTCGAACTCGCTGTGGTCGCTGACTTTCGCCACGTCGTGCTGTGGTATCGAGTTTATGGCCTGTGGCTGTGCCCGTTACGACTTTGCCCGCTTCGGTTTCGAGGTGACGCGTAACTCACCCCGTCAGGCAGACCTTATTATGTGTGCAGGAACAATCACACACAAGATGGCTCCTGCCCTGAAGCGCCTGTACGACGAGATGGCCGAGCCGAAGTACGTCATTGCCGTGGGTGGCTGTGCCATCAGCGGCGGCCCGTTCAAGTCGAGCTACCATGTGGTGAAGGGTATCGAGGAGATTGTACCCGTGGATGTGTTTATTCCTGGCTGTCCCCCGCGTCCGGAGGCCATCATGTATGGCATGATGCAGCTGCAGCGTAAGGTGAAGATCGAGAAGTTCTTCGGTGGCGCCAACCACAAGCAGACAGCCGAGGAGGCTAAGCTGGGCGTGTCGAACGAGGAGCTGACATTCCGCTCGAAGCATGGCGACCATCGCCGCGAGCCCATCGTGGTGACCGAGGTGCCAAAGAACTTTCTATCAGAAAACTCAGAGTACTCGGAGAATTCAGAGTACTCCGATAATAAAAAGGAGGAGGAGAAGGCATGAAGTTAGAATTCTTATCATTCGATTTTGACAAGTTCGCACAGGAGATGCAGAACTTGAAGGACAAGAAGGGCTTCGACTACCTGGTTACCATCGTCGGCGAAGACTTCAGCCTTACCCCCAACCCCTCTTCAATGGGCGAGGGGAGTAGTAACCTCGGTTGTATTTACATCCTTGAGAATACCAAGACGCACGAGCGTTGCTGCGTCAAGATGATGGCCCGCACGCAGGTGTGCGGCGACGGCATTGCCTCGAACGGTACCAGCGCGCTGGAAGGTCAGGCAGTAGCCTACCTGCCCACCGTTTCAAATATCTGGCACGTGGCCGACTTGCTGGAGCGCGAGGTGTATGACTTCTATGGCATCGTGTTCCTTGGCCACAAGGATATGCGCCGCCTGTTCCTGCGCAGCGACTTCCAGGGCTATCCCTTCCGTAAGGACTGGCAGTTCAACGACAAGTACACGCTGGAGGACGACGTGGAACCCGACTACGGCCTGGAGTTCTATCTCGACAAGGACGGCGTATTGCAGTCGAAGCAGAACAAGCTCTTCACCGCTGACAACTACGTCATCAACATCGGTCCGCAACACCCTGCCACCCATGGCGTGCTCCGCCTGCAGACGGTGCTCGACGGTGAAACGGTGAAGCGCATCTATCCGCACCTGGGCTATATCCACCGTGCCATTGAGAAGATGTGGGAAGGCATGACATACCCTCAGACGCTTGCTTTAACCGACCGTCTTAACTATCTGGGAGCCATGCAACACCGCCACGCACTGGTGGGTGTCATTGAGGAAGGTCTGGGCGTAGAGCTGACCGACCGCATCAAGTACATCCGTACCATCATGGATGAGCTTCAGCGTCTTGACTCGCACCTGCTCTACACCTCGTGTGTGGCTCAGGACCTGGGTGCCCTGACGGGTATGCTCTATGGTATGCGCGACCGTGAGCACGTGCTGAACTGCATGGAGGAGACCACGGGCGGCCGACTGATTCAGAACTACTACCGTATCGGTGGCCTGCAGGACGATATCGACCCGAACTTCGTGAAGAACTGCAAGGACCTGGTGAAGTACCTGCGTCCGATGATTCAGGAGTATATGGACATCTTCGGCGACAACGTCATCACGCACAACCGCCTGGAACAGTGCGGTCCGATGAGCCTCGAGGACTGCATCTCGTATGCAGTGACAGGTCCTGCCGGACGTGCCTCGGGCTGGAAGAACGACGTGCGCAAGAACCATCCGTACGACATGTACGACAAGGTGGAGTGGGAGCAGTGCACACTGACTGGCTGCGACTCCATGGACCGCTACCTCGTACACATCAACGAGATGTACCAGAGCCTGAATATCATAGAACAGCTCATCGACAACATTCCCGAGGGCGACTTCTACGTGAAGCAGAAGCCCATTATCAAGGTGCCCGAGGGACAGTGGTACTACTCTGTCGAGGGTGTGGCCGGTGAGTTCGGTGTCTATCTTGACTCTCGTGGCGACAAGAGTCCCTACCGCATGAAGATGCGTCCGATGGGTCTCTCGCTCGTTGGTGCCTTCGACCCGATGCTCCGTGGTCAGAAGATTGCCGACCTCATCGCTACCTGTGCAGCTATTGACGTGGTAATTCCGGATATCGACAGATAACGATGATTTACGATTTGACAATTTACGATTTACGGTTTAATTTTCCAGAGGTAATCGTGTCGTAACATAATCGTTAAATCATAAAATCGTCAATGAATCGAAAAATAGTAAATCGTAAAATAGTAAATTTACAATATGTTCGACTTTTCTATAGTAACACAATGGTTCGACCAACTGCTGCAGGTGACCTTAGGTTGTCCCAGCTGGTTGGCGATATTGATTGAGTGCGTGCTGGTCGGCACAGCTATCCTCGTGGGATATGCGCTTATAGCTATCGTACTGATATTCATGGAGCGTAAGGTGTGTGCCTACTTCCAGTGCCGTCTGGGCCCGATGCGAGTAGGCTACTGGGGCTTGCTGCAGGTGTTTGCCGACGTGCTGAAGATGCTCATCAAGGAGATCTTCATCGTGGATCGTGCTGATAAGCTGCTCTACCTCGTGGCTCCGCTTCTGGTGATTATCGGCTCTGTAGGTGCCTTCTCGTTCCTGCCTTGGAACAATGGTGCTACGGTGCTCGACTTCAACGTGGGTGTGTTCCTGCTGACAGCCATCTCTTCGATTGGCGTGGTGGGTATCTTCCTGGCCGGTTGGGGTTCCAACAACAAGTATTCCGTGGTCAGCGCCATGCGTGGTGCCGTGCAGATGATTTCCTACGAGATGTCGCTGTGCCTCTGCCTGATTACCGCCGTCATCCTGACGGGTACCATGCAGATGAGCGGTATTGTCGAGGCCCAGACAGGACCTTGGAAGTGGCTTATCGTCCAGGGACATATTCCTGCCATCATCGCCTTCTTCGTATTCCTCATCGCCGGTAATGCTGAGGCCAACCGTGGCCCGTTCGATATGGCTGAGGCCGAGAGTGAGCTGACAGCCGGTCACCATACCGAGTATTCGGGTATGGGCTTCGGATTCTTCTACCTGGCTGAGTTCCTGAACCTCTTTATCATTGCAGGTATCGCCGCTACGGTATTCCTCGGCGGCTGGGCTCCCATCAATATCGGTATCGAGGCTTTCGACGCCGTGATGAACTACATTCCCGGCATCGTCTGGTTCATGGGTAAGACCTTCTTCCTGGTATGGATTCTGATGTGGATCAAGTGGACGTTCCCCCGTCTGCGTATCGACCAGATCCTGAAGCTGGAGTGGAAGTATCTGATGCCGCTGGCTCTCATCAACCTCGTTGTCATGACGGTTGTAGTAGCGTTAGGCTTATATATTAAATAAGGTATAGCAATGGAAGATAATAAAACATATTTCGGAGAAATCGGGCACGGCTTGAAGACGTTGGCTGTGGGCATGAAGACTTCTTGGAAGGAATATTTCAAGGACTTCTTCACCAACAAGTCAACGGAGCAGTACCCCGAGAACCGCAAGACGACACTGCATGTTGCCAGTCGCCATCGCGGTCGCTTGGTGTTCAAGCGCAACGAGGACGGCAGCTATAAGTGTACGGCTTGCACACTATGTGAGAAGTCTTGTCCCAACGGAACCATCAAGATTGTGAGCCACATGGCCGAGGATCCTGAGACAGGCAAGAAAAAGAAGGTGCTCGACGACTATCAGTACGACCTGGGCGACTGCATGTTCTGCCAGCTTTGTACCAACGCCTGCAACTTCGACGCTATTGAGTTTACAAATGATTTCGAGAATGCCGTCTTCGACCGTTCGAAGCTGGTGCTGCACCTCGACAAGGAGGTCTATCAGGGCGGTTCGCTGCCTGGCCTCATTGACGGCGGTGCTTCGCTCACCATCGGTAAGTTTAACACTAAAACGAAGTAAGGACTATGGGTAATATGATCATGTTTTGCATTCTCGCCGTTGTCATCCTTGGCTCTGCCGTGATGTGTGTGACGACGACGCGAATTATGCGGGCCGCAACGTTTATGTTGTTCGTGCTCTTTGGCGTGGCAGGTCTTTACTTCCTGCTCGACTATACGTACCTGGGTGCTGCTCAGATTTCGGTCTATGCCGGCGGCGTGACGATGATCTACGTCTTCGCCATCCAGCTGGTCAGCAAGCGCACCCTGCAGGGATTGACTGAGCGTCTGAAGGGCAGCCGCGTCCTCTGGGGCGGTCTGCTGACGCTGATAGGCTGTGCCACAGTCATCCTGGTGCTGCTTAAGAATCAGTTTGTTCAGGCAGGCATGATGGCTGCCGACGTGGAACTGCCGATGAAGAACATCGGTCAAGCTCTTGTCGGTGCCGGCAAGTATGAGTATGTGCTTGCCTTCGAGTTCATCTCGCTGTTCCTGCTGGCATGTATTATTGGTGGTTTGATGGTTGCAAGAAAGGAGGAGGATAAGTAATTATGGTACCTGTAGAATGTTATTTTGTGCTTAGCGCACTGTTGTTCTTCATTGGCGTCTTCGGCTTCATCACGCGTCGCAACCTCATTGCCATGCTGATTTCCGTTGAGTTAATACTCAATGCCGTTGACATCAATTTTGCTGCGTTCAACCGCCTGTTGTTCCCCAGCTCCATGGAGGGTATGTTCATGACACTCTTCTCCATCGGTGTTTCGGCAGCAGAGTCGGCTGTAGCTATCGCCATTATCATCAATGTCTATCGCAACTTCAAGAGCGACAGCGTTGACAGTATCAAGAATTTGAAATGGTAGATGAAGGTAATAAGTAAAAGTGAAAAGTGAAAAATTATGGAGATATATAGTTATTCTTTCCTGATACTTCTGCTGCCTGCGCTCTCCTTCGTAATTCTTGCGCTGGCGGGCATGAAGATGTCGCATAAGACTGCCGGTCTTATCGGCACTACCTCGCTGGGACTGGTAACCGTCTTGTCGTATATGACGGCCTTCAGCTATTTTACTGCTGACCGTCTGGCTGATGGTACCTTCCCCACACTGGTTCCATACAATTTCACCTGGCTGCCTCTGGGCAATCTGCATTTCGACATGGGTATCCTGCTGGATCCCATCTCGGTAATGATGCTCATTGTCATTTCGACGGTGTCATTTATGGTACATATCTATTCTTTCGGATATATGCACGGCGAGAAGGGTTTCCAGCGCTACTATGCGTTCCTGAGCCTCTTCACCATGTCGATGCTGGGTCTGGTGCTGGCTACCAACATCTTCCAGATGTACACCTTCTGGGAGTTGGTGGGTGTGAGCTCTTATCTGCTCATTGGCTTCTACTATCCGTTGAAGCCCGCCATTGCTGCCTCTAAGAAGGCCTTCATCGTGACGCGCTTTGCCGATATGTTCTTCCTCATCGGTATCCTGCTCTTCGGCTACTACACCGATTCGTTCAGCTTCTCGTTTGCTGGTGATATCGTGATGGGACAGGGTACTACGCCGTTTATCGAGGGCAATGCCGCCAAGGCTATGGCCGCTGGCGCATTCATCCTGCCTACGGCTCTGGTGCTGATGTTCATCGGTGGTGCCGGTAAGAGTGCCATGTTCCCGTTGCACATCTGGCTGCCCGATGCCATGGAGGGTCCGACGCCTGTCTCTGCACTCATCCACGCTGCTACGATGGTGGTAGCCGGTGTGTTCCAGATTGCCCGTATGTTCCCCCTCTGGGTTGAGTATGCTCAGCCTCAGATGAGCATCGTTGTCTGGGTGGGTGTCTTCACCGCTTTCTATGCCGCTGCCGTGGCTTGTGCCCAGAGCGACATCAAGCGTGTGCTGGCCTTCTCGACCATTTCGCAGATTGCCTTCATGATGGTGGCACTGGGTGTTTCGCTGCCCGGTCACCACGGTGTGCTCGACAACCACGCACAGCTCGGTTTCATGGCCGGTATGTTTCATCTGTTCACCCATGCCATGTTCAAGGCTTGTCTGTTCCTCGGTGCCGGTTGTATCATCCATGCCGTCCACTCAAACGAGATGGCCATGATGGGTGGCTTGCGCAAGTACATGCCCATAACGCATATTACGTTCCTCATTTCGTGTCTGGCCATTGCCGGTATTCCTTTCTTCTCGGGCTTCAGCTCGAAGGATGAGATTATCACTGCTTGCTTTGAGTATAGTCCGGTGGTAGGATGGATTATGACGGGTATTGCTGCCATGACCGCCTTCTACATGTTCCGTCTGTACTACGGCATTTTCTGGGGTACGGAGAATGTGGAGGCCCACGAGCACCATACGCCGCACGAGGCTCCTGCTACGATGACCATTCCTTTGATCGTGCTCTGCGTCATCACGATGGGTGTAGGTATCTACACGACCATTGCAGGTTTTGCAGGGTGGGGTGGCAGCTTCGGCCAGTTCGTCAGTGCCGAGGGTACCAACTACACCATCCACTTCAACACGCAGATTGCTGCTACGTCTACGATTATTGCCATCCTGAGCATCTGTCTCGCCACCTATATATATAAAGGTGAGAGCCAGCCTGTTGCCGACCGCCTGTACAAGACGTTCCCGAAGCTGCATCGTGCAGCCTACAAGCGTTTCTATCAGGACGAAATATGGCAGTATGTCACGCATCGCATCATCTTCCGCTGCATCTCCAAACCCATAGCATGGTTCGACCGCCACGTTGTTGACGGCACGTTCAACTTCATGGCTTGGGGAGCCAACGAGGCCGGCGAATCGCTGCGCCCCTGGCAGAGCGGCGATGTCCGTCAGTATGCCGCCTGGTTCCTGACAGGTTCCGTTGCATTAACGTTAATCCTGCTTGCGATATAAATCGTAAATAGTAAATAGTCAAAACGTAAATTACATTTATGAGTATATTAACATTATTCGTAGTAATCCCCGCCCTGATGCTCCTCGGCCTTTGGCTGGCCAAGAGCCTTAATCAGGTGCGTGGCGTGATGGTGGCTGGCGCATCGTGTCTGCTGGCCCTGTCAGTATGGCTGACCATCTATTTCGTTCAGCAGCGTGCAGCAGGTAATACCGACGTGATGCTGTTGACGGCTTCTACGCCGTGGTTCAAGCCCCTTAATATTGCCTATTCTGTCGGTGTCGACGGCATCTCTGTCGTCATGCTCCTTCTGTCGAGCATCATCGTCTTTACGGGAACCTTTGCCTCGTGGCAGCTGAAACCGCTGACAAAGGAATATTTCCTGTGGTTCACGCTGCTGTCGACGGGTGTCTATGGCTTCTTCATCTGCACCGACTTGTTCACGATGTTCATGTTCTACGAGGTAGCCTTGATTCCCATGTACCTGCTGATTGGTGTCTGGGGCTCAGGCAACAAGGAGTATGCTGCCATGAAGCTGACGCTGATGCTGATGGGAGGCTCGGCCCTCTTGATTATCGGTCTGTTAGGCATCTATTACTTCAGCGGTGCCACGACCATGAACGTCAACGAGATTGCTGCCATGCACAACATTCCCGTCGACATCCAGAAGATGTTCTTCCCCTTCATATTCATCGGCTTCGGCGTGCTGGGCGCCCTGTTCCCCTTCCACACATGGTCACCTGACGGTCATGCTTCGGCACCTACGGCAGTGTCAATGCTTCACGCAGGTGTGCTGATGAAGTTAGGAGGCTACGGCTGCTTCCGTGTAGCCATGTATCTGCTCCCTGATGCCGCCTACGAGCTGGCTTGGATATTCCTCATCCTGACGACTATCTCCGTGGTCTATGGTGCCTTCTCGGCCTGCGTGCAGACCGACCTGAAGTACATCAATGCCTACTCCTCGGTGTCGCACTGTGGTCTGGTGCTCTTCGCACTGCTGATGATGACCAAGACTTCCTGTACGGGTGCCATCCTGCAGATGCTGTCGCACGGTCTGATGACGGCTCTCTTCTTTGCACTCATCGGTATGATTTACGGTCGTACTCACACCCGTGACATCCGCTACTTGGACGGTCTGATGAAGATTATGCCGTTCCTTGCCGTGGGTTACGTGGTGGCTGGTCTTGCCAACCTCGGTCTGCCGGGCTTCTCGGGATTCATTGCTGAGATGACTATCTTTGTCGGCTCGTTCGAGAATGGCGACACGTTCCACCGTGTGGCTACCATCATCGCCTGTACATCTATCGTTGTGACGGCTGTTTACATCCTGCGTGTTGTTGGCAAGATTCTGTATGGCGAGGTGAAGAACCCGCACTATCTGGAGCTGACCGATGCTACGTGGGACGAGCGCGTCGCCGTCATCTGCCTCATTGCATGTGTGGCAGGCCTCGGCCTGTTCCCCCTCTGGGCAAGCAATGTCATCAGCGATGCTGTAGGACCTATCTTGGCTAACATAATCTAATTGAAAATTGATAATTGAAAATTGAAAATTATGGGATATAGTCAATTTCTTAATATGATTCCCGAGGCATTCCTTGTCCTCGCATTGATATTGGTGTTCATAGCCGACTTCTGCCTTACCAAGAGTGAGCGCAAGAACGCTGTGATCTGCAAGATGACGTCTGCTCTGCTCGTATGTCAGATTGTTCTGATGACGACAGTTCCCGCGGCTGAGGCTTTCGGTGGCATGTATGTAGCCTCACAGGCTGCCAATGTCATGAAGATTATCCTTACGTTGGGAACACTCATCGTGGTGATTATGGCCCAGCCGTGGCTTGAGAACGAAGTGCGCAAGAATTCGGGCGAGTTCTATCTGCTCGTGCTTTCTACACTGCTGGGTATGTATATGATGACTTCCAGCGGTAACTTCCTCATGTTCTTCCTCGGACTGGAGACTGCCTCAGTGCCTATGGCCTGTCTGGTGGCTTTCGACAAGTATAAGAAGAACTCGGCCGAGGGTGCTGCCAAGTACATCCTGACAGCTACTTTCTCCAGCGGTATCATGCTCTATGGTATCTCGTTTGTCTATGGAAGCGTAGGAACGCTCTATTTTAACGATGTGGCCGACAAGATTTCCTATTTCGCTCAGTATGAGTCACAGCTGCCCATGCTGCTCATGGGGCTCGTGTTCTTCTTCAGCGGACTGGGATTCAAGCTCTCGCTGGTGCCCTTCCACTTCTGGACGGCCGACACTTACGAGGGAGCTCCTACTGCTGTTACGGGTTATCTGAGCGTAGTTTCCAAGGGTGCTGCAGCCTTTGCGCTGATGGTTATCCTGGTGAAGGTCTTTGCTCCTCTTACAGCCTATTGGGAGTACCTGCTGTATATCGTCATCGTGCTTAGCATCACCATTGCCAACCTGTTTGCCATCCGCCAGAGTGAACTGAAGCGCTTCATGGCTTTCAGCTCTATCTCGCAGGCTGGTTACATCATGTTGGCTGTCATCGGTGCCTCGCAGACTGGCATGGCTTCGCTGATGTACTATGTGCTGGTGTATGTGGTTGCCAATATGGCTGTGTTCACCGTGATCAGTGCAGTTGAAGCCTCCCCCAATCCCCTCCAAAGGAAGGGGACTTTGACCCAAATGTCAACTTACGACGGACTCTATCAGACCAACCCCAAGCTGGCGTTCCTCATGACGCTGGCACTGTTCTCGCTGGCCGGTATTCCGCCGTTTGCAGGTATGTTCTCGAAGTTCTTCGTATTCATGGCTGCTGCCGAGCAGGGCTCGTTCTGGGCATATTTCGTAGTGTTCATCGCCTTGATTAACACTGTGGTGAGCTTGTACTACTATCTGCTCATTGTTAAGGCCATGTATATCAAGCAGACTGATACTCCGCTGCCCACATTCCGCACCGAGGCCTCTACTCGCATTGCATTGGCCGTCTGCACATTGGGCATCGCTCTCTTCGGCATCTGCTCGTGCATCTACGACTACCTCTTTGCAGCCTCGGCTTTCTAATACTGAAGACGGAGACTGGTATATAAAAACATCCGGGAAACCAATGCTTCCCGGATGTTTTCTTTGTTGATATGAGGTGAAGAGATTTTATTTCAGACTCTCCCTGTACCACTCAAATAGTTTACCTACACCATCCTCGATTTCCACCTTGTGCGTCCATCCCAGACTGTGCAATTTGCTGACGTCGATTAGTTTGCGCATGGTACCGTCAGGCTTGGAAGTGTCGAACTCCACGACACCTTCGAATCCAACAGCCTTCACCACGAGTTCCGACAGTTGGCGGATAGTCAGTTCTTTGCCGGTGCCTACATTGATGTGGCAGTTGCGTATCTCGCCAAGTTTGGGGATGGCCCCTCCTCTGCCTGCAGAATGGTTGCGGTCCACGGTACCGTCGGCTTTTGTGCCATAGTGTACTGAAGAATACTTCTCAATGCCGATAATATCCGAAAAATTCACGTTGAGCAGTACGTGGACGCTGGCATCGGCCATGTCCTCCGACCAGAGGAACTCACGCAGCGGCGTGCCTGTACCCCATAGTACAACCTTGTTGTCGTAGATTCCATATTTTGCCAGCACTGCGAGAATGTCGTCACTTTTCGCCGCTCCGCTGAATCCTTCCACCGGCCGGATGTCGAGGTCGCGCCGGATGGCTTGCCAGTTGCCGTCGTGGATGAGCTTCGACAGATACACTTTACGCATCATGGCAGGCATGACATGTGAGTTTTCCAGATGGAAATTGTCGTTGGGGCCGTACAGGTTGGTGGGCATGACGGCTATGTAGTTGGTGCCGTATTGCAAATTATACGACTCACACATCTTCAGACCGGCTATTTTGGCGATGGCATACTCCTCGTTGGTGTATTCCAGCGGGGATGTAAGCAGACAGTCCTCTTTCATCGGCTGAGGAGCGTTCTTGGGATATATGCAGGTGGAGCCGAGGAAAAGCAGTTTCTTTACTCCGTGGGCATACGACTCGCTGATGACGTTGCACTGCATCTTCATGTTCTGCATGATGAAGTCGGCACGATAGAGTGAGTTGGCCATGATGCCGCCTACGAAGGCGGCAGCCAGCACGACGGCGTCGGGGCGCTCCTCGTCGAAGAATGCGCGTACTGCCAACTGGTCGGTAAGGTCTAGTTCCTGATGTGTCCTGCCCACCAGATTCTCGTATCCGCGCTGCTTCAGGTTGTTCCAGATGGCAGAGCCCACCAGACCTCGGTGTCCGGCTACATAAATCTTGCTGTTCTTGTCTAACATGTTGTCTCTTATCTGTTACGTGAGGACTTATTTGTCCATCTGAGCCTTTATGAACAGCTTCTTCACGAATTTCATGTCGTGCTGTACCATGATTTTCACGAGGTCGGGGAATGATGTCTTCTGAGGATTCCAACCCAGCTTAGCCTTGGCCTTGGCGGGGTTACCCAGCAACTGGTCAACCTCGGCAGGACGGAAATATTTCGGGTCAACCTCAACGAGCGAACTGCCTGTAGCCTTGTCGTAGCCCTTCTCGTCAACACCGTCGCCACGCCATTCCAGTTCTATGCCCACTTCCTTGAAGGCCAGTGTGGCAAACTCACGGACGGTATGGTACTCACCGGTAGCTATCACAAAGTCGTCGGGCTCGGGCTGCTGCAGAATAAGCCACATGCACTCAATATAGTCTTTAGCATATCCCCAGTCGCGCAGTGAATTCAGGTTGCCTAAGTAGAGCTTGTCCTGATATCCTTGTGCGATGCGTGCTGCTGCCAGTGTGATTTTGCGTGTTACGAAAGTCTCGCCGCGGCGCTCACTCTCATGGTTGAACAAAATGCCGTTGCAGCAGAACATGTTGTACGACTCGCGGTAGTTCTTCATAATCCAGAAGCCATAGAGCTTGGCTACGGCATAGGGTGAGCGGGGATAGAACGGTGTGGTCTCTGACTGAGGAACCTCCTGCACCTTGCCGTAGAGCTCAGATGTAGAAGCCTGATAGATGCGGCAGGTGTCGGCCAGTCCGCAGATGCGTACAGCCTCCAGCAGGCGCAGCACACCATTGGCGTCGGTGTCGGCAGTGTATTCCGGCACGTCGAAACTCACCTTCACGTGGCTCTGTGCTGCGAGGTTGTAGATTTCTGTGGGGCGTATCTTTGAGATTACCCTGATCAGCGACGATGAGTCGGTCATATCTGCCCAGTGCAGGTTCACCAGACGGGCTTTTTTCATATCGCGTACCCATTCGTCGAGATACAAATGCTCTATACGTGCTGTGTTGAACGACGACGAGCGGCGCATGAGTCCATGAACTTCGTATCCTTTCTCAATAAGAAACTCGGCCAGGTAACTTCCATCCTGACCGGTAATGCCCGTAATAAGGGCAACTTTCTTGTTTTCCATTGTTATATGTTATGTTTTGTATTTACTTGTCCTGTTCGCTGAACTGCTTGATGCGCTGCTCCTCGGAGAGTTTGCAGATAAGCAGCGTGCCGTCGTTCTCGGCAACGATGTAGCCGTCGAGACCCTGGATTACTACCTTCTTCTCCTGGGTAGCGTGTATGATGCAGTTGTGCGACTCGTAGAGCGTGATGTCAGGTCCTATGCAGGCATTGCCATAGAGGTCGCGCTTACTCTGCTGCTGCAGTGAGCCCCA
The DNA here is from genome assembly GCA_946186115.1 of uncultured Prevotella sp. Taxonomy (GTDB): domain Bacteria; phylum Bacteroidota; class Bacteroidia; order Bacteroidales; family Bacteroidaceae; genus Prevotella. Next base: position 31,591 of record CAMHLV010000018.1, on the reverse strand, counting down.
AGTACCCAGGTCGCTCCATCCGAAGTCGGCGGGACACACAAATATCTCTTCTGCCTTCTCCATGATGGCATAGTCAACACTGATATTCTCGCATTCGGGGAAAAGCCTGTTGACTTCGGCCTGCTCCTTGTCGGTACCGTAGATTGGCATCATCGACTCGAATATCTTTGCCAGCTGTGGCTGATAGATACGGAAGGCATTGACGATGGTGGAAACGTTCCAGATGAAGATGCCTGCATTCCAGAAGTAACTCTTCTGGCTGATATACTGCTTGGCAGTCTGCAAGTCGGGCTTTTCGCGGAAAGAGTCAACACGGAATATCTCTCTGTTGCGCAGCGAGTTGCTTGAGAGGTCGGCCTGAATATATCCGTAACCGGTCTCAGGCCTTGTGGGCTTCATGCCCAGCGTAACAATGGCATCGGTGTCGGAGGTAAACGTCAGGCATTCCTTGATGACGCGCTGGAACTCTTGCGTGTTGAGCACCACATGGTCACTTGGCGATACCACGATGTTGGCTTTGGGGTCTTTCGACTTGATTCGCCATGATACATAAGCAATGCATGGCGCAGTATTACGGCGGCAGGGCTCGCAGAGTATGTGGTCGCGAGGCATGTCGGGCAGTTGCTGGCTTACAGTGTCGGCGTATTTCTGATTAGTAACTACCCATACGTTCTCAACAGGTACGATACCCTTGAAACGCTCTACTGTCAGTTGTAACAGCGATTTTCCTATGCCCAGCACATCAATGAATTGCTTGGGCTTCTCGGTTGTGCTCATCGGCCAGAAACGGCTTCCGACGCCACCAGCCATAATTACGAGATGGTTGCTGATTCTTGCCATAGTAATCCTCTTCAAGTTGATAATGAACTGCAAAGATAAGCAAATCTTTCCAAAAATACGAAATATTTGTAGAATAACATTTGTTAATTATCAATTTTTATTAATTTCCTTTGCTTTTCGGTAGAAAATGCGTAATTTTGCACGTCAAATTTGAACAAGATGAACAGAAACAGCATTTTGGCTCTTTGTCTGACTGCATTGTTGTGCAGTTGCGCATCAGAGTTTAATAGCGTTTATAAGTCGGCAGACAATACATATAAATACGAATATGCCAAGCAGTGTTTTGCCATGGGAAAGTTTTCTCAGGCCACTGCTCTGCTTTCTGAACTCGTCACAGTGCAGAAAGGCAGAACCAATGCGCAGGAGAGTCTGTATATGCTGGGCATGTCACAATACTGCAATAAAGACTATGAGGCCGCAAGTGCCACTTTCCGCAAGTATTTTTCAAGTTATCCTAAGGGAGACTATGCCGAACAGGCTTCCTTCTATATAGGACAGTCGCTGTTCCAGAGCATGCCCGACCCGCGCCTCGATCAGTCATCCACCGTAGGAGCCATCAATGCCTATCAGAATTTCATCGATTACTTCCCCGATTCTCCGCTGCGAGAGACTGCACAGCAGCGGCTGTTCCTCCTGCAAGACAATCTGGTGATGAAGGAATATCTCTCGGCCGAACTTTATTATAATCTGGGTGGCTACTTCGGCAACATCAATGCCAATACCGAGTCGAACTATGAGTCGTGCATCATCACAGCCCAGAATGCCCTAAAGACTTATCCTTACACCAGCCTGCGTGAGAAGTTCTCAATTCTCATCATGAAGAGCAAGTACGAGCTGGCACAGAACTCTTCCGATGAGCGCCGCATAGAGCGCTATCGCGATGCCGAAGACGAATGTTACGGCTTCCTCAACGAATTCCCCGAGTCGGCAGAGTGTACTACAGCCGAGAAATTCATCGCTAAATGCAAGAAAGTCACGGGCGACTGAGGAAATTGAAATTTTAAATTCTTCTACCTGAAGGTCAAAGCGAACAAAGTTCGTAGGAATAATTGAAAATCAAATTAAGTTAAAGATACATGGATTACAAGAAGTCAAAAGCACCGGTAAACACCGTAACCCGCAACATTATGGATCTCTGCCAGGATACTGGCAACATCTACGAGAGTGTAGCTATTATTTCTAAGCGTGCTAACCAGATTAGCGTGCAGATTAAAGAAGACCTTTCGAAGAAACTCGCCGAATTCGCTTCTTACAACGACTCGCTGGAGGAAGTATTCGAAAACCGCGAGCAGATTGAGATTTCCCGCTACTACGAGAAACTCCCCAAACCATCACTGCTGGCAACTCAGGAGTTCATCGAGGATAAGGTCTATTGGCGCGATCCTGCCCGTGAGGCACAGCAGGGCATTGCAGAGTAGTTTGTAGAGGCTATGATTCAGCGCAAACAAACTCTCTACCTACTTGCAGCAGCCATCATAGGATTGCTGCACCTTTTGGCATGGACGCTTTTTGCCATTCAGCTGTTGGCCTCCATAGTATGCCTCTATACCATTTTTAAGTATAAGCAGCGCAAGCGTCAGGCAGCACTGTGCCTGGTAGCCGTAGGTCTGAACATCGTATGGTATCTGGTGCTCGCTGTGCTGATACAACAGGGCATGTTGCCAGAGGCAATACCTTATGTGGCTTGTCTCCCGCTGGTTGCCGCCATCCTCTGTTTCCTGGCGCGCAAGGGAGTCATCGACGACGAGAAATTGGTGAGGGCTGCCGACAGAATACGCTGAACTTTCTCCCGTCATCATCGGGAAATGAATACATCAAGGGGCTGGCAATTTGCCAACCCTTTTTTGTGTCACGAACTAACCACCTTCCTTTCTTTTTCTGCTGTTATTGTTTGGCGGGTTCGTAATTTATGACTAATTTTGCGGCATCAAAGCAAAAGAGAAGACGCTACACGTATTTCAATCGTATAAGGCATGACGCTACACGTATTCAACCCTGAACATGATATTGCTCTGGCCAGCAATCTGGCCAACTTCACTGCACCCAGGGCGGGACGACAGCTGAGGGCTGACCTCGGATGGCTGCCGGCTCTGTGGGCAGAACGGGGCGATGCCGTGGTGGTGGACGATGTGGAGAGGGCAAAGATGGACTGTAGGGAGTCACTGAAGCATGACGTGGGCGAGGATATCTGTTTCGTTACGGCTGAAGAGGCTTTCAGACAGACGGACATCGACAGCATTGACGTCTGGGGATGGGACAAGGCTCTTAAGGCATTTCTGATGCGTAAAGGTGCGGGCGAGGCTCTGTTGCCTACCGATGACTATCTGGAGAGAGTGCGCATGCTGTCGCACCGCAGAATGGCGGCTCTGCTGTTGCCCCGACTGCAGGTGGAGGGGACGGTGGGCGAGGCCCACGAATGTAGAACTCAAGAGGCTGTGGAACAGCTGATGAGAGAATATGGCAGAGTGGTGCTTAAGGCTCCGTGGTCGTCGAGTGGTAGGGGAGTGCGTTTTGTGGACTGTGGCAACAGCCATCCGGGGATTGAAAAATGGGTTGACAACGTCGTTGGCAGGCAGGGGTCAGTGATGGTGGAACCTCAATATGACCGTGTGAGCGACTTCGGTATGGAATTCTGGTCTGATGGCTGTGGCGGAATACGCTATGCAGGTCTGTCACTGTTTCATACTGCCAATGGGGCTTACGTTGGCAATATTCTTGCCACTGAGCAGCAAAAGCGCGAGATGATAGGCCACCACATTACTCTGGAACTGCTGGATGCCGTAAGGGAAGAGATCGTCGCCAACCTTGACCTTGACGATTATTGCGGTCCCTTCGGGATAGACATGATGGTGACCAGCGGGGCTGACGGAAAATATTTGCTTCATCCCTGTGTGGAGATTAATATGAGGCGCACAATGGGGCATGTGGCCCTTGCTCTCTCGCCTGCCGATGGAGATATGAAAGGCGTTATGCGGATAGATTTTAATGGCAACTACAGGCTTACTGTCACAGAGAGACGACTCTTCTGTGACATGTTGCATTAAGCCTGGCAATAATTACTGACGACTATGAATGTGAAACATGGTATGATATTGGTCGGCCTGATAGCTGTTGTAGCTATGATGATGGCTTGTGGAGGACGAAAGCATGATGCTGCCTACTATGAACAGATGGTTGACAGCATCCGCAAGGCTGAGCAAGTGGCTGAACTGCAGAGAAAGGCGAGCATGGTGCCGGATTCAGACCCCGTTGATGCATGGTTTGACACTCTGAGTGTGCGCACGCTGCCAATAAGGAATGCCGGCGACGATATAGCACGTCTCAGCGACTTCAAGGATGTGCCTGCAGCACTGAACGACTGCTTCGGATTTACTGAAAAGGCCCGGCTTAAGGCTGTGGCGATGCCTGCGAAGCATGCCTTCGGAGTGGTGATGCTGGCCGAGATAAAAGATTCGCTGAATACGGTGCTCTACCTCTATACCATGAAGTCGGACCACATGGCTCTGGATCACCTGTGCATCTACGAAACAAAGGATGAGCGACGCGACGACGATCATGGGAAAACGATGTTGGAGTACTACATCACAAGCAACTATGAAACCACGCTGATGCTCTATTACCAGTCGCACGATACCGACAGGAAGCCAGAGTTGCTGAATAGCCGCCAATATATCATCAATGACGAAGGACGCTTCGAGGAAACTATTATCAATCTGTAGTATAGTGTGATGAGGCTCTTCAGACGCCTGTTGGCCTAAAGTAGTTTCGACAGACGATTGCGCAGTTGTTCAGCCTCGCTCTTGCGGATAGACAGTTCTATCTGGCACACATTGTCGTAGGTCTGTGATAGTATGCGTGGATTCATGTCCTTTACGATGCGCATCACATCGTTCATCTGGGGATATGAGAATGAATAAGTGACTACTTCTTCTTCCTGACGGGTCTCGATAGTGGCATGGGCCAGTGCGTCGGCTGCTGCCTCACGGTAGGCTACTATGAGGCCGCTGGTGCCCAGGTTGACACCTCCATAATAGCGCACAACGACGATCAGTATGTCTGTGAGTTCGGCTGAATTGATTTGTCCGAGTATGGGTTTCCCTGCCGTTGACGATGGCTCTCCGTCATCGTTGGCACGATATTCTGTGCGCTCGGCTCCCAGCATATAGGCATAGCAAACGTGGCGTGCATCGTAGTATTTCTTGCGATATCCGGCCAGTAGTTCCTTGATGTCGTCTATCGTCTCTACGTGATGGGCAAAAGCAAGGAACTTACTACGTTTTTCGGTGTAATAACCTTCGCTAGTTGTTGCTATCGTCTTGAACTCGTCAGTCATAGTTTATGTAAATTAGAAATTAGGAATTAGAAATTATGATTACTTTCAAGGCGGAAAGGGTACTGGCTTTAGCGAAAATTCCGAACTTAATCATATCATAATTCCTAATTTCTAATTTCTAATTCCTAATTCAATTTTACTAATTTCTAATTCCTAATTCAATTTTACTAATTTCTAATTCAATTTATGTATTACCAGACCAGAGCGCAGCTTGGGCTCAAACCACGTTGCCTTGGGAGGCATGATCTTGCCGCTGTCGGCAATATCCATAATCTGCTGCATGGTGACGGGGTAGAGAGCCAGTGCGGCACGCATCTCGCCAGAGTCAACACGGCGCTTCAATTCTCCCAGTCCGCGCAGTCCGCCCACAAAGTCGATGCGCTTCGATGAGCGCAGGTCGCCAATGTTGAGTATCTCGTCAAGTATCAGGCGGCTTGAGATGTCAACATCGAGTACTCCGATGGGGTCGGTATTGTCGAATGTTCCCTCTTTGGCGGTGAGGCTGTACCAGTGCTGGTCGAGATAGAGTGAGAACTCGTGCAGCTGCTGTGGCTTGTATATCTCGGTGCCCTTGTCTTCTACGATGAAGTTCTTCTGCAGAGCAGCCAGGAATTGTTCGGAGCTAAGGCCGTTGAGGTCTTTCACCACTCGGTTGTAGTCGAGAATAGTGAGTTGCGAGGCCTGAAAGCAGACAGCCATGAAATAGTTGTATTCCTCGTCGCCACGATGGTTGGGGTTCTGCTTCTGTTTCTCGGCTCCCACCAGTGCAGCTGCTGCAGAGCGGTGGTGACCGTCGGCAATATAGAGGCTTGGCATTTTGGCAAACTCGGCAGTGATGGTCTGCATGTCCTGCTCGTTGTCGATTACCCAGAACTTATGGCGGAAGCCGTCTATGGGTGCTATGAAGTCGTATTCAGGTTCCTTCTGTGCATAGCGCATGATTAGTGCGTCGAGAGTGGCATTGTCAGGATATGCAAAGAATACGGGCTCGATATTGGCATTGTTTACGCGGACGTGCTTCATGCGGTCTTCTTCCTTGTCGCGGCGTGTCAGTTCGTGCTTCTTGATATTGCCTTTCTGATAGTCGTCGGTATGGGCACACACCACCAGACCGTACTGCGTCTTTTCGTTCATGGTCTGGGCATAGATGTAATAATGCTCGCTATCGTCCTGTACCAGCCAGCCTTTGTCTTGGAACTTCTGGAAGTTCTCGGCAGCTTTCTCATAGACGCGCGGGTCGTACTCTGAGGTGCCTTCGGGGAAGTCTATCTCTGGCTTGATGATGTGGTAAAGGCTCTTCTCGTTGTTGCCGGCTTCAGCGCGTGCCTCTTCACTGTCGAGCACGTCGTAGGGGCGGCTTTCCACTTGTTCTACCAATTCCTTTGGCGGGCGGATTCCCTTAAATGGTTTTATGATTGCCATAGATGTTGTTAATAATTACGATATTCGATTTATCCTTTTACTCTCTTACCTTTTTACCTTTTACATATTTTCCTTGATTTTCTCAATCAGTTCCTGGTATTCAGCATCGGTCAGATACACTTTTCCGGGATTCATCTGGAATGTGCCGCCGTAGTCGGGGCCGTCAACGTATTTAGGAGCCAGATGGAAGTGCAGGTGAGACAGTTTGTCGCTATATGCGCCATAGTTGATCTTCTCGGGGTTAAAGGCTTTCTGCATGGCACGTGTAACCTGTGCCACATCGGCCATGAATGCGTTGCGGTCTTCATCGCTGAGTTCGTTGAGGTCGTTGACATGGTCTTTGTAGGCCACGAGGCAACGTCCGCGATATGTCTGTTCCTTGAAGAGGAAAGCACGTGAAACACGTAATTGTGCAAACTCAATCATCAGGTCGTGAAGAGTCTGGTTGTTGGTGCAGTATAGGCACTGCTTGGGGTCACTTTGCATAGTTGTTATTTTTATTAGAGTTAATTTTTCCGCAAAGATACGTAAAAGTTCTGAATTGCGCAAATTATTTCGTGTAGAAGTCTATCAGTCGGGTGAGTGCCTGCTGGCATACAGGACAGAAGTCGGGATGCTTGTTGGTGCGCATGCGGCAGTCGGCCAGTCCGCGCCATACTCCGTGAGTCAGATAGCCGCCGCCCTCTATGATGCCAGCCTTTCCCTGATCAATCAGGTCTTGCCACTTGGGGTTGTCGGGATGTGTTGTCAGGTTTGGCTCCCATGGTTCGGTATCGGCAAAGTACATGGGTGCTTCGTCGCCGTATGGATACTCGTCGCCCAGTCCTCCGAAGGAGTGTCCGAACTCATGCACTACAACAGGTCGGAAGTTGGTTCCGCGTGTATAGCTGAGGTTGTAGGAGTTGAATATTCCTCCGCCCCCATAGTGTGAGGTGTTGGCCAGCACGATGATGTGTTCGTATGGTGTGCAAGCCAGCAGGTCGTGCAGTCGCTTGAGATACAGTGTCGTGAGATATCGTTTGGTATAGAATGTGTCGAAATGTGAGCCTAAGGCGGTGTCGAGCCAAATGCCCTCTCCTGGTTGACTGACGTCGGTGTCTTTGGATGGTGTCATCAGCGCTGTGATGTTAAACCTATTGCGAAGCGTCTTGAATGGTTCGTGCTGGAAGAGTGCATCTGTGGCTTCGCGGCAGTCGTCTAAGTACTGCGACATCTGTTCAGCGGTATATCCCTCTGCTACGTAGGCTATATGGATACAGCGTGTGGTGTCGGCAGCCTGCTGCAGTGTGATGTATGGTGCCTGTTGTGTCAGTCGGCGGATTAGTATATCGTGAGGGTCGATGTCGTGCGTCATAGCGGCCGTCACCTGCTCGTGATAGTCGCGCAGTTCTATCTTCACACTGACGGGTTGTTTGGGGTAGGGAATCAGAAAGACATTCTCGAACGACTTCCTGACACGCCTTGCCTCGTTGGTTGCAAGCCACTCCTGGAATAGAGTAGAGAACGGGTGGCGATATACTACTTGTCCGCTCTGCTTGTCGCTGACGGTTATGCTGCCATTGCCCTTCAGCGGCAGTTCGGCAAGTCGCTGCCTACGTCCGTACCAGCGTGGCGACATCGACAGCTCGTCGAGAAAGATGTCTTGTGATATTGTGTCGCCAGCGAAGATGTAGTCGATTCGCAGGGTTGAGTCGCAGAAGAACTGCTCGAAGCTCTGTCCTTGTGCGAGGCTTGGGATTATTACTGCCAGTATGGCGATGAGTATTCTCATAGAATGTCGGGGATTAGTTGCTGGATATAGGGGCGTGGCCAGTCTTTCGGGTGATATTGCTCTGAGTCGTACTGCATCAGGTCGAGGTCGATGGTGACTTCGTCGTGAGTGCGTTGTGCCTCCTTCTCCAGTTGTTTCAGTAATGTATTTATCTCTTCTGCTCCGAGGCTGGTAGTGGCTTTCATGAGTCTGTTCATATACATCCGTCCAGAGCCTTTTACGTCGTGAGTCCATAACTTTCGGCTCATCCTGACGTCGGCAAACAGGGTAGCCAACCGTTGTGAAGCCCATTCAATATGTACTGCCTGCCTGCTGTTTGAGCCTAATGCTATGATGATGCTTGCCATGTGTTATTTCTTTTCTTTGATGATGCCGTGGCGATAGGCATACAACAGTTGGCGCAGGTCGTTTATCTGATTCTGAAGTTCAGTGCCTTTGTCGGTGTCGGCCACCAGCATGCGGTGTGTTGACAGTTCAACCAGTTGGGTGGTCGATTTGATGTCGGTACCTTTCTGTATGGCCTCGCGAGCACTTGTAAACGGCTCGTGCTGAACGAGCTGGAATCCGCGGCTGTGATATACCAGAGTGTATCCGGCGATGCCTGTCTCTGAATGATAGGCTTCTGAGAATCCACCGTCGATCACCATCAGCTTGCCACCTGCTTTGATGGGGTTCTCGCCCTTTGATGCATGCACAGGGACGTGGCCGTTGATGATATGCCTGTTGGCGCCGACAACACCGAAGGAGTCGAGTATGTGGTCGCAGATTTCTTCATTGTCGCGCAGTTGGAAGTAGTAGCCTTTCTCCTCTTTGTACATCGTCTTGTCGGTGAGGAAGTATCGCTCGAAGGTGGCCATCTTCGACTTGTCGAAGAGTGGGGAGTCCTTGCCGCACCAGAGGTATAGGAAATAGTCGCGGTCGTAAGATCTCTCCTCTTGTGGAGTGTCGTTCTGGAATGCAGCGCGTATCATCATTCCGATGTTGTGCATCAGTTCCTTGCCGCTGAAGCGCTGTCCGTTGTAAAGTTCCACTTCTTTCAGACTGCCGTCGGCGTTGAGCGGACAAGATGCATGGAAGAGGAGGTTTTGGTTGCAGATAGTGTACATGCAGCCATGCGAGAGCAGCATCTTGCAGTGTTTCTGCAGCTTCTCACATACTCGGAACGAGTGGTGTAGGCGCTCCATGAGTATATTCTCCTCTTCGGTGAGTTCACAAGGGTTGGCGGGGTCGATGGTTGGGAAGTTGCACGACTTCATCTCGTACTCCTTGCCGTCAACGATGTAAACGCCACGCTCATAGTCAATATGGTCGAGCACGCATCGGTCGGTCATCTGCCATTCCGGACGGCGCTTGAAGATGAGAGCCTCCTTCTTGAACTGAATGACGCTGATGGCTTTGTGCATCTGTGCGGTAAGGCGCAGTGTCTTCTCGTCGAGGGTGTTGCCTGCCAGTATCTTCGGTATGAACTCGGTGCATGGGTCGTCGCCATATACATCCATGGCGAATGTTGCCAGGGGGACGAGATTTATTCCGTAACCATCTTCAAGAGTGGTCAGATTGGCATATCTCAGCGACAAGCGCAGTACGTTGCAGATGCAGGCATTGTTGCCGGCGCATGCTCCCATCCATAGTATGTCGTGGTTTCCCCATTGAATATCCCATGAGTGGTACTGGCGCATGGTGTCGAGAATGATGTGGGCGCCAGGGCCGCGGTCGTAGATGTCGCCGAGAATGTGCAGCTGGTCAATTGCCAGTCGCTGAATCACATTACAGAGGGCAATAATGAAGTCGTCGGCACGTCCTGTCGAGATGATGGTCTCAACGATCCCCGTGACGTAGGCAGCCTTGTCTTGGTCGTCGCTGCGCTCGTGGAGCAGTTCCTCGATGATGTAGGCAAAGTCGGGCGGCAGTGACTTGCGCACCTTTGAGCGCGTATATTTCGATGAAACGTCCCTGCAAACGGTGACCAGTCTGTGTATGGTGATGTGGTACCAGTCTTCCATATTGTCGCCCTCGGCCTCCTTGATGAGTCCTAGTTTCTGCTCGGGATAGTATATTAGTGTACACAATTCGCGTATCACCGACTCTCGTATGTAGCCTTTGAAGAGCTCGCTAACCTTGCGCCTGATGTTTCCTGAGGCATTCTTCAGAATATGCTGAAATGCTGCACTCTCGCCGTGAAGGTCGGCCAGAAAATGCTCAGTGCCCTTGGGCAGGTTCATAATGGCTTCCAGATTGATGATTTCTGTGGAAGCCGCCGCAATGCTGGGAAAAGAGTTCGACAGCAACTGCAGGTAGTGCATGTCGCGGTTTTCGGCGTTTGTGTTCATAGTTTTTGATTTTTAGAAGGTTATATCCTGTTATTGTATTTTCAGTCGTTTCTCTACGCTTTCTCTCATCTGTCTTGTCTGGCGGTCGTCGAGAGCTGTCACTGGCATGTATCCTTCGGTAAGTCCTGTCATGTCGGCCATCAGCTGCATTGTCCGGCGGGCCAGCATCCACAGCTTGTGCTCCTTGAGCTCTTCCTTGAGTTCTTCTTCCTCGCAGGGATGGAAGCGCAGTTCGCGATCCAACTCGCATAGGTGAAGCATACTGAGCTGGTTGTTGGACGTTAGTTTCCTAATCAGTTTGAAGGTCGCCATCAGTCGTTCGTTCTCCGATGCGTATTGATTGCCGATGGTGCTCTGTATGCTTTGCGGAGCATGGTAGCCTTCGGGCAGAAAGCAGTCTATCGTGGCAGCGTCGATATCCGGGTCGTTCCATTTCAGCACTTTAAGGCCTTTTTTTATCCAGTCGGTGGTCTGTTCCTGATAGGCATGGCACATCACTCTCCGCATGTCCTCATCGCTGAGTGGAGTGGGGCGGGAGTCGTCAGAGAGCCATCGTGAGTCGCCCGTGATGCCGGCTTTGATAATGCTCCTCATGGTGTCGCGACTCTCTGCTGGTAGCAGTTCAAGAGTGTTTGAGTCCATGACCTTCCTGTAGAGGGCAAAAGTCTGACGTGCCATCTCCTGTGCGCTGATGCTGCATGTTATGATAGCGTTGCGGATGATGGTGCAACGGCTGTTCCATCCCAGCTTTTCCATGCACTCCAGTTCCATCTTTCCCTGAACGATGATGGCGTAGGCCTGATGAATGATGTCGCGTTGGTAGAGCAGACGCTTGGGGAGTTTCTCTTTCCAGTATCCGTCGTCTTGCACCCAGGGCTGTAGCTGGCCGTGTGGGGTGACTACGAGTCGCGTGAGACTCTTCTTTGTCAGACCCACTAAGTTTTTTGATGCATTGCGCCAACAGCCGTGTATGTGGAGAATGTCGTACTTCCCGTTCTGCAGAAGCATCTTGGCATTGCCTGCATCCGACGTGACGTGGTTCTCTGCTTCCAGTCCCATGCCATTGGTAAGCATGGTGACGTGCTGAGCTATCATGTCGTTGTCGGGTGGTAGGAAGTGAAGGATTCTCATAATAGTATCAGTTATTTTGCAAAGTCTTCCATAATACGTGCAGTCTGAGTCCTGTCAGTCTCCGACCGCTAATTTTCTGCTCATAGAACTTAAGCAGGTTGTGAATGTCGTCACGCCTTACTGCTACGGTGTCGTACAGTCCGCGCCAACGCTTAAACCACCGTCCTCGGTGTCCCTTGCCAGAGCGTCGCTCTGCTTTGCGCAGAAGGGGAGCGGCATCATCCAGTGTGGCCCACGACTGGAAAACAGTCATTGTGCCTTCTTTGCGCCCGCTATAAAGCATGGCAACCTGCTCGCCCTGATTGTTGGCCAGCTGCACCATGCCTTCGAGGGCACCCTCGGTATGAGGAGGGCGCAGAATGCTGGCCACGGCAATCCACTCGCCCTTGGCGGCCTTGGCACCGATAGTCAGCGCCAGACGCTGTCGGCAGGGATTGGGTACCGACTTGGGGATGAATGTAGTGTATAGTTGCGGATACTGTGCCTTTAGTCGCTTCAATACGTCGGGAGTATCATCGCTCGAAGCATCATCCACGACAATAACTTCGCAGGTGTGCTGACCCTGTTGTGCTAAAAAGAGCGGCAGATTGCGCTCCAAGGCTTCAGCCTCGTCATGAGCCGTCATTATTACCGACAGGAAAGGTCTGTTTGTTTCGGCCATCTCTCTTCTTGAGTTTTGTTACGTATGGTTACGAGAGGAATCCGAGCAGAGCTCCGGCAGCCACTGCCGAACCGATCACTCCAGCCACGTTGGGGCCCATGGCATGCATGAGCAGGAAGTTGTGGCGGTCGTATTCCAATCCGAGATTGTTGGAGATACGGGCAGCCATTGGCACAGCCGATACACCGGCGTTGCCGATGAGCGGATTGAGCTTTTTGTCTTTTGGCAGGAATACGTTCATCAGCTTAACGAACAGTACTCCACTCATGGTAGCCACGATGAATGCACATGCTCCGATGGCGAAGATGAATATAGTGTTCATGGTAAGGAACTCTGATGCCTGAGTAGAGCATCCTACGGTGAGTCCCAGCAGCATTACCACGATATCGTTGAGTGCTGCTCCTGCGGTCTTGGCCAGACGAGTGGTCTTGCCACTCTCCTTCAGTAGGTTGCCGAAGAACAGCATGCCTAAGAGGGGAAGTCCTGAGGGTACTATGAATGTTGTAAGCAACAAGCCCACTATTGGGAATAGTATGCGCTCTGTCTGACTGACTTCGCGAACAGGCTTCATCTTGATGACGCGCTCCTTCTTGGTGGTGAGCAGGCGCATCAATGGTGGCTGAATCAGCGGTACTAAGGCCATATACGAATATGCGCACACGGCGATGGCTCCCATCAGGTTGGGCGAGAGTTTGCTGCTCAGGAATATGGCTGTAGGACCATCGGCACCGCCAATGATGGCAATACCTGCGGCCTGATTGGGCTCGAATCCCAGAGCCAGCGCAAACATATATGCTCCGAAGATACCGAATTGTGCAGCCGCACCTATCAGCATCAGTTTAGGGTTGGCCAGCAGAGCCGAGAAGTCTGTCATGGCTCCAATGCCAAGGAAGATTAGCGGAGGATACCATCCTTGGCGCACGCCCTGATAGAAAATGTTGAGCACTGAGTTGTCCTCATATAGACCTATTTCCAGTCCTGCATCAGCGCGGAAGGGAATGTTGCCTAATATGATGCCCAGACCGATGGGCACCAAAAGCAGCGGTTCGAAGTCCTTCTTGATGGCAAGCCAGATGAAGAACGCTCCTACGGCAATCATGATGAGGTTGCCTGCTGTTACGTTGGCAAAGCCTGTATAGGTCAGGAACTCGTTGAAGTTTTCTATGATAAAGTTTGTAAATCCCATAATCTAAATTAATAGCGGTAAATTATTCACTTTTCGTTTTTACCTTATCATCCTATAGTCAGCATCACGGTGCCTTCCATGACGGAGTCGCCCTGGTTTACTTTGACAGCCGTGACGGTGCCTGCATATTCCGACTCGATGTTGTTCTGCATCTTCATGGCTTCCAGCACCACTACTACATCACCCACTGCCACAGTGTCGCCAACCTTGACCATTACGGCATTGATTGTTCCGGGCAGCGGAGCCTTGACGGCATTACCTGCAACGGCTCCAGCAGTGGCCTGGTTGGCAGGCTGAGCTGGTGCTGCGGTAGGTGCTGCGGCGGGAGCAGCCTGAGGGGCTGATACCTTGGGACGCACAATGGTGGGGTGCTTGGCAGCATTGATGGGCTGCTTAAGTTCTACCTCGAAAGGAATACCGTTGACGTTGACTTTTGCGATGTTGCCTTCTACATCCTCTATTTCTACTTCGTAGTCGACACCTTGTACTTTATACTGATACTTATTCATGATTTATCTTTTATATATTGTTATCGTTATTGCTTATTTTAGTTCTGGACCTGTAGGAATTTTGGGAGCGATGTGAGTGGTGGGCAGTACAGGCTCGTGGAAGTGGGTCATCTGCTGGTACTCGTCATCCCATCCTGTATCGTGATGCTTGATGGTGATGATGCCTGACTCCACATCGTGGACGTCGTCTTGATACTGCTTCAGAGCCATGCCGATGACAGCCATATACACTTCCTTGTCGATACCTTTGGTCTTGAGACCCTCTTGCAGTATCACACCAGTCTTGTGACCAATCTCGGCGGTCTTCTCGACAGTCTTGGTGAATGGCTTGATGGGCTGCTGGTGAGCAACCTTGCGGGCAGTATCCATGTGGCGCATCAGCATTCCGAAGAGAGTGAAGGTAATCCAGAGGAGAGCCAAGCAGAAGAACACAATACCCATAGCCATCAGCGCCATGCCAAAGCCGTGGGGGTCTTCGCGCTTGAACTTTTCTATCTTCGACTCGCTCACCGTGGTAACATTCTGAATGCCTGGGGTTACACGGTCGGCACTCTTTACCTCCCAGTCGCCTGCGGTGCCATTGTTGGAGATGCGGGCATACGACTGGTCTGCTTTGAGTACGGGAACCGTTATCGAGTCGATGAGCTGTGTGGCATTGCCATTGTAGAGCGCTATCCATGTGGACTTGCATGAATCAACTTTCACACTGAGGTGCAGCGTGCCACGGGCAGGCTGGCTGTTAAGCTGAAATAGCAATGTCTGCTGGCCGCTCAGTTGGGTTCGCACGTCGCCGTTGGGAATCTGGCTCATGCGCTTCTGTCGCTCTGGCACGCTCATCTTCTTGTCGAGCACGGAGCGGTCGGTGGTCAGATACATGCCACGAACGTTATATGTAGAGTGAGAGATATTGGCTATCTCAACCCATGCATTTCTTACTCCGTATTCATCAATCAGGCTGCTCTTGTTGTCGGTCATCACCTCATTCAACTTGATGCTGGCGTCCATTTGAGCGCTGGCTGTTGAAGCTGTAATGACAAGGAGCGTTCCTAATAGAAATCCGAACTTCTTCATTTGTTTTCTTTCCAGTAATTATTAATTATTCCTTTCTTTTGCTTCTGCATACTATTCTGCAATTTGGCTGCAAAGATAGTGTAAATCGGATGAATAACCAAATATAATTTGATTTTTCTGAGTATAGAATTTTGGTTGTCTCGCTTTTTCTTTTTACCTTTGCAGTCGGAAAGCAGCACCACGGTCTGCCGCCGTCACCCAAAGGGTGAAGGAGGAAAGTCCGGGCAGCATAGGACGCTCCACTGGTGAAAATGCCAGCAGTTGGTGACAATTGGAGCCGGAAGAAGAGAATGACCGCTTTTCAGGTGTGACTTTGTGCACTCTGCGAAGTAAGGGTGAGAAGGTGGGGTAAGAGCCCACCAGCCGGCGGGTGATCGCCGGGCTGTTCCGTTTGGAGGCTGCAAGTTCGCGTAAACCGTCGTTATTCAGGGTTGTCCGCCCGAGTCTTTCCTCTCGTAGGATGGTACGACGGAGGGTAGAATGCTAGAGTCGTAGGGTAACTTGCGAAGTAGATAAATGGCAGGCACCACCGCCTCTCAGTGGGCTGTTGGTACAGAACCCGGCTTATAGTGGTACTGCTTTCCTCTTTTTCTCTATAGTGACTATTATTGCAGTATAAGATGACAATACATGACGTGACGGATTTCTTCCGTACTGGCATTTGGCGGCTCAGTCGTGACGAGATGTCGCCAGTGGAATACCTGCTGGTTGGGGTGGTAAAGAAGGTGATGCTTGCCATTCGCTTTTTCACTGCCCGCCGCGTGATGACTCGTGCTGCTGCATTGACATACTCTACGCTGCTTGCCATTGTCCCCATACTGGCTGTGGTGTTTGCTATAGCACGCGGTTTCGGCTACAGCAAGTATATTGAGATATGGTTTCGTGATGCCCTGTCGTCCCAGCCTCAGGCAGCAGAGACAATAATTGGTTTTGTAAACAGTTATCTGGTGCATACCAAGAGCGGAGTATTCCTTGGTATCGGTTTGATATTCATGTTATACACTGTGCTCATGCTTGTGAGCAATATCGAGGATACGTTCAATGAGATTTGGCAGGTGAAGCGCTCGCGCTCAGTATTCAGGACCTTCACCGACTATCTGGCTATGTTTTTCGTGTTCCCGATACTGATAGTGCTATCGTCGGGTATCAGCATCTTTCTGGCCACGGTAGCCGGACGGATGTCTGATTTTCAGATGTTGAGTTCGGCTGTGCGCCTGCTAATAGATTTTATCCCCTATGTACTGATGTCGTGCATGTTTGTTGCCCTCTATGTGTTTATGCCCAATACCAGGGTAAAGCCGTCGAGTGCTATAGTGCCCGGCATACTGGCAGGTATCGCCATGCAGGGACTCCAGTTTGTGTATATCAACTCTCAGATATTCCTTTCAAGCTACAACGCCATCTACGGTTCGTTTGCAGCACTGCCGCTGTTTATGCTCTGGATGCAGATTTCTTGGACTATCTGCCTGTTTGGTGCAGAGCTTTGTTATACCAATCAGAATCTGGATTATTACGACTATGATGCCCATGCCGGCGAGATAAGCCATCGTTACCGCTTGATGCTGTGTGGCTTGCTGATGAGTCGTGTCTGCCGTCGTTTTGCACAAGGGGCACGTCCGTATTCTATCATGGAGCTGAGGAGTGAAACCTCTGTTCCCATTCGCTTTGTCACCGACCTTGTTTACGAACTGATAGCAGCGGGGATGCTTATTGAGGTTTCGGGCGATGAGAAGGGTGAGGAGAGCCGTTTTGTGCCTTCTGAGGATTTGTCGAACATGACCCTGGGTACGATGGTTGACAGGCTGGAGGCTCGCGGACAGTGGAAAATCGACCTTGATATCAGTAACCAATTAGCAGAGAAGTGGTTACAGGCCATCTCCGTTCGTTCAAAATATCTGAATGATTTGCGTGACATCAGGCTCCAGGACTTGTGATTCTGCCCTCACACTATCATCAGGCTGCTCATAATCATGTCGCTGACAAAGAGCCCTTTGCGAGTCATGACAAGGTGGTTGTCGTGCTCCCTGAGGAGTCCGTCGCTTATGAATCGTTGGGCTTCGCGCAGACAATAGCGCCGGTGACGCTCTGACATGTTGCTGATGTCTAGACCTTCGCTGGTGCGCAATGCCACTGTGATGCGGTCATTGTAGAGGGTGTCGTCGTCAAGTTGTTCGCTTTCGCACGGTATCTCGCCTCGCTCAACAGCCTCAATATACTGCTTGATGTCGCTGATGTTCCATTGGCGCTTTTTCAAGTCGTAGCTATGGGCGGCAGCCCCCAATCCGATGTAGGGCACGTCGTGCCAGTAGTTGCTGTTATGGCGCGAGCGGTAGCCAGGGCGGGCAAAGTTGGAAATCTCGTAATGCTCGTATCCTGCCGCAGTCAGCTTGTCAATCAGCAGCTCGTACATCTGCCGCTCGAGTTCCTCTGACCCTCCTAAATCCTCCCTGTTTAGGGCGGACTTAGATTCTTCCCCTAAACAGAGGGAGTCAGAGGAGGCTTTTTTATTCATTTGCTCGTAGAGCACAGTGCCTTCTTCTATCATGAGACAGTAGGCCGACAGGTGCTCAACGTCCAAAGTCAGAGCCCTGTCGATGTCGTACCTCCAGTCGTCTAAAGTCTCGTTGGGGAAGCCATACATCAGGTCGATGCTGATGTTGCGGATGCCGGCATTGCGGAGCCTGCTGACGGCCATTACTGCCTGCTTTGCCGAATGACGGCGATTAAGAAAACGCAACCTGCTGTCGTTGAAAGTCTGAATGCCCATAGAGACTCTGTTGACGGGTAGCTTCTGCAGTGTATCGCATAGTTCGTCGGTGACATCATCGGTATTAACCTCGATGGTGACTTCCGCATTGGCCGAGGGTTGATATACCTTATTTATATATATAAAGAGTTGCTGCAGTTGTTCTCTTGTCAGCTGGCTCGGCGTACCGCCTCCCAGATAGACGGTATCAATACTCCCCCTCCCTTTGGAGAGGGGTGGGGGGAGGATTTCCATCTCCCTGCATACAGCATCTACATATCGCTGTCTTGACTCCAGTTGAGTAGTGGAGTAAAAAGCACAATACGAGCAGCGGCTTTTGCAGAATGGGATGTGGATATATAGACCTGCCATCGTTGTTTTGAATTTTGAGTTTTGACTTTCAATTTTCAATTTTCAATTTTCAATTTCCTGCAAAAGTACTAATAAAGTTTAATATTTAAAAGATTTCGTTGGTTTTTTGCCCGAAAATGTCTACCTTTAGCGTCGCTTAACGCAAAAATAAACCTAAAACAACAATAACATGAAAGTTTATCAGACAAACGAGATTAAGAACATTGCACTGCTTGGCAGTGCGGGTAGCGGCAAGACCACTCTTGCCGAAGCAATGGTTTACGAGGCTGGCATCATCAAGCGCCGCGGCACCGTAGAGGGTAAGAACACCATGAGCGACTACTTCCCTGTTGAACAGGAGTACGGCTATTCGGTGTTCTCTACTGTTTTTCATGTGGAGTGGAACAACAAGAAGCTCAACATCATCGACTGCCCGGGTAGTGATGACTTCGTAGGTGGTGCCATCACCGCCCTCAATGTCACCGACCAGGCTGTGCTGCTCGTCAATGGTCAGTATGGCCCCGAGGTAGGCACGATGAATGCTTTCCGCAATACTGAGAAGCTGAAGAAGCCCGTTATCTTCCTCGTTAACCAGCTTGACCGTGATAACTGCGACTTCGACCAGATACTGAATCAGCTGCGCGAGGTTTACGGCAACAACTGTGTTCCCGTACAGTATCCTATCGCTACCGGTGCCGGTTTCAACAGCGTCATCGACGTTCTGCTGATGAAGAAGTACTCTTGGAAGCCCGAAGGCGGTGCTCCCATCATCGAGGATATTCCTGCCGACCAGCTGGAGAAGGCCAAGGAGATGAAGGCTGCCCTTGTTGAGGCTGCCGCTGCCGGTGACGACACCCTGATGGAGAAGTTCTTCGAGAGCGAAGACCTGACTGAAGACGAGATGCGCGAGGGTATCCGCAAGGGTCTTGTTACCCGCAGTATCTTCCCCGTATTCTGCGTTTGTGCCGGTCGTGATATGGGTGTTCGCCGTCTGATGGAGTTCCTCGGCAACGTGGTGCCCTTCGTCAGCGAGATGCCTGTCATCAAGAATGCTGCCGGCAAGGAGGTTCCTGCCGATGCCAGTGCTCCCACATCGCTCTATTTCTTCAAGACTGGTGTTGAACCACACATCGGTGAGGTTCAGTACTTCAAGGTGATGAGTGGTGTTGTGAAGAGCGGCGACGACTTGAACAATGCCGACCGTGGCTCAAAGGAGCGTATCGGTACTATTTATGCCTGCGCCGGCGCCAACCGTATCCAGGTTGATGAACTGCGTGCCGGTGATATCGGCTGCACAGTGAAGCTGAAGGACGTCAAGACCGGCAACACGCTGAATGCCAAGGATGTTGACAATAAGTTCGACTTCATCAAGTATCCTAATTCTAAGTTCTCTCGTGCTATCAAGGCCGTCAACGAGGCTGAGACCGAGAAGATGATGGCAGCACTGCAGAAGATGCGCCAGGAAGATCCCACATGGGTGGTTGAGCAGTCTAAGGAACTCCGTCAGATCATCGTTCACGGACAGGGTGAGTTCCACCTGCGTACCTTGAAGTGGCGCATGGAGAACAACGAGAAGATTCAGATTAACTACGAGGAGCCCAAGATTCCTTATCGTGAGACCATCACCAAGATGGCCCGTGCCGACTATCGTCATAAGAAGCAGTCGGGTGGTGCCGGTCAGTTCGGTGAGGTTCACCTGATTGTAGAGCCCTATACCGATGGTATGCCCGATCCCACATCGTTCACTATCAACGGTCAGGAGTTCAAGATGAACATCAAGTCGAAGGAAGAGAAGGATCTGGAGTGGGGCGGCAAGCTCGTCTTCATCAACAGCGTTGTCGGTGGTGCCATCGATATGCGATTCATGCCTGCCATCCTGAAGGGTGTCATGGAGCGCATGGAGCAGGGCCCGCTTACTGGTTCGTATGCCCGCGACGTCCGCGTCATCGTCTATGATGGTAAGATGCACCCCGTTGACTCTAACGAACTTTCGTTCATGCTGGCAGCACGTAACGCCTTCTCGGCAGCCTTCAAGGAGGCCGGTCCTAAGGTGCTCGAGCCTATCTACGACCTCGAGGTGCTCGTTCCCGCCGACTACATGGGTGATGTGATGTCTGACCTGCAGGGTCGCCGCGCCATCATCATGGGTATGGACAGCGAGGCTGGCTATCAGAAGCTCAGCGCCAAGATTCCTTTGAAGGAACTGGCCTCTTACTCGATTGCCCTCTCGTCGCTGACCGGCGGCCGTGCATCGTTCACCACCAGCTTCAGCAGCTACGAGCTTGTGCCGAACGACATCCAGCAGGCACTCATCAAGCAGCACGAGGAAGAAATGAAGGACGAAGACTGATTCAGTCCCCTTCCCCCTATACACGACACCGCCCCGACCTCATACAGGTCGGGGCGGTTGCGTTAGGGAAATTCTGACCTGATGGTTTGAATTATTGTGCACGTTGCTTGGCTCCGAGCTGAAGGGCGCTCGGCTCCGAGCTGAAGAGTGCTTGGCTCCGAGCTCGTGACCTTTGAGCTTCGGGGTAGCCAGGAAGCGTATTTCAGGTTACATTAGGAGTCGTTCGAGCATGGGAATCTCGATGCGTCCACGGTGGAGGGTCAACAGGCCCTCCGCCTGCATTTTGTTGAGGGCGACGCTGATGTCGAGGCGGCTGTCGTTGAGTTCCTTGGCTATCTGCTGCATGAGGATGTGGAAGGTTTTCGGCCCGGCAGGGTAGAGGCAGCGTGAGAAGAAGAAGCGCGTGATGCGTTCTGGCAGCGTTCGCGGTGCCGTGCGCCAGGCGTGGTGGCGCAGGCGTTGGGTTTCGGCGGCCATCATGTTGAGCATGTTGAGGCGGAACACCAGCTGTGTCTCCAGCAGCAGCAGCACTTCCTGCTTGTCGATGCTAATCAGGCTGCAGGGCGTCTCGGCGCTGAAACTGGACGAATAGCGCTGTGTGATGCCGAAGATGTGCTCGGGTTGCAGGATGTAGGGGGCTGAGATGCTTTCGGTTACGCGGCAGGAGTGGTCGTCGCTGACGGTCTCAGCACGTAGTGTCCCGCTGGTGACGAAGATGAGGTGATGACAGTCTTCGCCCTCCTTGACCAGTTTCTTTCCTACGGATAGTTTTGAGAAGTTGAACTTGGTATGTCCAGCTACTTGCATGAGGTCGGCATGGCTCATGCCTTGGAAGAGCGTAAACTGCAGCAAACAGTCGTAAATTTCCATCCCTTTATTTTTGAATCTTGTCTTTCAGGGAGGGGCTGTACCATATCTTGTTCTGGCCTTGGTCGTCGTAGATAATGTAGGCCATCAGGTCAGGGTGCTTCTCCAGTATCTTCTTGGTCTTGTCGAGGCCCATGACCATGAAGGAGGTGGCGTAGGCGTCGGCTACTGCACAGCGGTCGGCAAGGACGGTGGCCGACAGGATGTTGTGCTGTACGGGATAGCCCGTTTTTGGGTCGATGGTGTGGGCATAGCGGCGGCCGCCCTTGTAGTAGAAGTTGCGGTAGTTGCCGCTGGTGGCCATGGCCTTGTCGGTGACGTTGAGCACGGTTTGCAGTTCGCCTCCGTTCTGCAGTGCGTCGTCGGAAGGCTTGGTGACTCCAATCTTCCATGGTACTCTCTTCTCGCTGATACCCTTGGTTGCTATCTCGCCGCCTATTTCCACCAGGTAGTTCTTGATGCCCTTGTCGCTCAGCAGCCTTGCTACTACATCCACGCCGTAGCCTTTGGCGATAGCCGAGCAGTCGAGCATGATGCGGGGGTCGTTTTTGTGGATGCGTCCGCCTTGGTATCTCACTTTCTGATAGCCTATGATGCTCCGCAGCGAGTCGATGGCCGGCTGGCTGGGTGTCTGTCCGCGCTTGAATCCGAAGCCCCAGATGTTGACCAGCGGTGCCACGGTGATGTCGAAGGCTCCGTCGGTGTCATCGGAAACCTTCTGTGCCAGGTTGAAGACGTTGAGGAACATCTCGTTGGGAGTGACGTCGTCGTTGCGGTTAATTCTTGATATAATGCTCTGCTCGTTGAACATGGAGAGGGCTGAATCGACCTCCTGCATCTTTGCCACCAGCTCCTTCTGTATGTCTTTGTCGTACTGGTAAGTGATGTTATATACGGTGCCGAAAATGGTGCCCGAGCATTTCTGGTAGGGGGTGTTGCGCTGCTGGCGAATGATAAGGATGGTTCCCACGATGAGTATCGCTAGGAAGGGGATTTGCCATAGTAGTTTTTTCTTTCGTTTGTCGTACATATTTTAGTTCTTAAGTTTTCAGTTTTCAGTTTTCAGTTTTGAGTTTTCGTTTTCGTTTTCGTTATATATCGATGATGACGTTGAAGTTGGCGGCCAGCTGGTCGTCGGAGCCGGTGCCGAAGCCCGGCACGTACCAGATGTTGCCGATGTCGCCATTCTTGTGATAGAGCGGCCGCTTGTAGCGTACCGACCATCCCAGGTGCAGCGGTCCCATGATTTTGGCGTCGATGCCGAAGACCACTTCCAGCCAGTGCATGGAGCAGGAGAGGTCTTGGATACCAAAGCCCGACAGCGACTGCCATACAGGGTCGGGGAGATTCTCGCGTATGATGTCGACCTTAAATGAGGTAAAGGCATAGCGGAAACCGGCATACATGCGGTTGGGGCCGTGCTTCTTGTTCAGGATGTTCCAATCCATGCCGATGCGGAAGTAGGGGGCCGTGGTCTTATAGGTAATCTCCGTGACTTCGTCGTTCTCGTGGTTGGCACGCCCGATGCCGGCTTCGAAGATGGGGAACCACTGGTCGTGAAGGTTGATGCGCAGCGCTCCCTCGTACTCGCCATGGTCGCTGAGCATGAGCATGGCGGGGCCTACGAGGTCGAACGACACGGCGAAGCCGCGGAAGAAGGCGACGGAGTCCTGCTCCATGCGGAACATCTTCAGCTGGGCTTGCGAGGGCAGTGCCATCAAGCCAAGCAGCAGACTAACGCTGAGCCTTGAAATAAAGGTTGAAATGTGTCGTCGATGCATCATAGGTCACGTGTGGATTGTTAATAACGATGGAGTCGATGATGTGGTGGGTGGACGTCACCGAGGTGATTTCGTGGAAGTAGGCCGCCTGACAATCCACCGACTCGAAGTGGGGCATGTCCTCTTTCTTGATGCGCACCGTGTCAAGGTGGTCAATGCCCGCCTCGTCCCTCAACAGCATGTACAGCACGTCTTCCGGCTGTGTATAGCTGATGGGCAGCGAGAAATTGGTGGCTGTCGAGCCGTGGAAGTAGTTAAGCACGATAGTGCCCTGGTTGTCTCTGCTGATTACCGTGTCCGTGCCGTCAACGCGCTCTGTCCATACCCACAGGGTGTCCTTGCTCAGCGTGTCGGTGGTGCCGTCGGCCTTCAACAGTGCATAGTTGGTATATACCAGGTTCTGCACGGGGCAGTCGATGCTGGTACAAGAAATGAGAAATGAGAAATGGAAAATGAGGAATGCCGTTGCCAGCCATCCCCACATGTTCCTCATCGTCATTTTGGAATCTGATAATTTCTCACTTCTCATTTCTCACTTCTCATTTTGCGAGACACGCAGTGTCTCAGCAATCTGGTATTCGTTACGCCCGGCACTGCTGCGGCTGATGAGGTCGCCCAGGAATCCGGCCAGGAACAGCTGTGTGCCGATCATCATCATGGTCAGTGCCAGAAAGAAGTAAGGCGAGTCGGTGATGAGGCGCATGGGGACGCCCTGCCACAGCGCCCAGGCCTTCTGGATGCCCAGGAAGCCGGCGGCCAGGAAACCGATGATGAACACGATGGTGCCCAGGAATCCGAAGACGTGCATGGGCTTCTTGCCGAAGGTGCCGAGGAACCAGAGCGTCATGAGGTCGAGATAGCCGTTGACGAAGCGGTTCCAGCCCATGAACTTGGACTTGCCGAACTTTCTGGCCTGGTGGTGTACGGGTTTCTCGCCAATCTTGTCGAAACCGGCATTCTTGGCCAGATAGGGGATGAAGCGGTGCATCTCGCCGAATACCTCGATGTTCTTCACCACGTCGCGGCGGTAGGCCTTCAGACCACAGTTGAAGTCGTGCAGGTTCTTGATGCCGCTGACCTTGCGGGTGGTGGCGTTGAAGAGCTTCGTGGGGATGGTCTTCGACAGCGGGTCGCCCTGGCTGCGGTTCTGCTTGTAGCCGCTGACGAGGTCGTATCCCTGCTCCTTGATCATGCGGAACAGTTCGGGAATCTCGTCGGGCGAGTCCTGAAGGTCAGCATCCATGGTGATGACGACGTCGCCCTGTGCCTCCTTGAAACCGCAATACAGGGCCGGGCTCTTGCCGTAGTTGCGGCGGAACTTGATGCCCTTGACGTGCTCCGAGCGGGCAGCCAACTCGGTGATGACGTCCCATGAGTGGTCAGTGCTTCCGTCGTTGACGAAGATGACTTCGAAGCTGAAGTTGTTTTGTGCCATCACGCGCTCTATCCAGTCGTAGAGTTCGGGCAGCGACTCGTCTTCATTGTATAAAGGTATTACTACAGATATATCCATAATTCTTCAATATTTCAATATTTCAATTCTTCAATTCTTCAATTCTTCAATCCTTTTATATGCCGCAGCGATGGGCAGTCCAAGCAGAAATCCGGTTGTGATGTTTATAGTCAGCATGTTCAGTGCGTAGTCGATGGGTCGCATGTTGCCAAGTTCTTTGAGCCCTTCTTCCATTTGCTCGCGCATGCCGTACATCTGTATGATTTGTCGCCCTTCTTCTGAGTTCATCGTATCCATCAGCTTTCCCAGAAGGAAGCCGTCGTCGATGAATGCGAAATATATGTAGAGTGCTGCTGCCAGCAGCAGTCCTGCATAGAAGAATGTCATCACGATGTAGGCATATCCGCGCCTGAACGATATTACTCCATCGCGGGCATAGTCGCGGAAATGGCGCAGCCTGCTGGCTGCAAAGAATGGCGAGGCAATGATAAGCAGCAGGGCCAGCATTCCCAGCATGGGATTTGTCAGTCCTTGCACGTAACAGGCAAAGGCTCCTATCCACATCACCGACAGTAGTGCACCGTCCTGTCTTGCAAATGCTTTCAGTTGTACGTATTCCTCTGGTGTCATAATCGTCTGCAAAGGTACGAAATAAATTGAAAATTGAAAATTGAAAATTGAAAATTATTTGCTGCCGTGCTGTTTTTTGTGTCCCAAAGCCCGGTTTTATAATAAAAAATGAGGTACAGCAACAAATTTTTCACATTTAATTTTTCACTTTTACTTTTTTTTATTACCTTTGCACCCGCTTTCGAGCAAACATGGGCAGTCCTGTACGGCCAGCTCCCTCGGAATCCCCCAGGATGGGAACATAGCAAGGGTACTTGGTTGTAGCGGCGCGATACAGATAGCTGCCCACCCGCCTCTTTAGCTCAGTTGGCCAGAGCACGTGATTTGTAATCTCGGGGTCGTTGGTTCGAATCCGACAAGAGGCTCAGAAGAAGTGAAAAGTTTCCTACCATTCCAATCACGGCGGCAGAAAACTTTTCATTTTTGTTTTATATAATTCCTAATTTCTAATCTCTAATTTCTAATCTCTAATTTCTAATCTCTAACTTCTAATTCCTAATTTCTAATTTCTAATTTATTTAATTATCCCGCTCCATCCTCCTCCTGCAGCCATGCTGATGTAGATCTTGTCGCCACGTTTAAGTGTTTTGCGGGTTATGGTATGGTCGGTGGCATCGCGGTCGGCATTCACTCCATCGGCAAAGATTATTGTCTGGTGGCTGCCTTCGCCGAGCATGTCGAGGCTGATAGTAAGTTGGCGCTCCTTCCAATTTGTCATTGCAGCCACATACCATGTAGAGCCGCTGCGTCTGGCCACTACGGCATATTCTCCCAGTTCTCCGCCCAGAGGTACCGTTTCATCGAATACGGTGGGTATCTGACTGATGTAGTCGGTGGTGGGCTGTTCCTTGATATATTTCGACGGCGAGTCGGCCAGCATCTGCAGTGGTGCGTCGAAGAGCGTGTACATAGCCACCTGATGTGCCCGTGTGCCCTGACTCATAGGGTGGTCGTTGTTGCCGAAGAACTGCTGGCGCGTGGCATTGCTCATTGCTCCCGGTGTATAGTCTAACGGTCCGACAAGCTGGCGCAGATATGGTATGGTGACATCGTAGCGGGGCTGGTTGTGCAGTGGTCCGTCGGCAGTGCGTGGTTCCCATTTTGAATTCTCCAGTCCCTTGACGCCCTCAAAGTTTACTATATTGGGCCATGCCGTCTGTATTCCTGTGGGGCGATATCCGTGGAAGTCGAGCAGCAGGTGGTGCCGGGCGGCGCATTCGGCCAACTTCCATGCAGAGCGCATTACAGCCTGGTCGTCGCGATCGAAGAAGTCTATCTTGAAACCCTTTACTCCCATCTGTGCATAATGCTCAAAGTCGGCCTCTGTCTGCTTGATGACGTTGCGCCACGATGTCCACAGTATGATGCCCACGCCTTTCTCCTCGCCGTGTTGCAGCAGCCGTTTCAGGTCGATGTCGGGGTTCAGCTGTTCGCGCAGCGACTCTTCGCCACTCCATCCTTCATCGATTATGATATACTCCAGGTGGTTGTTGGCAGCAAAGTCGATATAATATAGATATGTGTCGGTGTTCATGCCCGCGCGGAATGGCACTCCCGTCAGCATGGTAGCGTTCCACCAGTCCCAAGCCACCTTGCCCGGCTTAATCCACGATGTGTCCTTTATCTGGCACTTGGGCCCGAATCGCTGTGGCAGCCGTGCCGATAGCAGTTGGCTGTCGCTGGTGGTCACCATGACGATGCGCCACGGCAATTGTCCCTTCACGTCTTTGGCGATGAAGGTCTCGCGAGCTGTGGGTACCAGATTCAGCCGTGCATAGCCGCCAATCTTCTCGTTGGCAGGGTAGGGGGCGAAGGCTGCTTTCAGCCCGTGCTCTCCATTCTTCAGCAGCATCATGCCGGGGTAGTCGGTGGCTCCCATGTCGGCGATGACGGCCAGCTTGCCTTCGGGCAGTCTGACGGCCAGCGGGTTAATAGCCAGCGAGTCGCTGAACATCTCCGACAGTCGCTGCTCGTCG
The DNA here is from genome assembly GCA_946186115.1 of uncultured Prevotella sp. Lineage (GTDB taxonomy): Bacteria > Bacteroidota > Bacteroidia > Bacteroidales > Bacteroidaceae > Prevotella. The sequence continues at coordinate 4,183 of CAMHLV010000018.1, read as the reverse complement.
TAGTACGACTCGAAGCTGAATGAATAGCGTTCGCCTCCGCGGTTGTCGTTGACGTAGGGTATGAAGGCCTCGTAGTCGGCGGCAAAGTTGAATTCGGCCGTCTCGCTGCTGATGGTGGCGGGCTTGCCAGATGTCAGTCCTATACGATAGGCGGCAGCATCATTGTCGGCTCGGAACGTCACGCTGTAGCGGCCGTTGCCTACGGTGATGGTGTTTGCCGATATTCGTCCCTTGAGTTTCTTCAGTGGGCCGTTGACGGCTATCTCCGATGGTGTCAGCACCGTGGTGTTGCCGTGGGTTACTTCCCACGTCAGCCTTTGACTGTCGGCATGTACGGTGATTAGCAACTTTCCGTCGGGCGATGTTACCCGGTAGTCTTTTCCCATGGCTGCCAGCGCTACGAGCACTGTGAGCATCAGTAGTTTTGTCCTCATATCTTGTTTTAGTTTTGGTTTTTTATTCCAGGTCAACCACGGTGATGCCAGCCCCTCCAAATTGCACGTGCTCGTCTTTGGCTCTCTTCACATTGGGCACGGTGTTGAGGTATTGGCGGATGAGTTGGCGCAGAATGCCAGTTCCGGTACCGTGTAGTATTCTCACGCGCGACATTCCCATCAGTATCGAGTCGTCGATGAAGTGCATCACGGTGTCCACGGCCTCGTCGCCACGCATGCCGCGCACGTCAAGGTCTTGGTGGAAGTTCTGCTTGCGGTCTTCTATCGTAGAGCGCGTCATTCTCGAAGTCTGTATGGCCAGGTCGGCATGCTTCTGGGCAGGGTTGGGTGTCTCGCTGCTCTTTCCCTTATCGCTTGCTGCAACAATCTCCAGCTGCTCGGTTTTTACCTTTGTCTTAACGTCGCCGAAAATCACCACGGCATGCTTGCCTGAGATACTGTCAACTCGGCCGATGGTGCCAAGTCCCTTCATCCTCACCTGCGAGCCCTTCTCGATGGTTGAGGCTGGCTTTGAGGCCTGAGCCTCGGCTTGTACCTTCTTCAGTGCTGCTACGGATTGCTCCTTCTCCTTTATCTTGTCGTTCTTGCGCTTTTCCTTGCGGGCCTTGCGCTCCTCCATCTGCCGTAGCTTTCGTGCAAAGTCCTCCTCGCTCATCAGACCGCGGGTGTCATCGCTCACCACCTGTTCGCGGAATTGCTGCAGCTCCTCTCTAACCAGTCGGGTGCGCTCCTTCTCAGCTTGCGCCTCCTTGATCTCACGTATCGTGTTTTCTATCTTCTGGTTGGCCTCGCGCAGCAGTTCATCGGCCTGCTCCTGGGCGCGGCGCAGTATTGCCTTTCGCTCTCGTTCTATCTCCTCCAGGTTGCTCTCGTAGCGTTGTATGTGGCCCTCCAGCGACTTCTCGTGCTGGTGGATGGTCTGGCGCTTGCCCTCCCAGTAGCGCTTGTCGCGAACGATGTCTTGCAGATACTTGTCGCTCTGGATATACTCCGAGCCCACAATCTCTGAGGCGTCGCTGATTACCTCCTCGGGAATGCCCGTCTTGCGGGCTATCTCGATGGCAAAGCTGCTGCCCGGCTGACCAATCGACAGCTGGAAGAGGGCTTGCATCTGGTGGCGGTCGTAGAGCATGGCGCCGTTCACCACTCCGGGGTGGTCTTCGGCAAAGTGCTTCAGGTTCTGATAGTGGGTGGTGATGACGCCGAAGGTCTGCTTCTTCCAGAACTGCTTCAGCACGGCCTCGGCTATCGCTCCGCCGATGGTGGGCTCCGTGCCGCCTCCGAACTCGTCAATCAGCAGCAGGGTGTGAGCGTCGGCCTGCTTCATCATATTCTTCATGTTCAGCAGGTGGCTCGAATAGGTTGACAGGTCGTCGGCAATGCTTTGCTCGTCGCCGATGTCAATCATGATGTTGCGGAAGATGCCCACGGTAGAGCGTTCGCCAATGGGTATCGACAGTCCGCACTGCAGCATGTATTGCAGCAGACCGACAGTCTTCAGGCATACCGACTTGCCGCCGGCATTCGGACCGCTGATGATGAGAAGCCTCCCCTCGTTCCCCTCCAGAGAGAGGGGATGATTTGATGCGCTCCGTTCTCCTTTCCCCTTGGAGATGGTTAGGGGAAGGTCCAGCGGCACCACTTTCTTATCCTGCTTGGCCAGCGAACGCTGCAGCAGTGGGTGAATGGCGCGAATCCAGTCGATATAGGGTTCGTCTTTTACCTGAGGCTCGAAAGCCTGCATCTGCTCGGCCATCGAGGCTTTGGCCTGTATCAGGTCTATAGTGGCAAGGAAACGGTACGAGTCGAGCACTTCGCCGACATGAGGGCGCAGCTCGTCGCTGAACACCGTCAGTATGCGGATAATCTCGCGCCGCTCGGCAGCCTCCAGTTCGCGCACCTTATTGTTGGCCTCCACCACTTCGGCAGGTTCTATGAATACCGTCTTACCCGTTGCCGACTCATCGTGTACGATGCCCTTTATACGGCGTTTCACGCCTGGGGCAACAGGTATCATCAGTCGGCCGTCGCGCACTGTAGGAGCTGCATCCTTGTCCACCAGTCCGTCGCGCTGAGCTGCGTGCAGTATGGTGTACAGCGTTCTCGATATCGAGCCTGCCGTCTGCTCCATATCGTGGCGGATACCCGCCAGCGACATAGATGCCGAGTCCTTGATATGGCCGAATTTGTCGAGTATCGAGTCAATACGCCTGATGATGGCAGGGAATGTCAGCACTCCCTCTGCCAGCCGGTGCAGGGCAGGGTATGGATACTCCTCTCCTTCTTCATCGTTGCCGCCTCGGTTCATGAAATCCACTATCTTACCGATAGTCTCCAGCGATCGCCGCAGGTCGAAAAGCTCTTGCTCCTCCAGGTGAGTGTTCTCAAGGCGGATGCGTGCCACAGATTCCCGCACGTCGAAAAAGAAATTCAGTTCCGGCTGCTCCGTAGCTTGTCGCAGACGGCGGAATTCGCGTATTTGCTCAAGCCATTCGTTCACTTCCTCCGCATTGTCAGAGAAGGCTATCTCGTCAACCTTCTCACGTCCCAGCGTCGAGAGGCACGACTCTTTCAGCAGGCGGCGTATCTCGTCGAAGCCTATCTTTGCTTCGTAGTTCATCGGATAAATCATGCTACAAAGGTACGAATTAGTGACTGAAATACCAAAATATATCGAGTTTTTTTGAACGAGAACCCTCACTTCAGCCCTCTCGGATAACATTTTTGCCTTCCATGATGCAAAAAGTTCGCATAAAATTTGGTTGTTTCAGAAAAACTATGTACTTTTGCACCCGCTTTCAAGACATCGAAGCACTGGAGAGATGGTAGAGTGGTCGATTACAGTAGTCTTGAAAACTACCGTACCGAGAGGTACCGGGGGTTCGAATCCCTCTCTCTCCGCTGGGATAACGTAACTATTCTGATTTTCAGATAGTTACGTTATTTTTATGCTCAGATACTCCCAAATTTACCCCCAAAAATACCCCCAAAAACTAATTTCTATATTTGTCGTATCACAAAAAGCATATAAATTATACTTGATGGGTGATAATGCTTCAAGAAGGTGAACATTGGTAGCATCATTATTCTGATTATGCCTTTCCAAGCCCCACGAAGATTAATGTGAGGAGCAATGCAAGGATGATGAATCTTAACCAATCAATCATCCAAATGATTTTTTCAGCCTTTTCTCTTTCCATAAACAAATTAATTTTGTGCAGGCAAAGGTACTATCATGATATTACAAAAAAGTTTCAAATGTAAGACATCCTAATTACGAGGTTGCTTGTAACAGCATTGTAACATTAGCGTAACGCGAGCGTAACAAGATTCCATTACCTTTGCACAAAAATACAAAGAAATGGAATTAATCATCAACATTTTCTCGCTCGTCGGTTCGCTGGCTCTGTTCCTTTTTGGCATGAAGACGATGTCGGAAGGTCTGGAGAAGTTTGCGGGCGACCGCCTGCGCAGTATTCTGGCGGCGATGACAAAGAACCGCGTGATGGGTGTGTTGACGGGCATTCTCATCACAGCACTTATCCAGTCATCGAGTGCCACGACGGTGATGGTGGTTAGTTTTGTGAATGCCGGACTGATGACACTCGGCCAGTCGATTGGTGTCATCATGGGTGCCAACATTGGTACAACAGTGACAGCGTGGATAATCTCAGCCGTAGGATTCAAAGTAAATATTGCGGCATTTGCCATTCCCCTGCTGGCCATAG
>CAMHLV010000017.1 GCA_946186115.1 uncultured Prevotella sp. | reverse complement strand
AAGCGTCGTACTCATGACAAGGCAGTAGCTCCCACATTGGCAGTATGCCCCAACTGTGGCGCTTATCACATCTACCACACCGTATGTCCTACCTGTGGTTACTATCGTGGCAAGATTGCCATTGTTATGGACGAAGCAGCTGAATAATGAGCAAAATTAATGCGATAATCACCGGCATTGGTGGCTACGTGCCCGAATATGTTCTTAACAATGCAGAACTGTCGCGCATGGTAGACACCAATGACGAGTGGATAATGACTCGTGTCGGTATCAAGGAGCGCCGTATCCTCACAGAGGAGGGTCTTGGCACCAGCTATATGGCCCGCAAAGCCGCCAAGCAGCTGATGAATAAGACTGGTGTTGACCCTGATACTATCGATGCAGTTATAGTCTCAACTTCCACGGCTGATTATAAGTTTCCTTCCACGGCCAGCATAGTGCTTGGAAAGCTCGGGCTGAAGAATGCCTTCGCGTTCGACTTCTGGGGTGCCTGCTGTGGATTCCTCTATGCTCTCGATGTTGCTGGGTCGATGATTCAGTCTAGTCGCTACAAGAAAATCATTGTTATAGGTGCCGACAAGATGTCGTCAGTCACCGACTATAAAGACCGTGCAACTTGTCCGCTTTTTGGCGATGGTGCCGCAGCAGTATTGTTGGAGGCTACTGAAGAGGAGAACATCGGTGTGATGGATTCTTATTTCCGTGCTGACGGCAAGGGACTGCCTTTCCTCCATCTGAAAGCAGGTGGTTCGGTATGTCCTCCCAGTCATTTCACAGTGGATCATCGTCTGCACTACCTTTATCAGGAAGGACGTACCGTGTTCCGCTATGCTGTGACGAACATGAGCGACGACTGTGCACTTATAGCCGAGCGCAACGGACTGAATAAGGACAATATCCAGTGGGTGGTGCCCCATCAGGCTAATATGCGCATCATCGAGGCTGTTGCCAAACGCCTAGAACTTCCGATGGATCAGGTAATGGTAAATATCGAGCACTTCGGAAACACTTCGGCCGCAACCATTCCTTTGGCACTCTGGGAAAACGAGCATCTGCTAAAGAAAGGCGACAATATCATTATGACAGCCTTCGGAGCCGGGTTCGTTCATGGAGCCAGCTATTACCGCTGGGCTTATGACGGATGTAAATAGTAAATCTAAATTATGAATTATAAGTTGTGAGCGGCTTTTCGAGCATAATCTTATAATTTGTAATTCATAGTTTAAACTTATATCGAAGATATGCATAAAGCAGGATTCGTAAATATTGTTGGTAATCCCAATGTAGGTAAAAGTACGCTCATGAACCAGTTGGTTGGTGAGCGTATTTCTATTGCCACCTTCAAGGCGCAGACCACGCGCCATCGTATCATGGGTATCGTCAATACCGACGATATGCAGATAGTGTTTTCAGATACTCCAGGTGTCTTGAAACCCAACTACAAGTTGCAAGAGTCGATGCTGGCTTTCTCGGAGTCGGCATTGCAGGATGCCGATGTGTTGCTCTACGTCACTGATGTGGTGGAGAATCCAGAAAAGAACATGGATTTCCTAGAGAAAGTTCAAAAGATGCAGATACCAGTGATACTGCTGATTAATAAGATAGACAGCCTCGCCCCTGCCACTTCTCCTAAAGGCGAGGGGAGTAGTCAGATGATACTCTCTGGTATTGTAGAGAAATGGCATTCGCTGCTGCCCAATGCAGAGATTCTTCCTATCTCTGCCAAGAACAAGTTTGGTGTTGATGTGCTGCTAAAGCGCATTCATGAGCTGCTGCCCGAGAGTCCTGCTTATTTTGATAAGGATCAGTTGACCGATAAGCCTGCACGTTTCTTTGTTTCTGAAATTATCCGCGAGAAGATTCTGTTATATTACGACAAGGAGATTCCTTATTCTGTTGAGGTGCGAGTTGAGCGCTTTAAGGAAACAGAGAAAAACATCCACATAAATGTTGTTATTTATGTAGAGCGCGATTCTCAGAAGGGCATCATCATTGGCCATCAGGGTATTGCGCTTAAGAAGGTTTCTACTGAGGCTCGTAAGTCTTTAGAGAAATTCTTCGATAAGCCGATATATCTTGAGACCTTCGTTAAGGTTGACAAAGACTGGCGTTCTTCGCAGCGAGAACTTGACGCCTTCGGATATAATCCCGATTAGTTTTTTCATTAGTTGAACAGCCAAATCATTAGATATAATTTATTATCACGGAAACATGAAGAAACTATTACTTGTTCTCTGCCTGTTTGGCGTGGCACTGTCTGGATTCGCAGAAGATCTTAGTCTGACAATGCCTGAGATGAAACCAGAGTTAGTGTATGGCGAAACTATGGATTACAGTCCGGAACTGTCGCTAAGGGTTATGCCTGTTGCTACACCAGCCACCGATAAATGGTCATGGATGAACACCAACCCCGGTGTAAAGCCATATAAGGTGATGGATGACCTGACATTCGTTGGTGTACCGGTATTTATTGCAGGTATTATTGCCAAGGGAGAGAAGAAGAACTTTGCACAGCAATACCAGAACAAACATGCCAATACGCGTCTGCTCACTAATTTCAAGACAGGTATAGACGACTATACTCAGTATTTTGGTCCTGCTATGACCTTAGGCCTGAAGATTTGTGGTGTCGAGGGACGCAGCGACTGGGGACGTTTTTTGGCTTCGGCAGCCATGTCATATGGGATTATGGCCGGATTTGTTAATGGCATCAAATACACTGCAAAGGAGATGCGCCCTGACGGTTCACAGGCCAATTCCTGGCCCTCTGGTCATACGGCCACGTCGTTTGTGGGTGCTACCATTCTTCATAAGGAATATGGACTAACTGTGTCTCCGTGGTATTCTATTGCAGGCTATGGTGTGGCAACGGCTACTGGAGTGATGCGTGTGCTTAACAATCGCCATTGGGTGAGCGATGTGCTGTCAGGTGCAGGTATCGGTATCATGTCAACAGAGATAGCCTATGCCTTGAGTGATGTGTTGTTCAAGGGCCGTGGCTTGTTGCGCAACGATTTGGAGGGACTTGTAAATGCTTCTGATCATCCGTCGTTCTTCTCAGTGTCCATGGGTATGGGTTTCGGCAATAAGAATCTTGACTTTGAGGCTGTCGATGATAACCATGACCCCATCAAGATGAGCTTCCAGACAGCAACTGCAGTACAGGCCGAGGGTGCTTTTTTTATTAATAAATATGTGGGCATCGGTGGCCGCCTGCGTGTAAAGACATCGCCTGTCAAAGGTTGGGAGAACTTCATGGGGTTGGCCAAGAACGATGTAGAGGAGACTATGGAGTTACTGCGCCTTTTGGATAAGGAAGGCGGCTTCTCTGGTACATTGACAGACATGATCGATCTTGAAAAGAGCAGTTTCTCTATTGAGAGCGACCATCTTACCGAGTTTGCTGCAGATGCAGGTCTCTATTTCAATATTCCTCTGTCTGACCGTTTTGCACTTGGCACCAAATTCCTGGTGGGCCGTAGTATCATGCAGTCTCTCGATATCAATGGACATTTTGCCGGAAAGGTAATGGACATGACCTATGACATGACAATTCATAATGGTGATATAACAGATATCGATATTAAGGATATTAATAATGCCGGATGTGACTATGACGTAGAGTGGGACTATCTTACCGTCTCTGGCAATAATTCCACTAAGTTGGGTACGGGAATCTCGCTGACTTATGCCTACAAGAAGAATTTCTCATGGAAGGTATTCTGTGACTACGACTATTCTCGCAAAACCTACACCCTGACCTATGATCCGCAATATTACTTGAATGTGGCTTTTCCCGACCTTGTAGGTATGAATGCCTTGGGTGGTGAGCCCTTCAAAGCTGAAAAGCATGAGCTGAAGAAGAATGTAAACTCGTGGGTGTTGGGTGCTTCATTTGCAGTGTCTTTCTAAGTGTTTTTCACCATAGCATCTCGTTTTTATCATTTTTTCTTTGCATTTCACTCGAATTACACTACCTTTGCACAAAAATAAAGCATTATGGGAAATTTAGTAGCCATTGTAGGACGTCCGAATGTCGGCAAGTCCACACTTTTTAATAGACTGACCAATTCTCGTCGCGCTATAGTGAGCGACGAGGCCGGTACAACCCGTGATCGCCAGTATGGCAAGTGTGAATGGAACGGCCGCGAATTCTCTGTTGTCGATACAGGCGGTTGGGTAGTCAACTCCGACGACATCTTCGAAGAAGAGATTCGCAAGCAGGTCATTGTTGCCACCGAAGAAGCCGATTTAGTGCTGTTCTTGGTTGATATCAAGAATGGTGTAACCGATCTTGACATTGACGTAGCTCTAATACTGCGCCGCTCAAAGTTGCCTGTTGTGCTGGTGGCCAACAAGGCCGATGACGGCAAGGACCTCTACGGTCAGTATGAGTTCTACAAGCTCGGCTTGGGTGATCCTTTCTGTGTCAGTGCCGCTACAGGCTCTGGTACTGGCGACCTGCTCGACCATGTGTTGTCAATGCTTAAGACCGACGAGGTGGATGATGTTGAGGATGGTACTCCGCGCTTTGCAGTGGTTGGACGCCCTAATGCTGGCAAGTCGAGCATTATCAATGCCTTTATCGGCGAGGACCGTAATATCGTGACAGAGATTGCTGGTACTACTCGCGATAGCATATATACCAAGTACGACAAGTTCGGTTTTGATTTCTATCTGGTTGATACCGCAGGAATCCGTCGCAAGAACAAGGTGACAGAGGATTTGGAGTTCTATAGCGTGATGCGCTCTATCCGCTCTATTGAGAATTCCGATGTCTGCATACTGATGATTGATGCCACCCGTGGCATTGAGGCACAGGATATGAACATCTTCCAGCTGATTCAGAAGAACAACAAGTCGTTGGTTGTTGTTGTCAACAAGTGGGATTTGGTGGAGGACAAGTCGCAGATAGCCATTAAGACATTCGAGGATGCTATCCGTAACCGCATGGCTCCATTTGTCGATTTTCCCATCATATTTGCCTCAGCAGTCACCAAGCAGCGTATTTTCAAAGTACTTGAGACTGCTAAGCAGGTTTATCTGAACCGCAAGCAGAAGATAGGTACATCGAAACTTAACGAGGTGATGCTGCCTATTATTGAGGCCACTCCGCCGCCCAGCATCAAAGGCAAGTACATCAAAATCAAGTACGTGGCACAGGTGCCAGACACGCAGATTCCAACCTTCGTGTTCTATGCCAACCTGCCGCAGTACGTCAAGGAGCCGTATCGCCGTTTCCTCGAAAATAAGTTGCGTGAAAACTGGCAGCTGACAGGTACTCCCATCAACGTGTTCATCCGACAGAAATAGGCATTGAGTTTAAAGATTTAGGTTTTGAGTTTAAGGTTGTTGCTTCCTGTTGCCTTGTGTGCAGCGCTTTTCATGGCTTGTTCCTCTGTTACTCCTGAGGAGCAGGCTGCCAAGGCTGCCAAGTCGTACTATGATCTGTTAGTTGACGGTCAGGTCGAATCATTTCTTGAGGGCAAGGTGGGTAGCAATTCCCTTCCTAATGACTATATGGAGCAATTGGTAAAAGCTCACCGTCAGTATCTTTCAGATATCAAGGAGAAACATGGTGGTCTGCGCGAAGTTCTTGTCAGTCCAAATGTCGCTCACTGTGACTCTTCTCTGCACCTTACCTATGCTTTCCTTCTTCTTTGCTATGGTGACTCTGCGCAGGAAGAGGTTACTGTACCAATGGTAGAAGTCGATGGGGAGTGGAGAATGAAATAGGAGGTCTCGTTATAAATAATAAAAAACGGATTGTGTTCCGTTGGAATCAATCCGTTTTTTAATTTGTTGTGCGATAGTTGTACAATCTTGCGACGTTGTTACAATACTCTGTGTAGGCCTCGCTCTTGAGCCATTTGTTAATTAACTTTTTCATAATCTTTTTACCTTTCTTTTCTTTTCTTTTTAGTTCTTTGTTATCCTTTTATCTCTTAAATGCGTTGCAAAGGTACGGCTATTTTTGCATAAAAACAAGGAAAAACAAAAATTGTTTGCGTTAACAGCCAATAATTTGACCTGTATCAAATATTCGGTATTTCGTTGTCACCTGTTGTTGATATTACTTCTGGTGGGTCACAGCTTCACGCATCTCTTTCAGCAGGTCGCTGGCAAAAATAAAGTCGGTGAGCCGCTTGTTTGTTGAGCCCATTATGTCGGCCGAAACACCCTGCCACTCCTTATGTCCTTCGTAGATGAAGATAATGTTCTCACCGATGCCCATGACGGAATTCATGTCGTGGGTATTAATGATAGTCGTCATATTGAATTCTTGGGTGATGCTGTGCAGAAGATCATCGATTACGAGCGATGTCTTAGGGTCCAGTCCGCTGTTTGGTTCGTCGCAGAATAGGTATTTGGGGTTCAGAGCTATGGCGCGGGCTATGGCCACTCGCTTCTGCATTCCGCCTGATATCTCGCCAGGGTATTTCTCTTCGGCCCCCACCAGATTGACGCGGGCCAGACAGTCCATAGCGCGCTTCTGGCGCTCACGTAGGTTCATCGAAGAAAACATGTCGAGTGGGAACATTACATTCTCCAGCACTGTGAGCGAGTCGAAGAGTGCTGCCGACTGGAATATCATTCCCATTTCGCGGCGCATCAGCACTTTCTCCTGCTTCGACATCTTAACAAAGTCGCGACCATCGTATAGTATCTCTCCACTGGTGGGATCGAGTAGTCCCACTAGGTTCTTCATCAATACGGTTTTTCCGCTTCCGCTCTGTCCGATGATAAGATTGGTCTTGCCGTCATCGAAGACTGTCGAGATGTCTTTCAGCACCTTGATGTCGTCAAAGTTCTTATATAGATTCTTTACTTCAATCATTTTATTTCACCTTTAACTTAGCAATTGCGTCAGGAATACATCACTACAAAGGATGAGCACACTGGACATTACTACGGCATCGGTCGAAGCCTTACCCACGTTGACAGAGCCGCCCTCAACGGTGTAGCCGAAGTATGATGGTACGGCAGAGATGATGAAGGCGAAAAACAGACTCTTGATGATAGACATCCACATAAACCACGATCTGAAGTCGTGTTGCAAACCGATAGTCAGGTCGTCGGGCACGATGATATGTCCGATGTATGCAGTACCGTAGGCTCCCACGATACCCATTGCCGATGAGAAAATCACCAGCAGCGGCATGATGGTAAGCATTCCGAGAATCTTTGGCAGAATGAGGTAGCAGGCCGAGTTGACACCCATGATGTCGAGGGCGTCAATCTGCTGAGTCACCCGCATGGTACCTATTTCCGAGGCAATGTTTGATCCAACCTTACCAGCCAGAATAAGACACATGATGCTCGACGAGAATTCCAGCAGCATGATTTCGCGGGTGGTGTATCCAGAAACCCATCGCGGCATCCATGGTGACTGTATGTTGAGCTTCATCTGGATGCAGATTACGGCACCTATGAAGAAAGAGATAAGCAACACAATACCAATGGAGTCGATACCCAACTGAGCCATTTCCTTGACATATTGTTTCCAGAACATTCGGAAACGTTCGGGCACAGAAAAAGTGCGTCCCATCAGAATGAGGAATTTCCCAAACGAGGTAAGCCAATGATGTATTAGTTTAATCATATCGTGTGCAAAGGTACGAAGAAAATTGAAAATTGAGAATTGAAAATTGAAAATTTTACACGGGCGGCAGCAAATTCTTCACTCTTCACTTTTCACTTTTCACTTTTATTTCGTACCTTTGCACCCACTATGGACGAAACAATGAATACGATACAGACTGAGCAGACTGTAGCGCCTAAGGAGCAGGAGCGCCTGGTGCTGCGCACTGAAGGACTGGTAAAGATTTATGGCAAGCGAACTGTTGTCAACGACGTGTCGTTCGACGTGAAGCAGGGTGAGATAGTCGGACTGCTGGGGCCGAACGGAGCAGGAAAGACCACTTCGTTCTATATGACCACTGGTCTAATCGTTCCTAATGGCGGTCACATCTATCTTGGTGACGAGGAGGTGACCTCATATCCCGTATATAAGCGTGCACGTGCCGGCATCGGCTATTTGGCACAGGAAGCATCGGTATTCCGCAAGATGTCGGTAGAGGACAATATCTTGAGTGTGCTTGAGATGACAGGCAAGCCGCGCGACTATCAGTTGGAGAAGCTGGAGAGCCTGATTAAGGAATTCCGCCTGCAGAAGGTACGTAAGAATACCGGTGACCGCCTTTCAGGTGGCGAGCGCCGCCGTACCGAGATAGCCCGCTGCCTGGCCATAGAACCCAAGTTTATCATGCTCGACGAGCCTTTTGCAGGTGTTGACCCTATCGCAGTCGAGGATATCCAGCAGATTGTATGGCAGTTGAAATATCGCAATATCGGTATCCTCATTACTGACCATAACGTACACGAGACGCTTAACATCACCGACCGTGCCTACCTGCTCTTCGAAGGACGTATCCTCTTCAAGGGTACACCCGACGAACTGGCAGTTAACCCCATTGTAAAAGAGAAATACCTTGGCTCCAATTTCGTGCTTCAGAAGAAAGATTTCGCCAAGATGGAAGAAGAGAAGCGCCGCAAGGAGATGGAAGAAGAGGCCTCGCAGTAGCACATCTTCCAATGGTTGGAAAGGCATCACAAATTATGCAGTAGAAGTCAAAGGAAGCAACAATGAATATACAGGAATTATTGAACCGTACTGATAGGTTTGCTGCCAATGCTGGTTGCAGGATAACAGAAGTTGATACAGAACATGCTGTCGCCGAAATGCTGGTGACGACAGGTCATCTTAATGGCGGAAATGTCTGCCAGGGTGGTGCCTTGTTTACTTTAGCCGACTTGGCCATAGCGGCGCTGATGAATTGCAGGGGACAGCTTACGTTCGGCATTAATAATAGCATCATGTTTGTATCGAGTGCAAAAGAGGGTGATACCCTTCGTGCAGAGGCCGTCTTTGTTTATAATCATCCCAAAATTCCCTCTGTTGAGGTCCGTGTGACGAATCAGGATGATCGCTTGATATGCCATGTCACAGGAATGGGGTATAGAAAGTCGGCCACGGTGCCAACGGATGTCTAATTATCTTGTAATAGTTAGCAAAGTGTTTTTTGTGCCTTTGCACTCGATTTTTTTATTATTTAGTTATAGTCATATTTTCCATATGAAAAAAATCTATTACGTACCCATGCTCTTATTGCTGCTGGCGTCATGTATTAAAGAAGAGCCGAAAAACATGGAGTGCGATATACTTGAAGCATGGGTCGAGGGAGATGACCTGGCCCGACATTTCAGCCAGGCCACTGATATGCGCATCAGCGACGTGTCATCGGGTACAGACATGCTGACATTCACCGTTAGGCGGCTTTCTACTCTGCCTGCCTTGGCTGTACATTTTAAACTTACTCCAGGGGCAACCGTCTCGCCGGCAAGTGGCAGCTTACAGGACTTTAAAAACGGTCCGGTTACATATACCGTGACTTCAGAAGACGGCCAGTGGCACCGCACATACACTGTAGACTTCCGTGAGGCTAAACTTCCAAGCAACAAGTATGACTTCGAAGGCTTTGAACTGAGTTCCAACGGCAAATACTATATTTGGTTTGACGGGCCCGATGACAATACAAAAGAATATGTCTGGGCATCGGGCAATGAGGGCTTTATGATTGCAAGTCCCAATGCTGCTGCCACAGACTATCCTACAGTGCCTGACGAGAATGGTTTCGACGGCTATTGTGTACGTCTGACAACACGGTCAACGGGGTCGTGGGGCAAGACGTTCAGAAAGCCTATTGCTGCAGGAAACCTCTTCCTTGGTGCTTTTAACAGCAAGTATGCCCTTACGAATACTCTGAAGACCACAGAGATGGGCATCCCCTATGTCAAGGAACCAGTGAAGGTGACAGGCTACTATAAATACACTCCAGGAGATGTGTTCACAGATAAAAATTTTAATGTGGTGGACCGCATTGACGAACCCAGTATATATTCAGTGCTATATGTCAATCACGACGAACAAGGTAACGAGGTAATGCTGCATGGTGACGATGTGCTTAGCAGTCCCTACATTGTGCGAAAAGCACAAGTGGCCTCACTGCCTGCCACCAGCCAGTGGCAAAAGTTTGAGATGGAATTCGATGGCAATACCCCTATTGATGCAACACTGCTGACAAACCGTGGCTATAGTCTGGCATTGGTTTTCTCGTCAAGCAAGACTGGCGACACGTTCGAAGGAGCCGTGGGCAGTACACTTTATATAGACAAGGTAGAGATATCGTTCAATAATTAAGAAAACGACAGGATAGACACAATGAAACTGAGAATAATATCACTGATGCTTGCCGGTACGGCACTGCTAACGTCCCGTCCCGTCATGGCGCAGAAAGTCATTGAAAATATACAGTTGAAAGTGCGCGCAGGCTATAACATTGGCGGAACAGCACCTTTGGGCATGCCATCCAGCATACGCAGCATAGAATCGTTTAAACTGACTCCCAATTTCATGGGAGGAATCGATGCTATGTATCCGCTGTCTGAGAAGTTTGGTTTGCAGACAGCCTTGCATTTTGAGATAAAAGACATGGACGGTGAGGTGACAACCAAAGGTTATCATATGAAAGTGAATATGGACCAAGACGAACTGGAAGGCCTTTATACTGGTCATGTTCGACAGAAGGTGCGCCAACGTATGTTCACCATCCCCCTTCAGTTGACTTACGAGCTAAGCAAGAAGGTGCAGCTGAAAGGCGGTCCTTATGTGTCGATGCTGTTATCCAAGGAGTTCTCCGGCTATGCTTTCGACGGCTATCTTCGCAAAGACGACCCAACTGGTGTGAAGGTGGTGATGGGCGATAAGGAAGGAGAGTGGGCCACCTACGACTTCAGCGACGACATGCGCACCTGCCAGTTTGGGCTGTCGGCGGGAGTTGACTGGACATTCTACCGCCAGTTGGGCTTGTCGGCCGATCTCACCTGGGGACTCACCGGCATACATCACAGCAGTTTCAAGACGGTAGAACAGACGCTTTACCCCATCTACGGAAATATAGGCATTTACTATAGATTCAACTGATTGTTTTTATTTATGAACTAATAGATAATCTTCTAAAAAGGAATAATAACGCATGAGAAGAATTTTTACTTTAGTATTTTTCGTAGTGACATCACTCGCTGCCAGTGCAACAGACTACGATGTTCCTATCACGGTCATCGTAAACGGTGTAACGTCTGAGCAGAAGGGTGTTATTACCATTGTTGAAAATGACGGAATGTATGACCTCACTCTGAAAAACTTTATTCTGCAGAGCGAGAGCGGATCGATGGGCGTTGGCAACGTGGAACTGAACCACATTAAGCCGTATCAGGATGGCAATGCTACACTGTTGCTCGCCAACGAAACCATTACTCTCACCCCTGGCGATGATCCCAGCGTGTCATTCTGGATGGCCAGCTATCTGCCTCCCGTACCTGTGGAATTACGAGGGAAGATAGAAGGCGACCACCTGCGCTGCTTTATCGACATAGACATGATGGAGACCCTTGAGCAGGTCATCCAGGTGGCTATAGGCAGCGGCTATCAGATGCCCAACCAGAGCTTTGAAGCATGGCATACATCAACCGACAGCTACGTCGAACCTAACGGCTGGCATTCGTTTGAGAGTGCCACAGGCGAATTTGCCTCATTGGCTGGCCACCATATCGAAAAATCAAGCGATGCCCATTCTGGTGAAGCCAGTGCACGCATCTATTCTACCTCAATTATCGGCATTGTAGCCAATGGCACTATGACGACAGGCCGCATGAACGCAGGTTCTATGACGGCATCCGACAAAACTAATAATGCTTATCTCGACATAAGCAAGACGGAGGTTGACGGCAATGGCGACCCCTTCTATATCCCCCTGTACTCACGTCCCGACTCCGTGGCCGTTTGGGTAAAGTTCAAGCAGGGCAAAGCCACACCTGATCATCCCTACGCTACTATCAGCGCCGTCATTACCGACGGCACCTACTATCAAGACCCCGAGGACAAAGCCTATACCAATGTCGTGGCAAAAGCCCACAACAATAATATTACCACTACTGGTGACAAGTGGGTGCGCATCTCGGCTCCCTTCGTCTATACCGACAATGCAGTAGAGCCGCAGGCTGTGCTGATAACCATCTCTACCAATGCCGACGCAGGCAAGGGTAGTGCTAACGACGAAGTGCTGGTTGACGACATCGAACTCGTTTACAATGCCCAACTGACCAGTCTGAAGATAAAAGGTCAGGACGTAGTTGGCTTCAGCCCGGAAAAGAAGGCGTATGAGATGGAACTGAACGAGGTCATCACGGCCGATGACATTGAACTCACCGTTGACGGAAAGGCTACCAACAAAGTCAAGACGGTTGAAGTGGAGTATGACAGCGAGAACCATCCAACAGGTTACTACTTATGTACCGTTACCGCTCTTGGTGCTGATATGTCGGCCATGTCAACCTATGTTGTCAAGGTCAAGAGCAATGCCACTGCCATCAACAATCTGCCGACAGCTGCCACTCATCCGACCGCCATCTTCACTCTCGACGGTCGTCAGGTCAAGACGTTCCAGCCAGGCAGTATCTATATCTACCGACAGGCCGACGGCACTGTAGCAAAGGTACGCCGTTAATGCTTTTTGAGAATAGCTATACTGAAAGAAATATTAAAAAATTAAGCAATATTTTGTGATTAGAGTTATTATTTGTACCTTTGCACGCTCAAAATCGCATATATTATAATAAATAAGGTATAAGAAGAAAAATGAATATCACATTTGAAGCCCCAGACAAGATTAATGGTTTGATGACCATCACTCTGGAGAAAGAAGACTATCAGAAGGAGGTCGAGAAGACACTCAAGGATTATCGTAAGCGTGCCAACGTTCCTGGATTCCGTCCCGGACAGACCCCGATGGGACTCATCAAGCGCCAATATGGAACTGCCGTGAAGGTGGATGTGGTGAACAAGATGCTGGGCGAGAAGTTGTATGAGTATGTCCGTGAAAACAAGATACAGATGCTGGGTGAGCCTTTGGCCAGCGAGCAGCAGGAGACACTTGACTTCGAGAACGAGGATGCTCCCCTGACCTTCAAGTTCGATATTGCCGTAGCTCCCGAGTTTAAGGCTGAACTGACAGGCAAAGACAAGATTGACTACTACAATATCACTGTAGATGACAAGCTCATTGATCAGCAGGTAGAGATGTATCAGAGCCGTTCTGGTAACTACGAGAAGGTAGAGGCATACGACGCTGAGCAGCGCGACATGCTGAAGGGTGACCTGCGCGAGATTGACGGCAGCATTGAGGTCGCCGATGCAGTGCTGATGCCCCAATACATCAAAGTTGATGACCAGAAGAAACTCTTCGACGGTTGCAAGCTTGGCGATATCATCACATGGAATCCCCGCAAGGCATACCCCGAGAGCGATGTTGAGGTTTCGAGCCTCTTGAAGATTGAAAAGGATCAAGTGGCTGAGCATACCGGTGACTTCACTTTCCAGATTACTGAGATTTCACGTTTTGTGAAGGCAGAGGTAAATCAGGCTCTGTTCGATCAGGCCTTTGGCGAGGGTGCTGTTAAAGACGAGAAGGAATTCCGTCAGAAGATCAGCGATATGATTGCCCAGCAGTTCAAGGCAGATTCTGACTATAAGTTCCTGCTTGACGTTCGTGCTCACATGGAGAAGAAGGTTGGTAAGCTTGAGTTCCCAGAGGCTATCCTGAAGCGTGTAATGCTGAACAACAACAAGGACCGCAAGGATGCTGAGGAGTTTGTTGATAAGAACTTCGAGGCAAGCATCAAGGAACTTGGCTGGCACCTCATCAAGGAGCAGCTTGTTGCCGCTCAAGGTATTAAGGTTGAAGATGACGATCTTAAGAATGTAGCCAAGGAGGCTGCACGTGCTCAGTTTGCTCAGTATGGTATGTCGAATGTACCTGATGAGTATCTTGACAACTATGCTCAGGAGATGTTGAAGAAGCGTGAGAATATCGACGGCCTCGTTGACCGTGCCGTTGACGTTAAACTGACGGCCGCTCTTAAGAGTCTGGTGAAGTTGAACGAGAAGGACATTACTTTGGATGAATTTCAGAAGCTTCTGAAGTAATAAGGATTAGTGGAAAGTTAATTCACTTACTCCATATTAAAATTCTTTAACCAAAAAAATAGGTCGGAATGCTTTGCGTTCCGACTTTTTTTCGTAATTTTGTATCTTGTAGCCCTTGAGCTTATGCTATTTCCTGTTTAACGGGAAATCCATATATAATTATAATAATGTAAGAATATGAACAACGACTTTAGAAAATATGCTACCAAGCATCTCGGAATCAATGGTCTCGTGCTCGACGAGGTAATGAGTGCCCAAGCTCAGTATTTGAATCCTTATATTCTGGAAGAGCGCCAGTTGAACGTGACACAGATGGATGTGTTCTCGCGACTGATGATGGATCGTATCATCTTCCTTGGTACACAGATTGACGATTATACGGCAAATACGCTGCAGGCCCAGTTGCTGTATCTCGACTCAGTTGACTCGGGCAAGGATATCAGCATCTACCTTAATTCTCCTGGTGGTAGTGTGACGGCAGGTCTCGGCATATATGACACCATGCAGTTTATTTCCAGCGACGTTGCTACCATTTGTACTGGAATGGCAGCTTCGATGGCCGCTGTGCTTCTCGTGGCTGGTACTGAGGGCAAGCGTTCGGCACTGCCTCACAGCCGTGTGATGATCCACCAGCCTTTAGGCGGTGTGCAGGGTCAGGCCAGCGATATCGAGATTGAGGCAAAGGAGATAATGAAATTCAAGAAGGAACTCTATACTATCATAAGCGAACATTCTCATACTCCATACGATAAGGTGTGGAACGACTCTGATCGTAACTACTGGATGACGGCCGAGGAGGCAAAGGAATATGGAATGATAGATCAGGTGCTGAAGAAAAAGTAATGGCAAGGAGACAATGTAATTTCTGCGGACGTAGTGAGCGTGAGGTGAAACTCCTTATCACTGGCGTTAACGGTTGCATCTGTGAGGACTGTGCTGTGCAGGCTTATCAGGTGGCTACAGCCAATGGCTATGGCCCCGATGCCAAGAAGACCAGTACTGACTTCAAGATTAAGCAAGTGCCTAAGCCCAAGCAAATTAAAGAGCATCTCGATCAGTATGTCATAGGCCAGGACGCTGCCAAACGATTCTTGTCGGTGGCTGTTTACAACCACTACAAGCGCCTACAGCAGCCTGTCAGCGACAGTGGTGTGGAGATTGAGAAGTCGAACATCATTATGGTTGGCTCCACGGGCACTGGTAAGACTTTGCTCGCCCGCTCAATAGCGCGTATGCTCGACGTCCCGTTTACTATAGTAGATGCCACGGTGCTTACCGAGGCCGGTTATGTGGGAGAAGACGTGGAGAGTATCCTGTCGCGACTGTTGCAAGTGGCCGACTTTGATGTTGAGGCTGCTCAGCGCGGTATAGTCTTCATCGACGAGATTGACAAGATAGCGCGAAAGAGCGACAATCCGTCTATTACCCGTGATGTAAGTGGCGAGGGCGTTCAGCAGGGATTACTCAAACTGTTAGAGGGCACTATCGTCAATGTGCCACCTCAGGGAGGCCGTAAGCATCCTGACCAGGAGTATATCCATGTTGATACTCACAACATACTGTTTATCTGTGGTGGAGCCTTCGATGGCATTGAGCGCAAGATAGCCCAGCGACTGAATACCCATGTCGTTGGCTACAACTCTGTACAGAACGTCCGCAAGATAGACAAAGGCGACCTGATGAAATACATACAGCCACAAGATTTGAAGTCGTTCGGACTTATTCCGGAGATTATTGGTCGTCTGCCTGTTCTGACCTACCTTAACCCTCTTGACCGTGAAGCATTGACAAAGATACTGACAGAACCGAAGAATTCCATAGTAAAGCAGTATGTGAAACTGTTTGAGATGGATGGCATCACGCTGACATTCACACCCGATGCGCTGGCTCTCGTCGTCGATAAGGCCATCGAGTTTAAACTAGGAGCCCGCGGCCTGCGCTCTATCGTGGAAACTATCATGATGGATGCTATGTTTGAGATACCTTCAAAACGAACGAAATCCTTCGAGGTGACTGCTGAGTATGCCCAGCAACAACTCGACAAGTCACACCTGCAATAACAACCTTAAAAAGTCTATGGCAAAAAATAATCAAAATCTAACAGAGGCTCTTAAGAAATACTTTGGCTTTGACAAGTTCAAGGGCGACCAAGAGGCAATTATCCAAAATGTGCTTGATGGCAAGGATACTTTTGTGCTTATGCCTACTGGCGGCGGCAAGTCGCTGTGCTATCAGTTGCCGTCGTTGCTCATGGATGGTACAGCTATTGTCATTTCACCACTTATCGCCTTGATGAAAAACCAGGTTGACGTCATAAGTGCCATGAGCGAAGAGGGCACGGCCCACTATCTGAACTCGTCGCTCAACAAGGCAGCTATTGACCAGGTTAAGGCCGATATCATGGCAGGAAAGACAAAATTGCTTTACGTTGCCCCAGAGTCGCTGACCAAGGAGGACAACGTAGAATTTCTTCAGCAGGCCAAGATATCATTCTATGCCATCGACGAGGCTCATTGTATCTCGGAGTGGGGACATGACTTCCGCCCTGAGTATCGCCGTATCCGCCCCATCATTAATGAAATAGGAAAGGCCCCTGTCATAGCCTTGACAGCCACTGCTACCGATAAGGTTCGCACGGATATTAAGAAGAATCTCGGCATATTGGATGCCGTAGAGTTCAAAAGTTCGTTCAACCGTCCTAACCTGTACTATGAGGTACGCCCCAAGACAATGGACGTTGACAAGGATATCATACGCTTTATCAAGCTGCATCCCGGTAAGAGTGGCATCATCTATTGCTTGTCGAGAAAGAAAGTGGAAGAGTTGGCTGAGATACTGAAGGCTAATGACATCAAGGCTGCCCCGTATCACGCAGGACTGGAGTCGGGACTGCGCTCTCAGACACAGGACGATTTCTTGATGGAGAAGATTGACGTCATCGTTGCTACTATCGCTTTCGGTATGGGCATAGACAAACCAGATGTGCGTTTCGTTATCCATTACGATATACCGAAATCTCTGGAAGGCTACTATCAGGAGACTGGTCGTGCCGGCCGCGATGGGGGAGAGGGAATGTGTATCACCTTCTATGCTCAGAAAGACCTTCAGAAACTGGATAAGTTCATGGAGGGCAAACCTGTGGCAGAGCAGGATATAGGTCGTCAACTGCTGGCCGAGACTGCTGCCTATGCTGAGACTTCGGTATGCCGAAGGAAAATGCTGCTGCATTATTTCGGTGAGGAATATACTCAGGACAACTGCCACAACTGTGACAACTGTCTGCATCCAAAGACCAAGATAGAGGCACATAACCTGTTGAGCATTATTCTGAGCGCAGTGCATGCACTGAAAGAGAATTTCCGCTCGGATTATGTGATAGATTTCGTGATGGGACGGGAAACGGAAGAGATTCTCGCCCACAAGCATCAGAACCACGAACTGTTCGGTTCGGGTGAAGACGAAGACAAGAAGCTTTGGAATCCTGCTATCCGACAGGCTCTTATTGCCGGATACCTGAAAAAGGATGTTGAGAACTACGGACTCCTGAAACTAACATCGGCAGGAAAGAAGTTTATGAAGCATCCAGTGTCGTTCATGATTGTTGAAGACCATGAGTTCAGCGAGGACTATGACTTGCCTACCGAGCATGACGGCGGAATGAGTGCCCTCGATCCTACGCTGAGCGCTATGCTGAAAGACCTGAGGAAGAAAGTCAGCAAGAAGCTTGACCGCCCGCCATATGTCATCTTCCAGGATGTGAGCATAGAGCAGATGGCCACCGACTTCCCTGTAACGCTGGAGGAACTGAAGAATATTCAAGGCGTGGGTGAAGGAAAGGTGAAACAGCCGTATGCCAAAGAGTTTGTTGACTTGATTAAGCGCTATTGCGAAGAAAACGAGATTGAGCGTCAGGCCGATATGCGCGTTCGCACAGTGGCTAAGAAATCGATTCTCAAGGTGAAGATAATTCAAGCCATCGACCGTCAGATAGCTCTTGACGATATTGCTACAGCTCAGGGACTTGAATTTGAAGAGTTGTTGGATGAGGTGGAAGCTATCGTCTATAGCGGAACTAAACTGAATATCGACTATTTCCTTGAAGAGGTTATGGATGAAGATCATGTAGATGATATCTATGACTATTTTGCCGACAGCGACACCGACTCGTTGGAAGATGCTCTCAAAGAGTTGGGAGCAGAATGCTCGGAAGACGAAATCCGACTGGTTCGCATAAAGTTCATTAGTGAAATGGCTAACTGATAGTTTCGCGTTAAATCGTATTAATATTGCGTGCAAATGACTGCTATCTCGGAAAAAAGCAGTAAATTTGCACGCAATAATTATAAATAGGAGTATTTTTATGTCATCATTTATTGCAGACAAGATTGTGATGGACGGTCTTACTTTCGACGACGTCCTGCTGATACCCGCTTATTCTGAGGTGCTACCAAAAACGGTAGAGTTGCGAACAAGGTTTTCACGCAACATTGAGTTAAATGTGCCATTCGTTACAGCTGCTATGGATACTGTGACGGAAAGCCGGATGGCAATCGCTATAGCCAGAGAAGGCGGAATAGGCGTTATTCACAAGAATATGTCTATAGACAACCAAGCTCGTGAGGTAGCAATCGTTAAGCGTGCCGAAAATGGTATGATATACGATCCTATAACAATTCCCCTTGGTTCTACAGTTGCCCAGGCTCTTGACATAATGTCGGAGTATCACATTGGTGGAATACCTGTTGTAGATGACGAAAAGCGTCTGGTGGGTATTGTTACCAACCGTGATCTGCGCTTCGAACGCAGACTGGATCGTCCTGTTGACGAAATCATGTCGAAAGACAACCTCGTTACAACACATCAGCAGACTGACCTTATGGCTGCTGCCGATATCCTGCAGAAGAACAAGATAGAGAAACTGCCTGTGGTTGACAAGGACAATCACCTCGTAGGACTTATTACATATAAGGATATCACCAAGGCAAAGGACAAGCCTATGGCCTGCAAGGACGATAAGGGACGTTTGCGTGTGGCAGCAGGAGTAGGAGTTACAAATGATACTCTCGACCGCATGCAGGCTCTGGTTAATGCTGGTGCCGATGCTATTGTCATCGATACTGCTCATGGCCATTCAAAGGGCGTGATAGATAAGCTGCGTGAGGCTAAGGCATCATTCCCCAATATCGACATAGTGGTAGGTAACATTGCAACAGGTGCTGCTGCAAGAATGCTCGTTGAGAACGGCGCTGATGCAGTTAAGGTCGGTATAGGTCCGGGCAGTATCTGTACCACTCGTGTGGTAGCCGGTGTTGGCGTGCCCCAGTTGAGTGCCGTATATGATGTCTATCAGGCTCTGAAGGGAACAGGCGTGCCACTTATTGCTGATGGCGGACTGCGCTATAGCGGTGATATCGTCAAGGCTCTGGCAGCAGGCGGTTCCAGTGTAATGATTGGTTCGCTGGTAGCAGGAACAGAGGAAAGCCCTGGTGACACTATTATTTACAACGGACGTAAGTTTAAGAGCTATCGTGGAATGGGTTCGCTTGAGGCTATGGAGCACGGTTCAAAGGACCGCTATTTCCAGGCTGATACCAAAGACGTGAAGAAACTAGTGCCAGAGGGTATCGCAGGACGTGTTCCTTACAAGGGAACTGTTCAGGAGGTGATATACCAGATGGTGGGCGGACTTCGCTCAGGAATGGGCTATTGTGGTGCTGCTACTATTGAGAAGCTGCATGAGGCCAAGTTCACACGCATTACCAATGCCGGTGTCAACGAAAGCCATCCGCACGACATCACTATTACCAGTGAGGCTCCAAACTATTCAAGACCAAACGATTAAGAGAATTGATAATTGACAATTTACAATGAAGAAACATTTGTTTTTAGCAGTCGCTCTGCTGAGTACATTGACAATAACAGCACAAAACAACGATCCTGTCATTATGACCGTGGCAGGTGTTGATGTGCCGCGCTCTGAGTTTGAGTACTCTTATAATAAGAATAATACCGATGGTGTCATCGACAAGAAGACAGTGGAGGAGTATGTTGATCTTTTCGTCAACTATAAACTGAAGGTTCAGGCTGCCCTGGATGCTCATATTGACACTACTGCGGCATTCCGCACAGAGTTTGCACAATATCGTGACCAGCAGGTGCTGCCCACATTCGTCACGGATGACGACATGCTGGTTGAGGCCCATAAGGTTTACGACCAGACTAAGGAGAATATCGGTCCTGACGGACTCGTCATGGCCGGACATATTCTGATGCTTATCCCTCAGAAGGCCACACAGGCAGAACAGGATGAGGCAAAACGTCGCATCGACTCTGTCTATACTGCACTGAAAGCCGGTGCAGACTTTGAGGAACTGGCCAAGAAAGTTTCACAGGACCCCGGCTCTGCACAGCGTGGTGGTATGTTGGGATGGTTTAGCCGCAACCAGATGGTGAAGGAGTTTGAAGACGCAGCCTTTGCACTGCAGCCTGGTGAGATGAGTCAGCCAGTGCTGTCGCCTTTTGGCTGGCACATCATCCTTATGAAGGAACGTAAACAGTTGGAACCATTTGATTTCCATAAGGATAACATCCTGAGGTTCCTCGACCAGCGTGGCGCTCGCAATGCTATCACCTCTCAGAAGGTAGATGCTATTGTAAAGGCTTCTGACGGTGCTGTTACAAAGGAGCAGTTGCTTGAGCAGCGTGCCGACTCGCTTGCAGCTTCTGATTTGGAGATGCGCTATCTTATTAAGGAATACCACGATGGATTGCTGTTGTATGAAATCAGCAACAAGACTATCTGGGACAAGGCTGCAAAAGACGAGGAATCGCTGGCTGCCTATTTCAAGAAGAATAAGAAGAAATATACTTGGGACGAGCCTCGCTTCAAGGGTATGGCATATCATGTCAAGGATAAGGCCGACGTGAAGGCTGTGGCTAATTGTGTAAAGAAATTGAAGTTCGAGGATTGGAACGAAACACTCCGTAAGGCTTTCAATGGCGACTCCATAATCCGTATTCGCGTGGAGAAAGGCCTGTTTAAGAAAGGCGACAACAAACTTGTCGATCGTGAGGTGTTTAAGGTGCGTGGTATTAAGGTGGACAGTGTGAAAGGCTATCCCATTGATGCCACTTACGGAAAACTCCTGAAGAAGCCGCAGGATTATACTGATGTCCGTGGTCAGGTTACTGCCGACTTGCAGGACGAGATGGAACGCCTGTGGGTGGCCGATCTTCGTAGGAAATATCCCGTTTCCGTCAATGAAGAGGTGTTAAAGACCGTCAATAAGCATGAATAGGAGAATACTGGTTTTACTGGTCGTGCTGGTTTCGTTTGCGTCACTGGTAAAGGCCCAGACAGACAGCCTCGGCACTGTGGTTGATGAGGTTATTTGGGTTGTTGGCGACGAAGCAATCCTCAAGTCTGACGTTGAGGCGCTGCGTATTCAGGGACAGCAGGAGGGTATGCGCTGGTATGGCGATCCCGACTGTTCTATTCCAGAACAGATTGCTGTTCAGAAACTGTATCTAAATCAGGCTATCATCGACAGTGTGGAGGTCACAGAGTCTGAAATATCGCAGGGCGTTGAGCAATATATTGACAATATGGTCTCTGTCATCGGTTCGCGTGAGAAACTGGAGGAGTATCAGAAGAAGAGCATCAGTCAGATACGTTCAGACCTTCGTGAGTCATATCGTGAGCGTCAGTTGGTGCAGGGCATGCAGCAGAAGCTAGTCAAGGACATCACTGTGACTCCTGCTGATGTTCGTCGATATTTCAAGGATATCTCTCCCGATAGTATTCCTTTTGTCCCTACAGAGGTTGAGGTGCAGATTGTCACCCAGATGCCTCGTGTGGAACAAGAGGAGATAAATCGCGTGAAAGAAGAGTTGCGTGATTATACTGATCGAGTCAATAAAGGTGAGTCGTCATTCCAGACTCTGGCGCGTCTGTATTCTGAAGACCCTGGTTCTGCCCGCCGTGGAGGTGAACTGGATTATACCGTACGTGCGGCCCTTGACCCTGCTTTTGCAAATGTAGCTTTCAGCCTGTCAGACCCGAAGCGAGTGTCGAAGATTGTAGAGTCTGAATTCGGATACCATATTATCCAACTTGTTGATAAGCGTGGCGACAGAATCAAGGTGCGTCATATTCTCCGCAAGCCTGTTGTCAGCGATGAGGCAATACAAAAGTCGATCAACAGACTGGATTCAATACGTAATGATATCCTCGACGGCAAATTCCCATTTGATGCTGCTGCCTCAGTTATCTCCGATGACAAGGACACTCGCAACAACAATGGACTGATGTTTAATACTACCTCAGACGGCCTCCGTACGTCGCACTTTAAATTGGCCGACTTGCCCACAGAGGTGGCAAAGGTTGCTGACGGTCTGAAAGTAGGAGAGGTCTCTGCTCCTTTCCAGATGATTAATGAGCGCGGAAAGACTGTCTGTGCCATAATTAAGTTGAAGAGCCGCACAGAGGGTCACAAGGCAACTATTACAGAAGACTATCAGGTGCTGAAGAATCTTGTTGTGGAGAAATTGCGCGAGAAGAAACTTCATGAGTGGGTTGTCAACCGCATCAAATCTACCTATGTTCGTATAAACGACCGCTATCGCGACTGTAAGTTTGAATACGAAGGCTGGGTGAGATAAGCGCGTCGTTACACGCTGAAATGAGAACTGAGTAATGAGAAGTGAGTAATGAAGAGGGCTGTACTGTTCATCTTGTTTATCGCAGTGCTGGTGTTTGCTATGGCAGTTACACCGGCACGCAAACGTACACCTCGCAAAAGGGCGAAGGCTGTTCAGCAGGACAAGCGTGTCTATCTGGTTCATGCCGATAACCTTCACTACGATCAATATCGCAATGGTGACGCTCAGGTGCTCAACGGTCATGTACATTTCCGTCATGTAGGTGCCAATCTGTATTGTGACAGTGCCCACTTCTTTGAGCAGTCAAATTCTTTTGAGGCTTTCGGACATGTTAAGATGGTACAGGGTGACACACTTCGCCTTACTAGCGACTATGCATATTATGACGGTAATGACCAGTTGGCGCAGGCCCGTCGCAATGTAGTCCTTAAGCATCGAAAGACTACTCTTTATACCGACTCGCTCGACTATGACCGTATGTATAGTTTCGGCAATTTCTTTGAAGGAGGTAAACTTGTTGATGGTAAGTCGACACTTACTAGCGACTGGGGTGAATATCATACTGATTCTAAGATTGCTATGTTCTATTATGATGTACGGCTCAAAGACAATAAGATGTATCTGACCACCGACTCGTTGTATTATGATACACGAACTTCGACAGCGCATATCGTAGGACCATCGAAGATACATTCTGGAAGCAGTGACATATATAGTGAAAACGGTTACTACAACACACGTACAGAGCAGTCGGAACTCTTTGGACGTTCTATCATTAAAGATCAGGGACGTACGCTAATAGGCGACAGCGTGTATCACAATGCCAAGACGGGTACCAATCATGCCTACAGGGATGTCATATTTACCGACTCAGTAAATAAAAACATGCTGACAGGAGACTATTGTGAATATAACGACTCTACAGGTTATGCCATGGCAACCAAACGGGCCGTTGCCGTTGACTTCTCACAGAAAGACTCGTTGTTTATGCATGCTGACACTTTCAAGATCTTTACTTTCAATATCAATACTGATTCTGTCTATCGCAAGATACATGCCTACAACAAGGTTCGGGCATATCGTGTGGATGTTCAGGCCGTATGCGATTCGCTGGTTTATAACACCCAAGACTCCTGTATGACAATGTATCGCGATCCCATTGTGTGGAATGACGGCCAGCAATTGTTCGGAGAGAAGATCTGTGTATATATGAATGATTCGACCATAGATTGGGCCCATGTTATAGGACAGGCATTCTCGGTTGAGCAGATGTCTGATTCAATACATTTCAATCAGGTTTCGTCGAAGGAGATGAAAGCATTCTTTGTCAATGGCGAGATGCGTGAGTCGCAGGCAATAGACAATGTGAAGATAGTTTATTATCCTATCGACGACTCTGACAGCACTCTTATTGGTCTTAACTATACAGAGACACCTCTGCTCAAGATGTTTATGGAAAAGCGCAAGATGAAGCGCATCTGGATGGAGAAGCCAACAGGTACGCTCTATCCTATGACGCAGATTCCCCCCAGTATGTATTTCCTCCCCGGCTATGCATGGTTCGATTATATCAGACCTTTGAGTAAGGACGATATCTTTAATTGGCGTCCCAAAGAAGGAGGTACGGAACTGAAGGAGCAGAAGCGGCGTGAGGCTCCCAAAAACAAAATAGGACAATGACCGACGTAATCCAACTGCTTCCTGACAGCGTGGCAAATCAGATTGCCGCAGGTGAGGTAATACAGCGTCCGGCCTCTGTTATAAAGGAACTGGTGGAAAACGCTGTCGATGCTGGAGCCAGTACTATTAATGTGCTGGTGATTGATGCCGGTCGCACTTCGATACAGGTCATCGACGATGGCTGTGGCATGTCGGAAACCGACGCTCGTCTTGCCTTTGAGCGTCATGCCACCTCGAAAATACGCAAAGCCGATGACCTCTTCTCACTTCATACTATGGGCTTCCGCGGCGAAGCACTACCCTCGATAGCTGCAGTGGCTCAGGTGGAGTTGCGTACCCGCCGTAAAGAAGATGAGGTGGGCACGTGCCTTGTTCTTTCTGGTTCGCATGTTGAGAGTCAGGAACCCTGCTCCTGTTCTGTGGGTAGTAGATTCACTGTCAGCAACTTGTTCTTCAATGTGCCTGCCCGTCGTAAGTTCCTCAAGACTAACGCGACCGAACTTAACAATATCCTGACGGCATTTGAGCGCATCGTGCTCGTCTATCCTGATGTGAGTTTCACACTTCATAGCAACGGACAAGAACTGATGAACCTGCGTGTGGGTTCTTTGCGACAGCGTATAGCCGACGTTTATGGCCGCCGCTATGGTCAGGAACTGTTGCCTGTCAACGTTGAAACATCGCTTTGTAAGATAAGTGGATTTGTTGGTAAACCAGAGTCGGCCCGCAAGAAAGGAGCCACAGAGTATTTCTTCGTAAATGGCCGTTACATGAGGCATCCTTACTTCCATAAGGCTGTGCAGCAGGCTTTCGAGCGCCTGACACCATCGGGCTCGCACGTACCTTATTTTATATATTTCGAGGTAAACCCTGCTGACATTGACGTAAATATACACCCTACAAAGACCGAGATTAAGTTTGAGAACGAACAAGCTATCTGGCAGATTCTCTCTGCTGCAGTCAAGGATGCAATAGGGCAGTTTTGTGAGATACCACAGATAGACTTTGATACAGAGGGACGTCCGGAGATTCCCCCGTATGATCCCAACAATACAGTGGTTCCTCCATTCCCTTCTACTCAGCGTACACCGCAGTATAATCCGTTTGTCTCTCCTGCGGGGCGTGCAAAGTCTGCTCCCGATAACTGGCAGCAACTATATGAGGGGCTTCCGGAATCCCGCAACACCGACAGTCCATCTCTCTTTGATACAGCACCAGCCTCCGACCTTGCGTCTCTGAATCCTGTAGAGGACAAGTCGCCAGTGCATTATCAGTACAAGGGATGCTATATTATGACTGCAGTAAAGTCTGGGCTAATGATAATCGACCAATATAGGGCTGACGTCCGTATCCGCTACGAGCAATACATGTCGCAACTGCAGAAGCGCACTGCAGAAATCCAGCAGGTGTTGTTTCCTGAGGTTGTGCAGTTTGCCCCGTCTGAGACGGTCATGGTTGAGCAACTGTTGCCACGTCTCTCGGCAATGGGCTTTGACTTGTGCAGTCTTGGTCAGGGCAGTTATGCTGTCAATGGTATTCCTGCCGGCATTCAAGGTATTGATTATGTGCAGCTGCTTCACAGCATGGTTGATGATGCCATCAATAGCGGTTCTGACGCTTCCGACGAGTTGAACAGTTCTTTGGCACTGAGTATGGCTCGTCAGGTCGCTATTCCGCAGGGGCAGATACTTAATAATGACGAGATGGAGAATGTGGTCAATGAGTTGTTCGCATGTTCTAATGTCAACTATACTCCCGACGGACATCCCATCCTCGCAATATTACCACAGCACGATATAGAGAAACTGCTGGGTGGTTGATAGTAGATAACCGTTTTAATAGATAATGACGATGAGAAAGATTATTATGATTTTGGCATTCGCCAGTGTTTCATTGACGATAATGGCACAAGATGAGGTTGCTGAAGAGAAGCACCTTGTATCTACCAATTCTTTTTGGGCCAACTGGTATGTTCAGGCTAATTTTGCTGCGACATCATTCTGGGGTAGTCAGGAGGACAAAGGTATTTCCTTCGGTCAGCTTACTAAGGACTACCGTACAAATCTGGGATTCTCGCTGGCAATAGGTAAGTGGTTTACTCCAGGTATCGGACTTCGAACTAAGTTCAATGGAGTCTGGGGCCGCTCAGTGATTTCTGAGGATAAGGCTACTAATGCCAACAAATACTGGACTCTTCAGGAGCAGGTGATGCTGAATCTCAGCAATATGCTGCTTGGCTACAATGAGCAACGTGTATGGAACTTCATCCCTTATCTTGGAGGAGGTATAGGCCGCAACATGACCTACGGACGTTATTCTATGGGACTGGGCTTGGGACTGTTAAATACATTCCGCCTGACTCCTAAACTGGATTTCAATCTTGATGTCAACATTATGGCTCTTGAACCGGATTTCGACGGCTGCCCTGTATATCACAATGCCTCACATACATTCAAGAATAAAGATCGCAACGTAAATGTAGAGCTCGGACTGACCTACCGTTTGGGTAAATCTACATGGAATCGTACTCCCGATATTGAAGCAATGCAGGCTCTGTCGCAGAGCGAGATTGATGCCCTGAACGCTCAGCTGGCTGATGCTCTTGCAGAGAATGAAAGACTGTCTGCTCAGGAAGTGGACCCCCAGACGCCACAGATGGAGGCTCCTGCTGTTCAGATCGTGACTGCTCCTGTGTCTGTGTTCTTCGATTTAGGTAAAGCTGTTATCAACTCAGAGCGTGAATTGCAGAATGTGGCAGCCCTCGTAGAGGTGGCAAAGCAGCAGGGAACCAAACTTCTCGTTACCGGATATGCCGACAGTCAGACTGGTTCAGAGGAGCAGAATCTTCAGTTGTCTCAGCAGCGCGCAGATGCATTGGTGGCCGAACTGCTTAAATTGGGAATAAGTTCAGACCAGATAGAGAAGGTGGCTGCAGGTGGTGTTGATACCATCTCTCCGGCACCATTTAACCGTCGTGCCACGGTAGAAATCAAGTAAAATCATAAAAAATTGAGCATTTATTAAAAAAAAGTGGTGCAAAAGTTTGGTGGTTTCAAAAAAACATCGTACCTTTGCACCGCTTTTGAAACAAAAGGGCGCTTAGCTCAGCTGGTTTAGAGCATCTGCCTTACAAGCAGAGGGTCGGCGGTTCGAATCCGTCAGCGCCCACAAGGAGTTCCGAACGCAAGTTCGGAACTTTTTTTGTTAAATATCAAAAAAATGGCATCATGGGTTAAAATAATTATCAATTATCAATTGTTAATTATCAATTATTTTGTACCTTTGCATCCTCAATTAGAGATTGTAATAAGAGTATATATATTAAGGAATAAGGACAACAATGGAACTGGATGTATTAACTGCCGTCTCGCCTATTGACGGCCGTTACAGAAGTAAGACAGACAAGTTGGCAGGATACTTTTCGGAATATGCGCTGATTCGCTATCGTGTGCGTGTTGAGATTGAGTATTTCATCACACTCTGCGAGTTACCCTTGCCACAATTGGAAAATTTCAACCATAGCCTCTTCGAGTCGTTGCGCGACATCTACCGCAACTTTACTGAAAAGGATGCTGCTCGGGTAAAGGAAATCGAGCAGACCACCAATCATGACGTTAAGGCCGTGGAGTATTTTATCAAGGAAAAAATCGATGTTCTCAGCGGTTTTCCTGCTGAGGCCAAGGAGTTTATCCATTTCGGCCTGACTTCACAGGATATAAATAACACATCGGTGCCTCTGAGTATCAAGGAGGCTCTGGAAGATGTGTACTGCCCACTGGTGGAAGAGTTGATAGAGCAACTGAATGACTATGCTGAGCAGTGGAAGAATGTAGCCATGCTGGCAAAGACTCACGGACAGCCTGCCTCACCAACACGTCTAGGTAAGGAAATCATGGTGTATGTTTATCGTCTGGAAGAGCAGTTGCGTGGTCTGAAGGATACGCCTATCACTGCAAAGTTCGGTGGAGCCACAGGCAACTATAACGCTCATCATGTGGCATATCCTCAGTACGACTGGCGCGAGTTCGGCAACAGCTTCGTTTCTGAAAAGCTGGGACTTGAGCGTGAACAGTGGACCACCCAGATTTCAAACTACGACTGGTTGGGCGCTATTTTTGATGCCATGCGCCGTATCAATACTATCATCATTGATTTGGATCGCGACTTCTGGATGTATATCTCCATGGAATATTTCAAGCAGAAGATCAAGGCTGGCGAGGTGGGTTCGAGCGCAATGCCTCACAAGGTAAACCCCATCGACTTTGAAAATTCTGAGGGTAACATGGGTATGGCCAATGCCGTACTGCAGTTCCTGGCACAGAAATTGCCAGTCAGTCGTCTGCAGCGTGACCTTACGGACTCTACGGTGCTTCGCAACGTGGGTGTCCCCATGGGACATGCGCTTATCGCCATACAGAGCACACTTAAGGGATTGCGCAAACTCATCCTGAACGAGGAGAAACTTGAAGAGGATTTGGACAATACATGGGCAGTGGTGGCTGAAGCCATTCAGACTATTTTGCGCCGCGAGGCTTATCCGCATCCTTATGAGGCGCTGAAGGCTCTAACACGTACCAACCAGAAGATGACCCAACAGACCATTCATGACTTCATACAGCATCTGGAGGTCAGCGACGAAGTGAAGGCCGAATTGATGGCTATCACACCAATGAATTATACAGGAATTTAAGATACAATTATTATTATCATCAACACAAGGAGAGCCGTGAGGCTCCCGGCTAATCAATAAAACAGGAGTTAATTAT
Source organism: uncultured Prevotella sp. (assembly GCA_946186115.1). Classification (GTDB taxonomy): domain Bacteria; phylum Bacteroidota; class Bacteroidia; order Bacteroidales; family Bacteroidaceae; genus Prevotella. Next base: position 17,055 of record CAMHLV010000017.1, on the reverse strand, counting down.
GGAATTCGAAAACGAAAAGAAAAACGAAGAACAGTCTGCTGAGCAGCAGAATTCAACAGCTCATGAGAGCGGCTATCAGGGCTATCGCCCGGGACGTTCACCGCGTCCGCGTATTCATCAGCCTCGCCCGTATAACACACAACAGGGTGGCTATCAGCGTGCTTACAACCAAGAGGAAGGTGGTTTCCGCCCAGAGGGCTTTGGTGCCGGACTGCAAGGCAACACCCCTCAGCGTGGTGGCTATCGTCCCCGTAACAATTATAATAGTCAGGAGGGTGGCTATCAGCCCCGTCCTCGTCAGCAGTATGGTCAGCAGGGTGGCTACCAGTCCCGTCAGCAGTATGGTCAGCAGGGTGGCTATCGTCCTCACTACAACCAGCAGCAGGATGGTGAGGGCGGCTATCAGCCCCGTCCCCGTCAGCAGTATGGTCAGCAAGGCGGTTATCAGCCCCGTCAGGGCGGTTATGGTCAGCAGTATCAAGGCGGCTATGGCCTGCAGCGTGGCGGCTACGGCCAGCAGCGTCAGGGTGGTTATCGTCAGCGTGGTGGCTATGGTCCACAGCGTCAGGGCGGTTTCCGTCCCCGTCAGAGTGGTTATGACCCCAATGCCAAGTATTCGATGAAGAAGCGCATTGAGTATAAGGAGGAGAACTACGATCCCAATGAGCCCATCCGTCTGAATAAGTTCCTTGCAAATGCTGGTGTCTGCAGCCGTCGCGAGGCCGATGAGTTCATCCAGGCAGGTGTGGTTACTGTCAACGGCCAAGTTGTTACCGAGCTGGGTACCAAGGTGTTGCGCACCGATGAGGTGAAGTTCCACGACGCCCCCGTGACGCCCGAGAAGAAGGTTTATGTTCTGCTGAACAAGCCCAAGGACTATGTGACCACGAGCGACGATCCTCAGCAGCGCAAGACTGTGATGGACCTTGTGAAAGGTGCTTGTCCTGAGCGCATCTATCCTGTAGGTCGTCTCGACCGCAACACCACAGGTGTGTTGTTGTTGACAAACGATGGTGACTTGGCTTCTAAGCTGACACATCCGAAGTTCCTGAAGAAGAAGATATATCATGTTCACTTGGATAAGAACTTGACCGCTCACGACATGCAGCAGGTTGCCGAAGGCATCACACTGGAGGATGGTGACATCAAGGCTGATGCCATTGAATATGCCGATGAGAAGGACAAGAAGTCTGTCGGCATAGAGATTCACTCTGGTAAGAACCGCATCGTGCGCCGTATCTTCGAGAGCATGGGCTACAAGGTGACCAAGCTTGATCGTGTGCAGTTTGCCGGTCTGACCAAGAAGAACGTTCGTCGCGGCGACTGGCGCTACCTCACAGAAGAGGAGGTTGACCGCCTGCGCATGGGAGCGTATGAATAAAGTCAAGTATGCTGCTATGCTATAGCAACAAACAAAACAAGGAAAACAATGAAAAGAACAAAGATAATTGACGTACTGCAGAGTACGGAATTTGGAAAGGAAGTATGCGTAAAGGGATGGGTACGCACCCATCGTTCGAGTAAGGCTGTCGACTTCATCGCACTGAATGACGGTTCGACCATCAAAAACGTACAGGTTGTCGTTGACCCGTCGAAATTCGACGAGCAGCTGCTCAAGGACATCACCACCGGTTCATGCATCAGCGCCACAGGAACGCTGGTAGAGAGCCAGGGTGCCGGCCAGACCAGCGAGGTTCAAGCTACCAAGCTGGAGATCTATGGTCTCTGCGACAACACCTATCCAATGCAGAAGAAAGGCCAGAGCTTCGAGGTGATGCGCAAGAACGCCCACATGCGTCTGCGCACCAATACTTTTGGTGCTGTAATGCGTATCCGTCACAATATGGCAATGGCTATCCACACCTATTTCCACGAGCATGGCTTCTTCTATTTCCACACGCCACTGATTACAGCTTCTGACTGTGAGGGTGCAGGAAACATGTTCCAGGTGACAACGAAAAACCTGTACGACCTGAAGAAGGACGAGCAGGGCAAGATAATCTACGACGACGACTTCTTCGGTGAACAGACTTCACTGACGGTATCAGGACAGCTGGAGGGTGAACTCGGAGCTACTGCTCTGGGAGCCATCTACACCTTCGGTCCCACGTTCCGTGCAGAGAACTCCAACACACCGCGCCATCTGGCAGAGTTCTGGATGGTAGAACCAGAGGTTGCCTTCCTCGATCAGGAAGAACTGATGGATCTTGAGGAAGACTTCATCAAGTATTGCGTGCGTTGGGCTCTCGACAATTGTAAGGACGACCTCGCTTTCCTGAATCAAATGATCGACAAGACTCTCATCCAGCGTCTTGAAGGCACTGTTCAGTCGGATTTTGTCCGCCTACCTTATACCGAGGGTATCAACATCCTTCAGGAGGCCATCAAGAACGGCAAGAAGTTCGAGTTCCCATGCAACTGGGGCGACGACCTGGCCAGCGAGCACGAGCGCTACCTCGTAGAGGAGCACTTCAAGAAGCCCGTCATTATGACCGACTATCCCCGTGCTTTCAAGTCGTTCTATATGAAGCAGAATGAACCCGTCGATTCAGCCGACGGAGCCTCTATCGGCTATAAGGGCGCTATTGCTCCCGGACCGACGATGCAGGGTACTGACGTGCTGTTCCCGCAGATTGGCGAAATTATCGGCGGTTCCGTTCGTGAGGAGAGCTACGACAAGCTGATGGGCGAGATAGAGCGTCGTGAGATGGATAAGACCCACCTGTGGTGGTATATCGACACCCGTCGCTGGGGTTCATGCCCCCATGCCGGTTTCGGTCTCGGTTTCGAGCGTCTCATCCTGTTCGTTACAGGCATGCAGAATATCCGTGACGTTATCCCATTCCCACGTACCCCGAAGAGCGCTGAGTTTTAAGGGTTATCACCTACATTTATAACAATAGCCTGCTGGTATCTGCCAGCAGGCTATGGTTTTTGTCCTTATATTCCTTTCGCTGCTGCGGAAGCAAAACAATATCATTGGGGTTGAGTAACCGCCTCATTTGTGTAGTCCTCAGGGAGGACCAATAGGCCGTCGCGCATTTGTATTGTGCGGTCGGTAATGCTGGCCAGGTGCTCGTCGTGGGTGACAATGACGAAGGTCTGACCGAATTTGTCGCGCAGGTCGAAGAAGAGCTGGTGCAGTTCCTCCTTGTTTTTCGAGTCTAACGAGCCGCTGGGCTCGTCGGCCAGGATGACGGCGGGATTGTTCACCAAGGCACGGGCTACGGCCACGCGCTGCTTCTCGCCGCCCGACAGTTCGTTGGGCTTGTGGTTGGCACGGTCGCTGAGCCCCATGAAGCGCAGCAGTTCCTCTGCACGCTGTCGTGAAGCCTTGTTGGAAGTGCCGGCGATGTAGGCGGGAATCATGATGTTCTCAATGGCGGTGAACTCCGGCAGCAGCTGGTGGAACTGGAATACGAAGCCGATGTGGCGGTTGCGGAAGTCGGAGAGCTTGCGTTGAGAGAGGCTGGTTACGTCGACTGAGTCGACGTACACGGTGCCGGCGTCGGGCTTGTCGAGCGTGCCGATGATCTGGAGTAGGGTGGTCTTGCCGGCTCCGCTGGGGCCGACGATGCTGACCACCTCGCCGCGGTTGATATGCAGGTCTATTCCTTTTAATACCTCCAATGAGCCGAAGCTCTTCTTGATGCCTTTGATGTCTATCATAATCTTTATTCCTTACTTCTTTTAACCGTCAATTCCTTTTCTTGTTAATCCATTGGGCAATGGTGTTATAGATACTCGACTCCTCCTGGTGCTGAGCCATGGTGAATGTCATGCTCTCCTCCTTGGCGTCGCCATGCTGGTCGGGGAAGATAATCATGAGGTTCTTGCCTGAATAGTGTTGCTGCAGTTCATTTGGAAGCCGCTCCATGGCGTTTTTGTAAGAGATAGTACCCTTACGGGCTGTGACTACCACGAACATGTGGTCGTTGCTGATGTTGCCGGCCAGGCGTGGCAGTTCGTTCCAGTGAGCCATATATGTATATTCCACCCTGACATTGGGGTGACGGTTGTTGATGTATTCACGGATAAGTTCAATCGACTCGTTGCGACCGTGGAACTGGATGCGGCAATCCAGGTTGCCTGCCATGCGGCTCAGTCGTTCCAGCCAGCGGTGGAATCCCGGTTCAAATTCAGCACGTGAGGGAACCACAACCTGTATGCGTCGAAGGGTGTTCAGAGGCTGTACGAAGCGTGTCAGAACTATTTGCCGGTTCAGTCCGTTGTAGAGACTCTGAATGAATTCACCCCAGAACTTGGGATTGACATCCGTGTGGACGTGCATTCCCATGATGATTTCCGAAGCACCGAATTCGCGGAAGGCATGTTTGATACCATTGGCAATGTTGGTGGCTAACCGTACCTGAGTCTGCATGTCTATGTCGCTGGCTGTAGCACGCTGTGCCAGTTGCTCCAACAGGCGCAGTCCCTGTTCGCGGTGAACTGTGGCATTGGTGTCGTCGTAAACCACATTGAGGGCAACTATTCCGCGCTTATGTTTCGGGTTGCGCATCATCATCGATAGCTCTAGCAGTTGCGGAGCTATGTCGGGATACTTCACACAGAGCAGCATCTTCTCGTCGCTCGACGGGTTGGCATCAGTCGGTAATCCGTTGACCGCTGTCTGTTGGAGTATTATCTGTTGTGAGGCATGTTCCGTCATCAACGTGCTGACAATACAAGTGATGAGTATCATGATGACCACACCGTTCAGCATGTCGTCGGTGACAAGATAATGACCCGGCGAGACCTCCAGCCTCATGCCTACCATCACCATAGCGATGGCACCCGCAGCGTGTGCACATGTCAGTCCGAACATCATATTTCCTGCCGACTTAGGTAGTTTGAACAGCAGGCTCGACAGATAGGCCGCCAGTGCTTTTCCGAATGTTCCGAAGAAGGCTATGAGAAATACTATCCATAGCATCCGCGGTCCGTCAAACAGTGTGCCGATATTGATGAGCATTCCCACACCGATGAGGAAATATGGTATGAACAATGCATTTCCGATAAACTCGATGCGGTTCATAAGCGGCGAGACATGCGGTATATACCTATTTAATATAAGGCCCGCTATGAAAGCCCCCACAATGCCTTCTACGCCGATAGCCTCAGATAGGGCTGCCGAGAAGAACATCACGCTGAGTACGAAGATGAACTGCATGATGGAATCAGAGTAGCGGCGCAGGAAGAAGCGTGCTAACTTGGGAATAAGCCAGATGCTGCCAAAACAGAAGAACCCGAACTTCAGCAGGAACAGAATCCAGAATCCGAAGCCTACATTCTCGCCGTATGAAGCAGCTAATGCAGCCAGCATCAGCAGGGCCATGAAGAGCGACAGCATCGACGATCCCACGCTGAGCATCACGCTTGAGTTGCGCTGTAGTCCATAGCGCGAGATGATAGGGTAGGCAATAAGCGTATTTGAGGCCATGATGCAACCCAACAGGAATGAAGCTGTCTGTGAATAATGCAGCAGCCAGATAGCCATTACGTATGTCAATCCAAGGGGTATCAGGCACGTCAGTAGTCCGAAGATTAGGAAGCGCTTTGAGTTTTTCTTCACGCTCTCCGTGTCCATCTCCAGTCCGGCAAGAAACATTATGTATAGCAGTCCCACCTTGCCGAAAAGCTCAAACGACGAGTCGCGCTCCAGGATGTTCAGTCCGTATTTGCCGATTAGCATGCCCGCCAGAACCATTCCAATGATATGCGGGATGCGAAGTTTACCCATGACGATAGGGGCAAACAGGATGATGAGCAACACGACAAAGAATATCAGTGTCGGACTCGTAATCGGGAAATATTGTGCTAAATTCAGCATTTCGACTGCAAAGGTACGAAATTAATTGAAAATTGAAAATTGAAAATTGAAAATTATTTCGTACCTTTGCAGCCAAGTTTTATAATATTTAGGTATTTAGGCTTATGAAAGTAGCAATTGTGGGTGCCTCAGGCGCCGTGGGTCAGGAGTTTTTGCGTATCCTTGACCAGAGAAATTTTCCTATGGACGAACTCGTACTGTTTGGCTCAGAACGCTCAGCAGGCACGAAATACACTTTCCGTGGCAAGGAGCTGACCGTGAAGTTGCTCCAGCATAATGATGATTTCAAGGATATCGATATTGCCTTCACCTCTGCCGGTGCCGGTACATCGAAGGAGTTTGCAGAGACCATCACGAAGTATGGTTGTGTCATGATTGACAATTCCAGTGCCTTCCGTATGGACGACGACGTACCCTTGGTAGTCCCCGAATGCAATGCCGCTGACGCTCACAATCGTCCTCGCGGTATCATTGCCAACCCCAACTGCACCACTATCATGATGGTTGTTGTGCTGCAGCCCCTTGAGCAGCTGAGCCACATCAAGCGTATTCATGTCAGCAGCTACCAGAGTGCTTCTGGAGCAGGCGCTGCCGCTATGGCCGAACTGCAGCAGCAGTACAAGGAGATGGTTGAGGACGGAGAGGTGAAGACCATCAAGAAGTTCCCTCATCAGTTGGCATACAATGTCATTCCTCAGATTGACGTCTTCCAGCCCAACGGCTATACCAAGGAGGAGATGAAGATGTACAACGAGACACAGAAGATTATGCATACCGATGCCAAGTGCTCGGCCATGTGTGTCCGTGTCAGTTCACTGCGCTCACACTCCGAGAGCGTGTGGATTGAGACCGAGCGTCCCATCAGCGTCGAGGAAGCTCAGCAGGCCATTGCCGCTGCTCCCGGTTGTACACTGGTTGACGACCCTGCCAACCTGCTCTATCCCATGCCACTGGAAACAGCTGGCAAGGACGATGTCTATGTAGGTCGTGTACGCAAGGACCTCAGCGATGAGAACGGACTGACCTTCTGGCTCTCTGGCGACCAGATTCGCAAGGGTGCTGCCCTGAACGCCGTTCAGATTGGTGAATACTTGGTGCAAGCGAGAGACCTGCCATGCTTTGCATGAGCAGGCCCGAGAGCAGCAAGGCATGACCAAAGGTCAATATCTTATAAAAGTTGGAAACGTAAAGTAGGCTTAGAACAGGCATCCTACTGAAAAGCATAGTCTAAGGCGGTAGTCTCCTTCGGTATATTCGTTGGAACTGCCGCTTTTGCTATACTTAAAGCCGCCTTTCACAAACGTACTCAGCTTTGTCTTGGGGATGATGAAGGCATATTTGGCTTCTGCCCCTACGCCGAATTGTCCGGCAGTCAGGTAGCGGTATTCCTGATAGAGCCATGCTGGCATGGTGGGTGGTGCGTATTCCTCGTCAGAGGGCGTTTGGTAGATGCCGTCCTTGTAAGGCTCTCCACTGCCTTTTTGATAGCTCATGCGGGCTGTTGCCGACAGCACACCCTTGCGTAGTAGGATATGGCGTGTGGCACTGACTTGCCCCAGCATTGTATTCAACTTCTGCTTGCGGTAGTAGGGGTAGAGGATGCCCGTCTGTTTGCGCTGCATATAGTCGAAGCCTGCCGTCAGTGTCCATGTAGGCAACTCGCCACGGACCATGAGGTCGGCAGTATAGTCGATATGGATATTTGTCCACTTCTTGTCACCGGCTTTCACTGGGTCATAATACTCATAGTAATGGGCTCCGTTGGCATTGGTGAGCTCGCGATAGGTCTCGGTGTTGTTCACCAGTTTTTCTGTGCTGATGCCGAAGTCCAGGCGATGGCGGGAGTCTTCTGCCTGATGGCTCAGGCTTCCCTGATACTCCAGAAAGTCTCTTTTGTGGCCAGTGAAGGTGATGGTATAGGGCGACTTACGTCCATAGTAGCCGTCACCGTGTCCGATGCTGAACTGGTTGTGGAACGACCACTGCCCGTTGGGCTTCCATGCTATCTGCAGGCTGCCTCCATGCAGGTCTTCTACTAGTGGCATCTCGCGACTTTTCTCTGTGTATCCTGAATTGCCGAACTGCTCGACACGGCCCATGAAATTGCCGTAATCGATGAGCGACTTATACACCTTTTCGTTCTTGCCATAAGTGCTGAAAGAGATGCTTTCCGTGTTGCGGTGGTACAGATAGTTGGCGCCCACCGTCAGCTGTTCCAGTAGCCGGTAGGTGGCTCCGACACTGAGCTTTAGGTCCATCAGCTTGTTGCTATGGCGCAGGTCTTTGTATTTGGCATAGTTGGCAGCCGTATAGTCGATGCGACCTCCAATGGCGAAGCCCTTTCCCAAATCCACACCGATGGCTCCTGCCAGTTGGTAGGTGTCGCGGTGTTTACGTCCCTTGTTGGTCAACGAGTCTTCCACGATGTCAAATGGCTTTCGTGTTGGATTGATAAAGGCTGAGCCTGCCATGTTACGGCCAGTGTAGTTGTCATAGCTGATGCAACCGTAAACGACAGTTCTGGACGAGAGGCGTTGGAAGGCCTCTGCACGAACGTTAGCCTGCAAGAGGGTAGGTGCCTGCCAGTAGTCTATGAGTTCGCCTTTGGCATAGCTGAGTCCTGCTTCAGCCTCTGCGATGTTGGGGGATAGATAGTTGGTTAAGCCTGCGGCATTGTTACTTGTCAGCCACGGGCTTTGTCGCTTCACGTACTGATAGTCGCGAAGCAGCAGAGAGTCCTGTGCGTGACCACTGAATGCCACGCACAGGAATAGGAGTGAGTATATTAGTTTCTTAATGAACATTTCTGACGCTCGTGGAAGTCAGCAGTAGAGTTGTTGGTATCCATATAGATGATGTGGGCACCATTCTTGATGGAGGCCTCTGCATCGATGCCGCTGGGGTCGGTAGACTTGTCTACGCCCAGTGAGTAGTTGTACACCAGTTTGCCTGCATTCTCGGCCAGTGCCTCGGTAGCAGCCTTGTCGACGTTGCGATAGAGCGAGTGACCCAGATAGTTGGTCAGACCTACGCTGCCAGCGTCGATGTCGCTGGTCAGGCGCTTGAGGTTGTCGTCGTAAGCATTGGAGAAGACCTCAATGCCGTCGAAGATCCAGTCGTTGGTAATCTTTACACAGGCCCATACTGTCGAACCCTCTTCACCACCATCGTACCAGATATTCTCGGCATTGTTGGCATACTGGTTCAGATTGGTGTCTGGAGCCTGGAAGACGAAGAAGGCAGGTGCAACGACACTCAGTGCCCATGCGTTACCCAAACCAACGCGCACAGCTTTCAGGTAGTGTGAGGTGGGGATGACACTAGCAGGGGTGGGATAGTAGCCTGTGTTGTTGTAGCCGCTCTCAGGATCGTAGATGCAGTAGTAGTCGGCGTTAGCATAGTTGACAGAGTTGCTCACGGTCTGTGTGTTGTCGATGGCACCGTGAATGTTGATGACAACCTGTGAGTAAGGTTCGATATCGATGGTTCCTTCGTAATAGCAGATACCGTTCCATGAAGGTGTGAAGCCTGCTGACTCGTAGCTCAGCTTGCCGTCAGTACCATAGTTTTTATTATTGGCGTATGAGTTGGCGGGAGCTACCATACCGAAGCCCAGGTTGGTGATGCTGGCTTTCACGTCAGTGTTGTTATACAGGATAACGCACTTATCATACTGGAACTTGCTCTTGCCGTCGTCTTTCAGCACACCACCATTATACAGCTCCTTGATAATGACCTGGCTGGTCTTAGCCTCCTTCAGCTCGATGGTTGCTGTTGCACCCTTGTCGGCAGTCAGCGTAATATTGCTGGCGACACCATTATAGACATAGCGATAGCCCTCAGCATAGCGAATCTCTGATACGGTAGCGTTATAGACACCAGGCGTCACCTGGAAGACGACAGAGCCTGTGGCTGTTGTCGTACCAATATAGCTGGCAGCTGTCGTAGCATTGGTCAGCACAACGTTAAAACCGGAGAGGTCTGAAATACCAGTCAACTGAATCGTCAGGTCAGCCAGTTTTACTTCATCGTCTTTGTCACTGCAAGCTGTCAGGCAGAGTGCCATCACAGCGAGCGTCATCATTGTGAATAGTTTTCTCATTTTCTTGATACTTTTTAATTTATAACTTCAGTTTAAGTGATAATCCATAATAGTAGCTGGGAATATATCCGCTTGAGAAGAGCGACGTTTCCAGGTCGGTCTGTGACGAGTGTACCGTCTTCATGTTGTTGAAGAAGTTGTTGGCATAGAACGAAATGCTGACGTGGTCGCCAATCTCCTTGGTGATACTCAGGTTGGCCGAGTAGTAGCTCGATATCTTGTTGGAATTCATGACGTAGGGATAATTCGAGCGTATGACGAGTTTGGCCAAATCGTTGTAGAGTGTCTGGTCGTTGTCCTTGGCCCATGCAAACTTCTCGGCAAAGGGCAGGAGCTGGCTGGGGTTGTCCCACGTCGAGTAGTATTCCGGATAGAGCGCGAGGTATTTGTTCTCGCTGTTGCCGTCGTAGGGAGTGCCGAAGTAGTCGCCAGCCTTTTCCAGCACGATGCCGCGTGTGCCGTCCTCGAATTCGCTCAGCTGACGGCGGTAGTTGTAGAGTGTTGTCTCAATGCGCAGGGCGACAATCATGCGGATTTGTGGAATGTGGGTGGTCAGCGTCACGTTCAGGTTGGCCTGCTTCGATAGTGACCCATTGGCAATGGCGGCATTGGCACTGTAGCTGGCGCTGGTGATGTTGGACCCGCGATAGTAGCCGACATAGGCATAGGGCAGGTTGCCAGTCATGGTAGAACTGACGCCCAGTGGAATGTCGGCAAAGAGCACGTCGTCTATACCTTTATAATAATAGTAGTTTCCATCCAGTCGTACCGATGTCCTGAGCGGACGTATCTGGGCAAAGTCTATCATCCACTCCAGCCCATAGCGGTTGACGGTACTACCATTGATGTAGCGGTCGTTGACGGTATAGGTGTTACGCTCCATATAAGCCAGTTGGGTGGCGCCGGCAACTCCCGTAACATCGCTGACAGTCACTATACCTGTCTGCTGATCGACTGCGAAGCGTCGATTCTCTGCACTGATGTTTAGTCCGTTGAGCGACGATGGTGGCGTGTACTTATAGGTCATCGGCGTGTACAGGTCGGTCGACATGTAGGGGCGGTGCGTCTGGTGGTGGAATGCTGACAGCGAGATATGGGTGCCTTTGATGTCCATTTCTACGCCGAAGTCCGACTGGTTGGTGTACTGCCAGCGCAGGTCGGGGTTGTAGATAGCTTTCGACGGATAGGTGTGATAGGCATAGTAGGACTTGTTGTCGCTCGTTGATGTCGAGGCAAATGCCAGTCTGTCGGCATACGAAGGGGTGGGGTAGAGCACCTGGAACGACGGCAGTTTCACGCTTTTGCCCCATCCGACGTGCATCGACAGCTCACTCACCCAGCGCTTATGCTGGTTGCGCCAGAAGACGTAACGTCCATTGAAACGCGGCGACAGGCTGCTGACTGTGCCATAGTCTGAGTTGCTGATGAAGGTGATGTCATTGCGCAGGCCAGCCGTCAGCTCCATGACTGATCGCTTGCCGGTGGGCACGCTCACCTTGTCTTCCACATATAGAGCCAGATTGTTCATGGCCGGCAACTCGTCGTAGCGGTATTCGCGCCAGGTGGGGGCATAGCGCATGTCATCGTAGTATGTGCCGCGTCCGTTGTTCTTGTTGCCTGTATAGTCAGCACCAGCCATCAGCTTGTTCAGCACCTTGCCGAAGCGGTGAGTCCAGTCGGCTTTCAGTTTCAGCGACCAGTTGATGGGCTTGGAGTCGTTGAATCCCTTGACATACCAATAGCCTGTAGGACCGAGGATGATGTTAGCGTTAGGATTCTCGTCGTAGTCTGTAGCGATGAAGTAGCCCTCCTCCTTGCTATGGATATAGGGCTGCGTCGAGGCACTGCTGGAGCTGTAGTAGTTTTCCGACTTCCGGTCGGTCATGGCAACGGAGCCTCGCAGTGACAGGTTGGTCAGCCAAGGCTTGTTGATGAGCCATTGCAGGTCGAAGTGGCCGCGGAATGTGTTGTCTCGCTCTTTCGAGTAGTCGTCCAGCATCTCGTCGGGGTCCGCTTCTGAGTTGTAGCCGCCTATGTTGCCGCTCATGCCGATGTTGAGCGTCAGTGGCATGTCGTCATTCATAAAGATGTTCATGTAGTTCAGCGAGAGGATATTGCGCTGATAGGCGGTATAGGGCGATACGGCATTCGAGAATGAGCGTGCATGTTCGAACGAGGCATTCAGCACCCCATTGCTTCCACCCAAGTCAAAGCCTTTGTTGACGGCCAGCTGGTGCGTGTGTTGGTTGATTTTGCCTTCAATGACAAAGGGTGACTTTCCCTTGCGCGTATTCACCTTCACAATGCCGTTCGACAGGTCGCCGTACTCTACCGAAGGAATACCGGTAATCACCTCTACGCTCTCAATGTTCGAGGCACTGATGGTTCTCGTCGAGGCTGCCAGCGTCTCACCAGTTTCCGCATTGTTGCTCATGCGGACACCGTCTACCTCGATGGCTGTGCCGAACGAGGCGTTGCCTTTCTCCTGACTGCCGCTACGCAGGGCCAGGCGGTCGTCGCTGACCAGCGATGGGTTGGTGGTCTTGCCACCAGGAAGCAGGGCGTCGATGTTGCTGACGTTCAGTATCTGTTGGTTGTCGAGTGTCGATCGGTTGATGGTGTACGACGTTGTGCTCTCGTTGGTCTTGCGCTTGGCCGTCACCGTGACGCCCTCCAGCTTCAGGTTCTCCTCCTTCAACTTCAGTTGCATGTTGGTAATGCTGCTGGTGATGTTCATGGTCCAACTGCGTTTTTGGTAGCCCAGGCACTGTACGGTTACCGTCAGTCGCCCCGCTGCAACATCCTTGATGGTGAAGCGGCCCTTCGTGTCGGTCACGGCCCACTGACTGCTTTCAGCTATCAGGATGCTGGCAAATTCCACGGGTTGTCCGTTGGCGTCGTCGATAACCTTACCCGACAGCGTCACCTGTGCCGCAACTCGGGTGGCGAGCAGCAGCAGAAATAGCAGTATGGCGGTCATTCGGGTGTTCATGATGTTCCTCTTCGTTTCGTTGACATGCAATCTTTGAGGGTGCAAAGTTACGCATTATTAACATTTCTGCCAATACTCATTATTAGGTATTCTTAACTGAGAGGTGTTTCAATATGGATTTTTTTTCGTACTTTTGCAGGCAGAATAAAGGTAAAAGTATATAATTATGAAGAAATTGACTGTTAGTATGCTGTTGCTGGCGACACTTTCCGCAGCAACAGTCGGAGCGCAGCCGTTGCCTCAGGACCCCACTGTGCGCACTGGCAAGCTGAAGAATGGTATGACTTACTACATCCGCCACAATGCCAAGGAGGCCGGACTGGCCGACTTCTACATTGCCCAGCGTGTAGGCAGTATTTTGGAGGAGCCCCGCCAGCGCGGACTGGCTCACTTCCTGGAGCACATGGCCTTCAATGGCACCAAGCATTTCCCTGGCGAGTCCGCTAAGAAGGGAGGAAAGAAGGGAGGCTTGGGCATCGTACCCTGGTGCGAAACCATTGGCGTCAAGTTTGGTGCCAACCTCAATGCTTATACATCTGTTGACCAGACAGTCTATAACATTTCTGCAGTGCCGGTGAAACGTGAGGGTATCATCGACTCCTGCCTGCTTATCCTTAACGACTGGAGTCACTATCTGCTGTTGGAAGACAAGGAGATAGACAAGGAGCGTGGCGTGATTCACGAGGAGTGGCGTACCCGACGTGCTGGAATGGCCGTTCAGAGACTGATGGAGCAGGCTATGCCTAAGATATATAAAGGTACGAAGTATGAGGACTGCATGCCTATCGGTTCTATGGACATAGTAGATAATTTCCCTTATCAGGATTTACGCGACTACTATCATAAGTGGTATCGTCCGGACCTGCAGGCTGTAATCATCGTGGGTGATATTGATGTCAGCAAGACAGAACAGAAAATAAAGAAACTCTTCTCACGTATTCCTCTCCCCAAGCAGCGTGCCGAGCGTATCTATTATCCCGTCAGCGACAACGACACCATGATAGTTGACATAGAGAAAGACAAGGAACAGCCCATTGCACTCTTCCATCTCTACCAGAAGCGGGATGCTACGCCCGATAGTGAGAAAAACACTATGAGCTATGTACGTGGCGACTACGTTGATGGGTTGATAGGCAGCATGCTTAACGACCGCCTGTCGGAAATTCGCCAGCAAGCCAATCCTCCGTTCCAGAGTGCAACGGGACGTGCCTCGACATTCTTCCTCAGTCGCACCAAGGAGGCTTTCTCGCTGAGTGTCAGTTGTAGGCAGGACAATATCCTCGGTGGTATTATGACGGCAGTAGGCATGGCAGAGCGTACTCGTCAGCATGGCTTCACACAGTCGGAACTTGACCGTGCAAAGAAACTGTATCTGAATGCTGCCGAGCGTCGCTATAAAATGCGTGACGACTACCGCAACTCGCACTATGTCAGTGCTTGTGTCCAGAATTTCCTGACGCAGGAACCTTTGTTGTCGGCAGAACAGGAACTGGAGAATGTCCGTCTGTTCGACCGTGAAGTAACTCTTGACGAGGTAAACGCTGCTGTACGGGAACTCATTACCGATAATAATCAGGTCGTAGTGATGTATGCCCCAGATAAAGAAGGTGTGATAATACCTACAGAGCAGCAAATCAAAGAGGTTGTTCTGGCAGCACAGCAGCTTCAGTATGCACCCTACGCTGAACAGCAGTTGGCCGACAACCTGATTGGCAGTCTGCCTCAGGCTGGGGAAATAATCAGTGAGAAACCTTATAAGCATGGCTTCACTGAGCTGACACTGTCGAATGGCTTGAAGGTCTATGCACGTAAGACAGACTATGAGGCTGATGCCGTGTCATTCCGGATGACAGCCGAAGGCGGTACTTCACTCTATGGCGATGCCGACATTCCTAATTTCAGTATTCTCTCTGCCGCAGTGACAGAGGGGGGAGTGGGAGAGTTCGACCAGACTACATTGCGCCGTATGCTGGCGGGCAAGTCTGTGCGTGTTCAGCCTTCGGTAGGCTCACGTGGACAGAGTATCAATGGCAGCTCAAGCGTCAAAGATATGAAGACTTTGTTCGAACTGGCATATCTCTACTTCACGCAACCTCGTCGCGACACCGTGGCATTCCAGAGTCTGATGAACCGTCAGCGCTCCTTCCTGGCAAACCGCAACGCATCGCCGAAGGTTGACTATAACGACTCGTGTTACGCTGTGCTATACAATCATCATCCTCGTATGCAACCGGTAGTTCAGTCCACTCTCGACAAGGTGAGCTATGACCGTATCTTAGAGATATACCGTGAGCGATTCAGCGATGCCTCTAATTTCAAAGCCGTTGTCATCGGCAATTTCGACGAACAAGAGTTGCGTAACTTCTGTAAACAGTATCTTGCCACCCTGCCTGCCACACATAAGGGCGAGAAAACCAACTGGGACAATGTGCCTCAGATTGTTGGTGGTCAGAAGGTTGTGAAATTCAGCAAGCAGCAGGCTACTCCGTTGGCAAATGTCAGCATCTACTATACGCAAGATGTCCCCTTCTCGGCTCAGGCCGACCTGGAGCTCGACTTCCTGAATCGTGTGCTGCAGATAGCCTATACCGACTCAGTCCGCGAGGAGAAAGGTGGTACGTATGGTGTCCGTGTGGGAGTCAACTTCGACAAGGATGATCATCCCACCACTATGCTACGTATCTCATATAATGCCGATCCGCAGCGCTATGATGAACTTAACCCCATTGTCTATGATCAGTTGCGACTCATTGCCGAACAGGGACCGGCCGCCTCGTCAATGGATAAGGTGAAGAAGTACCTTGTCAAGCAATACGACCAGGCAGCCATTACCAACGACTATTGGAGCTATATCATCTGGCATGAGTTGGAGGATGGCGTTGATTTCGATATCGACTATAAGAAGATGGTTGATTCTATGACAGCATGGCAGATTCAGCGTATGGCACAGTTTTTGCTGCAAGCTAATCGTTGCATAGAAGTAACAATGTTGTCAGAATAAACGTTATATTAACAAAAATAGATAGTAAATAAATGAAGAGATTGCTATTGTCCATGGCTATACTGCTGAGTATAGGAGCCTGGGCCCAACCGAAAATCATGTCGCTGCGTATCGATGACATGCACTGCAAGAAATGCTCCGACCGCATCACTGCAAAACTGATAGAAGTGAATGCCATTGATAGTATCCGTGTCAGCCTTGACAAACATCGCGTCTTAATGCGTTACGAAGAGAGCATGATAAGCGGCGACAGCATCCGTGCCATCATAACACAGCTGGGTTATACGCCCGTAAGCTACTGTCAGTGTGGCAAGGGTTCATACGCCTATTTCCTTATTCCCGCAGAACAGTCGACTCAAGAGACACTCGACAAGGTGAAAGCCATTAAGGGTGTCAAGGATGCCAATACCAATGCCCGCCGCAAGTCGCTGGCAGTGAAATATCATTCTGAAGAGCTTAGTGCCGACCAGTTGTTGGAGAATCTGCATAAGGCTGGGATACAGGCCGTACTGCCCAAGCCTCACGAATGTAAGGAAGAGAAATAATAAACAATATGAAGAAAATCGCATTATCACTATTGGCCGTCATGGTCTTCGCAGCCTGCTCTCAAAAGGCTCCTTTCAATTATCGTGGTCTGCCCTTTACGCTTACCATGACTCAGTTTACTGACTCAATGCTTGCACGTGGATTCGCTGTTGATTCTGCTGCATCCGACAGTGGCCGCACCCTTGTATTTGCCAAGGCTGGTGAGCGCTATCGTGTGCTGGCAGCCTATAAACAGGACAAGGTGCAGGCTGTGCAGGAAACTTATTCTCTGTCAACCAACGACAGCACTCGCCAGTTGTGGCAGCAGCTGCGCGACGGACTTGAGAAGGATTTGGAAGCCTGGCCCGACTGCCCCATACTGAAGGACGACCACAAGGTGGCCAACTTCGATGCCAGCGACGGCATCATCTCTGTCATACTGGAGAATACCTACCGGCCAACACTGACAGTGCGATATCTGGTGAAAAATGAGAAAAAATAATTAAAGTGTTTCATAAAAAAAGAGGGTTTTGAAACCCTCTTTTTTTTGTGTGTCGACACTTGGACTCGAACCAAGGACCCCCACCATGTCAAGGTGATACTCT
>CAMHLV010000016.1 GCA_946186115.1 uncultured Prevotella sp. | reverse complement strand
TTCAGACTGTTCAGCGAACCGCTGAACGGCATGCCATCGACAATATAGAGAGGTGTCGTGCTTGAACCTCCCATGGAGCCGATACCACGGATGTGGACATCAGCCTCGCCAGAGGGAGAACCGTTAGAAGTGATGGTCATGCCAGGCACCTTACCCTGCAGCGAAGCCATAGGGTCAGTGTTGCTGGTCTTGAAATCCTTGGTTTCAACGACACCCACCGAGCCTGTCAGGTCGGCCTTGCGCTGTACCTGATAACCGGTAACCACGATTTCGTTCAGCGTTGTGGCATCCTCTTTCATTTCTACCGTCATGCCATTCTGGGCAGGCAGCTCCACCGTCTGATAGCCGATGTAGGTGAACACCAGCGTAGCACCAGTCTGCACCTTCAACTTGAAGTTACCGTCGAAGTCGGTTACGGTACCATTCGACGTACCTTTTTCCATTACCGTGGCGCCGATTACCGGTCCCATGGCATCAGTCACTGTTCCTGTCACTTCCTGTTGCGCGTACATTAATGTACCCGTGAGGAGGAGTAGGAAACTCAGAATGAATCGTCTTGTTTGTTTCATTTCTTGCAGTTTTTTGGGTTAGTAATAAAAATAACTGCTGCAAAAGTAGACTATTTTGCGTCTGTGGTATGTAAGAGATGTTTCACAAACGCAAAAAAATCGTTCATTGAAACAAATTTCGTATTCTTTGAACGATTTTTAGGAGTAACGCTGTCGGAGCGCTTATTTAATATATAATATGTACGCAGGCGAGGCTATTCTTTTTTGATATCCCCAGGCAGAATGCCAAATTCATCCTTGAAACATTTGGTGAAATACGAAGGTGAGGAGAATCCAATAGAATATGCCACCTCGCTGATAGTAGTACCCTCTTGGGCCAGTAGCACCTTGCTGCGGTTCAGTCGGCTCAAGCGTATGATATCTACAGGGGTGCGGCCCGTGAGCAGTTTCACCTTGCGGTAGAGTTGTACTCGGCTCATTCCCATCTGGGCGGCCAGGGTCTCTACGCTGAAGTCGGTATCACTCATCTCCTCCTGAACATGGCTGCGCAGCCGCTCCAGGAAGTGGGAATCGGCATCGGCTTCGGCCTCTATGTCGGCCTGCTCTTCTGGCGTGACATCGGTTATTTCGGGTTTGTTGCCAGTGGTACTTGACGGCTGGGCCGGCAGAGAGTCGTCTGACTGGTTGCCTGTTTCGGCCTCTGCGTCGGTCGGCTCTTCGTTGTTTGTCGTGTCTTGACTTGTTGTTTCTGTATTCGTAGTGGCCGGAGTGGCGGCTTCTGTCTTGGCTGCGGGTGGAGTAATGATTTCGGCCTGAGTGGTGGCAGGACTCGTAACCAGCGAGAAAGCCTGGCGCTCCAGATTATGGCGGCGGCGCATGCTGATGACAACAAAGGCTGCACTGACGATGACCATCACTATGATGACGGTGAGGGCCAATGTCAGCAGTCGCTGGGTGTCAAGCTCGTGCAGATAACTGTCGGCCTTGGCATGCAACTGGTCGAGCCATTCGGTCTGGCGCATAGTCTCCTCACTCTGCATGAGCAGGGCGCTGGCATTGTCGCGGGTGACGAGGGCCGACTTGAGCATGACTTCCTTGTCGTATGGCTTGCCATCGAGTATGGCAACAGCCAAGTCGAGCACCTGATCGCCATGAGTGGGGTATATATAGGTGGCATCGAGCACCGAGTCGAGCACCTGCTGTATGCCGCCATCCTTGCCTGGCAGACCATCGATGCCGCAGTACTTCGTATGTGAGAATTGCTGAGTGAAAAGTGGAGAATTTGCTGCCGCCCTTCTGGCTCCGATAGCCATGCGGTCGTTTTGGGCAAATACAAAGTCGATAGGTTGTAAACTGCTCTGTTGACTGAGCCACTGCTCGGTGGCTTTGACGGCACTTTCCTCTGTCCAGTCGCCTTGCAGGGTGGCAGCCAACTGTATGTCAGGATAATGGCTCAGGGCATCGGCGAAACCCTTGTGGCGCTCTATGGCGGGTGAAGAGCCTTTCAGTCCCATGATCTCCATGACACGGCCCTTGCCGCTCATCTGCTTGGCAATGTACTCACCCATGGTACGGCCCATCTCGTAATTGTCGGCAGAGATAAAGGCTGTGTATTTCTTTGAACTTGTCTTGCGCTCAAACACTATTACGGGTATGCCGCTGTCGTAGGCCTTGTCGATGGCGGGAGTGATGGTCTGAACCTGGTTGGGGGCTACGATGAGCAGGTCGATGCCTGTCTTTACGAGGCTGTCAATCTGCTGAACCTGTCGCTCGTCGCTGTCGTGGGCGGCGGCAAAACGCAGTTCAATGTCTTCTTGCAGATATGTTTCCATACGCATCTCGGCGTTCTGCTTCTCGCGCCAGATGTCTGCCGAGCACTGTGATACACCGATAATATGTCGTGGCTGCTGACGGTTACAACTAGTGTATAATAGGAGTGGCAGTAGGAAGATCAATAGTTTTCGCATATTTGGTAATGAAATAAGAGTTGTTTCGACTACAAAGGTACACTTTTTTCTGGATATTTGCAAAAAAGACAGCAAAAAACGTTCAAGAGGTATCAAAAACGTTAAGATGAACGTTTTTTGTTAGGTTTTGTATCATTTATTATAGTTTGTACGCATCATTTTCTATAATTTTGCATCCAGAAATTCAATAACTAAAAGCAAATAATATGAAAAAAATCGTTTTGGCAATGATGACTTTGATGCTGGCGCTCGTTGGAGCCTCGGCACAGGAGAAGCCACAGGTGCTGGGTAAGAGCCATGCCATGCAGCGTGTGGAAGTTAAGAACAAGTACTTGCTACTGCCCGTTCAGGAGCGTGAAGAAAATGCAAATGTAAAAGTGCTGGTAGGAGGCCGCCAGATGAAATCGTTCAACGTGAAGCTGGCTGTCGATCAGGTGGATTATTATGTTCCACTGGATATCCGTAGCTTCGGTTCAGGCGATTTGTTGCTCGACATCACCTTCCATGGCGACCGCCGCTTTACAGGTGCCATGAAAGACTTTATCTGTTGGCGCGAGATGAAGCAGTCGGATGCCTTCGACACTCAGAACCGTGAGAAGTTCCGTCCTGCATATCACCACACTCCCGCCTACGGCTGGATGAACGATCCAAACGGAATGTTCTATAAGGATGGCGTTTTTCACTTGTATTATCAGTACAACCCCTACGGCTCGCAGTGGGAGAATATGACATGGGGACACTCTACCTCGCGCGATCTTATTCATTGGGAGGCTCAGCCTATAGCTATCGAGCCCGACGCACTGGGCGACGTGTTCAGCGGCTCGTGTGTGGTGGATAAGCGGAATAATGAGGTGGTTGCCATGTACACATCAGCAGGCAAGAGTCAGGTGCAGTCGATAGCATTCTCTAAAGACAACGGTCAGACATTCGAGAAGTATGCCGGCAATCCCGTGCTGGTGAGCAGTGAAGAGGATTTCCGCGACCCGAAGGCTTTCTGGAATCCAGAGATTCAGAAGTGGAACCTTATACTGGCTGTGGGTCAGGAGATGCGCATCTATTCGTCGGCAGATATGAAGGAGTGGACCTACGAGAGTTCGTTCGGCAAGGAACTGGGTTGTCACGACGGTGTGTGGGAATGCCCCGACCTGATGAAGCTGCAAGTGCGCGGCACCGACAAGCAGAAGTGGCTGCTCATTTGTAATATCAACCCTGGCGGTCCCTTTGGCGGTTCGGCAACACAATATTTCATCGGCGACTTCGACGGTCATAAGTTCACATGTGAGCATAACGATACACGCTGGATGGACTATGGCAAGGACCACTATGCCACCGTCACTTTCGATAATGCTCCCGACGGGCGCCATATTGCACTGGCATGGATGTCGAACTGGCAGTATGCCAACCAGGTGCCTACCAAGCAGTTCCGCAGTGCCAACTCACTGCCTCGCGATCTCGACCTCTACGAGTTTGAGGGTCAGACATACTGTGGTGTCACTCCCTCGCGTGAGGTGAATGCCCTGCGCGGCAAGGCTGTCAAGAGTCTGACGAATACCTGCGAGATAGTAGTCGATGTGAAGGGTACCACGGAAATCGCTCTCAGCAATTCGCTTGGCGAGCAGGTGGTGATGCGCTACGACGTAGCTAAGCGCACGTTCTCTATGGACCGCACCCGTAGCTATGCAAGTTTCAGCGAGGCTTTCCCATGCAAGACGGTCGCTCCGGTATATGGCGACATCCGCCAGTTGCGAATCTTCATCGACAACAGCAGTATCGAGGCTTTCGATGCCGAGGGACGTCTGGCTATGACCAACCTCGTGTTCCCCAAGGAGCCTTATAATAAGATAAAGGTAGTGGGCGGAAAGGCAACTATTTATGAGATAAAGAATTGAAAAATAGAAGATTTGAAGAATAGATAAAAATAGAAAATAATAAAATGTTATGGCTAACAAAAACAAATCAATCTATCTGATTCCTGTGATGCTGTGCTTCTTCTGCATGGGATTCGTAGATCTCGTGGGCATTGCATCAAACTATGTCAAGGAAGACCTTCAACTCAGTGACTCTGTGGCCAATGTGTTCCCGTCGCTGGTGTTCTTCTGGTTCCTCATCTTCTCAGTACCCACGGGTATGCTGATGAACAAGATTGGTCGAAAAAAGACAGTACTGCTGTCACTCATCGTGACCGTCATCTCACTGTTTATACCACTGCTGGGCTATTCGTTCGGCATCATGCTCGTGGCATTCTCGCTGCTGGGCATCGGTAACGCACTCATGCAGACCAGTATCAACCCGCTGGCAATGCTCATCATCGGCGACAAGAATCTGGCCAGTACCCTGACATTCGGACAGTTTGTCAAGGCCATAGCCTCGTTCCTCGCCCCTTATCTGGCCATGTGGGGAGCTACACAGGTCATGCCGTCTTTCGGCTACGACTGGCGTGTGCTGTTCCTTATCTATTTCGTGGTAGGAGTGCTGGCTTCTGCACTGCTCTGGGCTACCCCCATCCATGAAGAGATTACCGATGGCAAGTCATCGTCGTTTATGGACTGTCTGCGCTTGCTGGGCAAGCCCATCGTGCTGCTGTCATTCCTCGCAATCATGTGTCACGTGGGAATCGACGTGGGTACCAATACCACGGCCCCCAAGCTGCTCATGGAGCGTGTGGGCATGTCGCTCAACGAGGCTGCCTTTGCCACATCGCTGTATTTCATCTTCCGTACTATCGGTGCGCTGACGGGCTCTTTCTTCCTGCGCGTCATGAAGACCCGTTGGTTCTTCATCATCAGCGTAGTGCTGATGGCAGCATCAATGGCATTGATGTTCAGCGGTGAGACAAAGACAATGCTTTATATCGCCATCGCACTGGTGGGCTATGGCAACTCCAATATCTTCTCTATGGCCTTCTCTGAGGCATTGCTCTCTGTGCCCGACAAGCAGAATGAGGTATCAGGTCTCATGATTATGGGATTGTTCGGCGGTACCGTGTTCCCACTCATCATGGGATTCATGAGCGACGCTATGGGTCAGGCCGGTGCAGTAGCCGTCATGGCTGTGGGCGTTGTCTATCTGTTCACGTTCATCAAAAATGTCAAACACTAAATCGAAAATATTATGAAGAATTTGATTATCGGACTGGGCGAGGCATTATGGGACATGCTGCCCGAAGGAAAGAAACTGGGTGGTGCACCTGCCAACTTTGCCTATCATGCAGGCCAGTTCGGACTCGACACCCTGGCCGTGAGTGCCCTTGGTGAAGATAAGTTGGCCGAAGAAACCATCGAGGCCCTTGAGAAAAACGGACTGAAGTATCTGATGCCACGTGTTCCTTACGCTACAGGCACCGTTCTTGTAACGCTGACAGGCGAGGGAATACCCACCTATGAGATTAAGGAGAATGTGGCATGGGATAATATCCCCTTCACCCCTGAGGTGGAAGAGGCTGCACGCAACTGCCGTGCCGTATGCTTCGGCTCGCTGGCACAGCGCAATGTAGTAAGCCGCCAGACCATACAGAAGTTCCTCGATGCCACACCTGCCGACTGCATCAAGATATGTGATATCAATCTGCGTCAACAGTTCTTTACCAAGGAGGTGCTGGAAGACTCGTTCCGTCGCTGCAACATCCTCAAAATCAATGATGAGGAACTGGTAGTTGTCAGCCGTATGTTCGGCTATCAGGAACTGGACGATGCCAAGGTGTGCCAGCAGATTGTCAAAGACTATCAGCTGCAGTTGCTCGTGCTGACCTGCGGTACCAACGGCAGTTATGTGTTCACTGCTGACGGCCGTCAGTCGTTCCAGCCAACACCGAAGGTTGTAGTGGCAGATACTGTTGGTGCCGGTGACTCGTTTACGGGATCATTCTGTGCTGCTATCCTCAACGGCAAACCCGTGGAAGAGGCTCATCGCATAGCCGTAGAAGTGAGTGCCTATGTTTGCACTCAGAACGGTGCCATGCCGAAATATCCTGCTGAATTGGTGGCTAAGGTGAAATAATACCCTCTGGGTGAGAATGAAAATTAAAGCCTCACAGGTGGATTCCCTGTGAGGCTTTTTTATTTACCAGTCGTCATCTTCGTTGCCTACGATACCGTGTTTCAGTGCTTCCTCTACCTTGTCCATGATGGCATTGGAGTAGGCGTGGGTCATCACTAAAGCTTTGGCGCAGGTGCGCTTCTGGGGATCCTTCTCAACGAAGGGGTAGTGATGGGCTATCTCCCACTTCTCGTCGAAGAGTTTGGCATTGGTCTTGTCGTCGGCCTTGCGCTTGGAGTCGCCGTAAGTCTTATGCTCATTGTCGGTCACTCCAAACCATCCGCCACTGATATCGGTGAGCACTTCATAGTCCTGCACAGTATATGTAACACGCACTTTGCCCTCCTTGATGTCGAGGCGTATCACAGGAGTTATGCTCACTGAATATGAGTTGAGGGTTCCTATGTGCTCGGCGATGTTGCGGATGGTGGATTTGATGATGATGCATCCGGCTTCCTTGTCGTTGAGGGTGATGGCCTGCTTGTCGTCGAAAGTGGCTGTTGCCCAGTAGTTGAGTGCCACATAGATCTGCTGCTTGGTCTTGCCGGGATCAGAGATTACCTGCTGGTAGGTGAGGCTTTCGTTCTTGTCGAGTGTGAGTCCGCTGGCCAGATTGGCGGCAGCATCGAGCCACTTCTCTCCATATTTTTCCTTGGCATACTTTTCGAGGTCGGCTGATTTCATAACCTGTGCCTGTGCTGCCGAAAAGGTGCCAAGGGTGAGAATGGCTGTGATGATTGCATGCTTGATGATTCTCATAATAGTGTATTTAGGGTTAGTTATAATTTATAATGTAATGCTCTCGATGCGAAGTTTCTGTATTCCGGCAGGAACGCGCACTTCAACGATGTCGCCGGCTTTCTTGCCTGTCAGGGCTTGGGCGATGGGCGACTTGATGGAAATCTTGTGTTCCATGATGTTGGCCTCGTGTGGGCTGACAATGGTATATGTCATGCGACTGTTGTTGACCAGATTGGATATCTCGACCTTTGAGAGCAGTCCTACAGTGTCGGAACCCAGCAGTGACGTGTCGATGACTCTGGCGTGTTCCAATACTCTCTGCTTAAAGCGGATGCGTCCCAGCAACCGCGCCTGCTCCCTCTTGGCGGCATGATACTCAAAGTTCTCGCTGAGGTCGCCTTTGTCACGGGCCTCGGCTATTGCCTCTCTAACTTGTGGCAACTCTACGCTCTCCAACTGTTGCAGTTCTGCTACCAGTTTGTCGTAGCCTTCTTGCGACATGTATTCCATATTCTTATGATTTTTTATTCTGCAAAGGTAATGTTTTTTAATTTATTTTGTTAACTTTGCAAGCAAAATTTTTTTTCAAGCATCAACCAATATGTTCAATAAGAAAGATAAGGGTGCCTATCCGCGTTCCTTTGCCAAGCGGCTGACGTGGCGCATTATGATAATGCTGTTCGTCGTCATGGGCATTATCTCGCTCATCATATACGGCATCTCGTGGTTTACGGTGATAACTCAAACGTATGTGCTGAGCAACCGCGTGCTGGCAACTCAGAGAATGGCCGTAGAGAGAGTACTGTCGGAAGTGTATGTGGCTTCGGTCAATACCGTGCCTGACATAGAGAATACGCTGAACCGCCCCGATCGCATGTCGCGTGTAATGAAGCGCATAGTAGAGCTGAACCCCAACATACGCAGCTGCGGCATCAGTTTCCGCGAGAACTACTATCCACAAAAGGGTGCCAGATTCTGTCCCTATGCCATGCGGCGCGACAGCGACTCGATAATAGTGACTAACAATATCGGCAATGGCAATCAGGACTACCTGAAGGCAGAATGGTTTACTGAAGCCCTGAAAGCCAAGGACGGATACTGGTCGAAACCATTCTTCGACGGTAGCGACCATAAGACTCCGTTGGTGGCCTATCTGCTGCCTATCCGCGACGAGCGCGACAGCACGGTGGCAGTACTGGGTGTTGACCTGTCGCTCAATAAGTTGGCCGACGATGCTCTTATCACCAAGTTTGTCAATAATAACAATAATGGAAAATGGGACGCAAGCTACGAGCTATACTTCTTTATCACCGACTCGACGGGTACATTCCTCATGCATCCAGACTCTAAGCGCATAGTAAATGAGAACTATTATACCTATGCCGATGCCACTCCCGATACGTTGGACAACTATTTGGGGCATTTGATGAAGACTGATGACAGTGGGTACCTGGAGAGCGTAGGAGGTAATGAGTTGGTGGTGGAGGGTGAAGAGGTGCTTGTCAACTATCAGCGACTGGAGCACACACCATGGACAATAGCAATGGTGTTGCCACGCATCTTCGTAAGAATGCTGGGATATTTCCTGGGCGGCTGCCTGCTGTTTTTCATTATTATAGGTATTATGGTGGTTTTCTTTGCCGGACGAAGGGGTATCAAGAAAGCTTCATTGCCGCTACGGCAGTTGGCGGCTTCGGCCGACGAGGTGGCAAAGGGTAACTTCAATGCCAAGCTTCCTGACATCAAGAGCCGCGACGAGATTCATCAGTTGCGCGACTCGTTTGATAATATGCAGCACTCGCTGACAAACTATATTGAAGAACTGCGTAATGCCACGGCTCAGAAGGCCTCGATGGAGAGCGAGATGAAGGTGGCGCACGACATACAGATGGCGATGCTGCCCAAGACATTCCCGCCATACCCTGAGCGCGACGATATTGATATCTACGGAATGCTGACTCCTGCCAAGGGCGTGGGAGGCGACCTGTTCGACTTCCATATCCGCAACGAGCAGTTGTTTTTCTGCATAGGCGACGTGTCGGGTAAGGGTGTGCCGGCCTCGTTGTTTATGGCTGTAACGCGGTCGCTGTTCCGCAATATCTCTGCGCATGTGGCTTCGCCCGAGCTGATAGTCAGTGCATTGAACAATGCCATGTCTGAAGGTAACGATACGAATATGTTTGTTACGATTTTCGTTGGTGTGCTCGATTTGCATACTGGTGTTCTGCGCTATTGCAATGCCGGACATGACTCTCCTCTGTTGATAGGTCGTGATGTAGGCACGTTGCGCTGCGACCCAAATCTGCCCATAGGTGTCATCCCAAATTTCAAGTTCTCTTGTCAGGAGGCATCTATCGACTCGCAGACAACTATCTTCCTTTATACCGACGGACTCAATGAGGCTGAGAACGCTTTTCATGCACAGTTTGGCGACAATCGTGTGTGGAGTACGGCACAGAAGCTCCTTGCCGGGAATGGCCACCAGCCACAGAACGTCATAGAGCGAATGACTGATGCCGTGCAGAAGTTTGTTGGCGACGCAGAACAGAGTGATGACCTTACTATGTTGGCAATACAATATAAAAAGTAATTATTCACACCTAAAGGCATTATAAGAGGTGGATACGATAAATGATTTCTTCCTGATGCTTAGCTCCCTGCTGTGGGGCTGGCCGATGATAATTCTTCTACTTGGTACTCACGTGTTTCTAACCATCAGGTTGCGCGTACCGCAGCGTAAACTAATCACTGGCATACGCCTGTCGGTGAAGAAAGATGATTCGGCATCGGGCGATGTCAGTCAGTTTGGAGCGTTGGCCACTGCACTGGCAGCCACGATAGGTACTGGCAACATAGTGGGAGTGGCCACGGCGGTGGCCCTGGGCGGACCAGGTGCAGTGCTGTGGTGCTGGCTGACGGGTATCTTCGGTATGTCAACCAAGTATGCTGAAGGCCTGCTGGCCGTGAAATACAGAGTCAGGGCTAAGGACGGACACACCTATGGCGGTCCGATGTATGCCTTGGAGCGAGGCCTTAATATGAAGTGGCTGGCTGTGCTGTTCGCCGTATTTACTGCCTTGGCATCCTTTGGCATCGGATGTACTGTGCAGGCTAACTCGATAGCTCTGTTGGCCAGTGAGACTTTCGGTATCCCCGCATGGGTGGTAGGCGTGTTTGTCAGCGTGCTGGCAGGCTGTGTAATACTGGGGGGCGTCAAGGCCATAGCCAAGGTTTGTATGGTGCTGGTGCCATTTATGGCCGTGCTCTACGTGGTAGGTTGTATAGTGATATTGATGCTGAACTGCGACTTCGTTTGGCCTGCTTTGCAGTTGATAGCCAGTTCGGCTTTCAACCCCTCGGCAGCCGGTGGAGGCTTTGTGGGAGCATCGGTAACGATGGCCGCACGCTATGGTATAGCACGAGGACTGTTCTCTAACGAGAGTGGTATGGGTTCGGCACCTATCGTGGCGGCAGCGGCAAAAACCCGCAATCCTGTGCGTCAGGCACTGGTGTCGAGTACGGGAACATTCTGGGATACAGTGGTGATCTGTGCGCTCACGGGGCTGGTACTGGTATCGAGCATTCTGGCATATCCTGATATAACATACGCAGACGGAGCAGCGCTGACAAAGGTGGCATTCTCAAAGATTCCATATATCGGTGCACCGCTGCTTAGCTTCGGCATACTGACATTCGCCTTCAGCACTATTCTGGGGTGGAGCTATTATGGTGAGAGTGCCGTGAACTATATTGAGCATCGAAAGTCGAACCGTTTCTATCGGATTCTATATATCGTGGCGCTGTTCTTCGGCAGCATAATTAATCTGGATATCATCTGGAATATTGCCGACTGCATGAATGCTCTGATGGCTATTCCAAACCTCATTGCCCTGCTGCTACTGAGTGGAGTTGCTGCCAGCGAAACACGTAAATATCTGTGGGCCAACAGGCTGGATGACGAAATGGAGGAGATTGAGGATTAAGTGTTATGCATGAAAAAAGGGGCTCCGCTGAACCCCAACCTTAGTTAACCTTAAATCTAATACTATGAAAAACACGTTGCAAAGGTAACTAAAAGTTTTTAGTTTTTTTGTCTTTAGGGGGAAAAATCGGTGTTAGACTAACACTTTCTTGACTTAAATCAACCGAGAATTAAATATTTTTATCTTAAAATTTGGTCGGGTGGGAATTATTTCCTACCTTTGCAAGCGGATAATGGACATAGTAAGAATCAGGGATTCCGACAGTGAAATGGGTCGGGATTCTTTATTTTTTCTGCGTCTGAATCCGAAAAAAAGTAGTAAATCGTAAATAATAAACAGTAAATCGTAAATAGATATGGCATACATGTCACAAGAGGGCTATGACAAACTCATAGCCGAGTTGCACCGCCTGGAGGCGGTAGAGCGCCCCAAGGCCTCAGCAGCCATTGCCGAGGCACGCGAGAAGGGCGACCTGAGCGAGAATAGCGAGTATGATGCTGCCAAGGAGGCACAGGCTCATCTGGAGGACAAAATCAACCGCCTGAAGGCTACTATTGCCGAGGCGAAGATTGTGGATACCTCCCGACTCAGCACCGATTCAGTACAGATCCTTACTAAGGTGGAGATGACAAACCTTACTACCAAAGCAAAAATGTCGTACACCATAGTTAGTGAGAACGAGGCCGACCTGCGTGCCGGTAAGATTTCCATCAAGACTCCCATAGCACAGGGGTTGCTTGGCAAGAAGGTGGGTGACGAGGTGGATATCACCATACCACGAGGCACTATCAGACTGCGTATCGATAACATTTCGATAGCGTAGGGAACAGGAACAAGATATTAATATTTACCACGATGGATATATTCAGTAAGATTGCTGCTGGTGAGATTCCCAGCTACAAATGTGCTGAGAACGAAGAGTTCTACGCATTTCTCGACATTAATCCGCTGGTGAAGGGACACACCCTCGTGATCCCGCGCCGCGAGGTAGATTATTTCTTTGACATGGACGATGACGAGCTGGCACGCTATCAGCAGTTTGCCAAGCGAGTAGCCATTGCCATCAAGAAGGCTTTCCCTTGCCGCAAAGTTGCTCAGGTGGTGCTCGGACTGGAAGTGGCTCATGCACACATCCACCTCATTCCTATGCAGAGCGAGGCCGATGCTGATTTCCGCCGCGAGAAACTGAAACTCAGCGAGGAGGAGTTCAAAGAGATAGCAGCCAAGATTCAGGCTGAGTTTTAACGTTAACGAAAAACGAAGACGAAAACAAACGGTTAGAGCAGACTGCGGTATAGAGTCGCCACCTGACTGGCTACGTCTTTACCCACGAAGCGACGTACATACTGACGGCTTTGCTCTATGCGCTTTTCACGGCCATCTGCCCCACATAGTGACTGGCAGATGGCCGTTGCCATTGCCTGCACGTCATCGGGATCGACATAAAGGCTGTCTGGGCCACCGGCTTCTTCCAGACAAGAACCAGTGCATGCCACGACGGGCAGACCGCTGTGGATAGCCTCGATGATGGGGATGCCGAAACCTTCGTAGCGTGAGGGATAGACAAAGACTTCGGCCATCTGATAGAGGGCGGCAAGTTCGGCATCAGAGATACCGCTTAACAGATGTACGCGGTTGCTGTGAGGCAGTTGCCTGGCATATTCTGTC
Organism: uncultured Prevotella sp.; assembly: GCA_946186115.1. GTDB lineage: Bacteria > Bacteroidota > Bacteroidia > Bacteroidales > Bacteroidaceae > Prevotella. The sequence continues at coordinate 33,642 of CAMHLV010000016.1, read as the reverse complement.
TGTCGGCCCACTGCTACCAGGTGTATCTCGCTGGGCACACTGTCGAGAGCGCTGACGGCCAGCAGCAGGTTCTTACGGCGCTCGATGGTACCCACATTCAGGATAAAGCGCTGCGGGAGACCGTATTTCTCACGGATGGTTCCCAATGTGGCGTCATCAACTCTCTGCGTGAACTTAGGATTGCAACTCTGATAAATAACCTCTATCTTGTCGGCCGGTACGTTGCCGAACTCCATAATGTCGCGTTTGGTACACTCGCTGATGGCTATGATGCGGTCGGCCTCCTGACAGGTGTAGCGGAACTTCCATGCATAGAGCTTTGCGTCGAGCCAGTGGTAATACTCTGGATGGCGCATGAAGATAAGGTCGTGAATGGTCACTACACTCTTGATGCCTGCCTTGTGGAGACCACGGGGCAGTTCTCCTGTAAGACCGTGATACAGCTGCACGCCGTCGCGCAGCATGTCGTTGACGATGCCTCTGCCTATACGCCACAGGCTTCGCTGGATGGCAAGTGACGACTGCGGATAGGCAAACGACAGGCGGGATGAATGGATAATGCCTTCACGCAAGTCGTCGCGTCCTCTGTCAGGGGCATATAGCCGGAAGAGCCAATTATCGGGACTGCCGGCAACGAGGTCGTTGACCAGAGTGCGCCCGTAGTTGCCCAGTCCTGTGGCATTGCGCACTATGCGCTTGGCATCAAATCCTATGATAAGATTCTGTGGCATGATTTCGGATTTCAACACACCTTTAGAGTAGTTCTTCTATGGAAGTATCGCGATAGGAAAGATTCAGATCCAGTCGGTAGAAATGATGCTGAACCTGTTTCTCCTTAGGTGGTAACTGCATATAGTTGCCGTACTTGTTGGTAAGATACTCATCGTAATGCTCTACACCTAAGAAAACAGTGTCAGAGAAGGGATACTCCTTAGGAGTGCCCAGCAGGCGCTTTTCGATAGTGCCGCTTATTCCGTCGTCGTAGTCGCAGACATATTCGGAGGAGTCGTAATCATACTTTGTCATTAACTGTTTCACTCTCCGTTGCAGTCCTTGTAATGAGAATATCTTATGTATCAGCCAGGGATACCATGAACGAGGTCCGTGACCGTGCTTGAAAGGGTCGCGGCCGTGAAGGAAAAGAAGATGACGCCAGAATTTGTATTTCTTGAAATGTGACTTCCGCTCGGCCTCGTCTGCCGGGACACCGTCAATGGGGAAGATGTCAATATATACACCCTCAAGGAACTTGAAGTCGGGACGCTCAAGGACAACAGTAGAAACGTCTTCTATCTTGGCAAAAGGATAGGGATAGGTGGCATCGTTCTCGGCACAGATAACCTCATAAGGTTTCGGCAACCATTCACGCCAGTGAGACATCAGCTCTTCATAATCAGGGCGGGGCATGGCAATATCCATATCGTCATCCCATGGGATAAACCCCTTGTGACGGACAGCCCCTAACATGGAACCGGCCCAGAGGTAATAGCGGAGATTATGTTCCTGGCATACCTGATGGATAGCCTTTAAATTTCCGATAATCTTCTCTTGCAGTGCCTGAACACTATAATTGGTTTCATTGTGTAGCCTCATAATATTACTGTTTTGCGAGCCAAAGGTACGAAATAAATTGAAAAATGAAAGTTGAAAATTGAAAATTATTACAGACGACAGCAAATTTTTCAATTTTCAACTTTCAATTTTCAATTAAAAACAGTATCTTTGCCAAATAATTGATTATTAACAGTATTATGAAGACGGTAATCTCGGAAGACTATAGCCAGCATGCTGACTTCCTGCGCTCCATCCCAAATCTGTTTGCGGATGGGCAGGGTGAGGTGGTTTATAGCAAGCGAAATGAGATTCGCCGCTTCTCGCATCAGGGACTGACGCTTATGGCCAAACGCTATAAGCGGGTCAATGTACTGCAGCGGGTTGTATATACTTTCTTCAGACCCACGAAGGCCGAGCGTGCCTACCGTTTTGCAAAGGAGTTTCGACTGCGGGGCATTGATACGCCTCGTGAGGTAGCGTATATTGAAACAGGCAGTATGGGGCTCTTCAGTGTGGGATATTTTATATCGCTTGAGACCGAGGGGGTGGAAACCTACTTGTTGCTTCGGGAAGTCGAGAACTTCAGCCACAGTTTGGCTGATGCTGTAGCGGCACATGTGTTGAAGATGCACAGTAAGGGCATACTGCATGGCGACTTAAACCTCTCCAATTTTCTCTGCTCAGAGCGCCCCGACGGATATCATTTCACAATGATAGATATCAATCGAAGTCATTTCCGCGATGGCATGCCATCAAACGAAGAGTGCCTTGACAATTTGGTGCGGACAACTCATCGCCGTGACCTCTATGAATATCTGGTACGCAGTTATGCCCGCCAGCGTGGGTGGAATGAGGATACCACAGCGGCCAAGGCCCTGCAGCTGCTCGACAATTTTGAGAACCGAAGACTGCGACTATAAGGGCTTATAGTTCTAACAGCTTGCGGTACAGTTGGATATACTGCTGTGTGTATCGGTCGTAGCTGAAAGAACGAGAATACTCCTTTGCCTCTATAGCTGCCTTTCCGTCACGACTCCATCCTGCCAGTCCTTCCATCACTACTTTTGCCATCGCTTCGGGCTCATAGCTGTTCCAATAGGAAGCATGGGTTGAACACACCTCTGGCAAGCAGCTGTAGCGCGATGAGAATACCTTGGTGCCGAAGCGCATGGCTTCGAGAACGGGGATGCCGAAGCCTTCCAGGGTGCTGGGGAAGAGCAGGGCATCGGCATGGGCATAGAGCCACCGCTTCTCATCATCAGTAATCTTACCAGTCAAGAGTATACGCTGGTTGTCTTCGGGTGCTATCATCGAGCGTATTTCGTTGGCATAGTCCCAATGGTTAGCACCGCAGATGAATAGACGGTGATTAGGGAAATGACGCATCATGGGAATGACGGTATGGATATTCTTCTTCTTGCGTACTTGGCCGATGCAGATGAAAAACCTCTCAGCGGCAGACGACACGAATGACGGTTGACTCTGAGAGCCTTTCTCTACGTCAGAGATTCCGTTGTAGATAACCTGGGGCTCCTTGTTGAGAAAGGGTATATGTGTCAGGACGTCGTTTTTCACATATTCTGAGATTACGGTGATGGCATCACTACGATAGATGAGCCAAGGCATCTCTATCTTGTGGCGAAGCAGATGAATGCCATGCTTCTCGTGCAGATAGTTAAGATCGTGGACCGTCAGCAGTTGCAGCGTCCCCTCGCCATGCCGGCGATAGCCGAACTGCTGATCGGTGGCATGCCAAAGGTCGATATGGCGGTTGTATTTCCTCAATTCCTTCTTGAGGTGTTCACGTGACAGGTAATCGATATGACTGCCAAACTCACCGCGATGGCGTTCGGGTAGTATGAAAACATAATGTATGCCGTCGGTAGGTGAGGCAGCCAATCGCGGACAATAGTTGCGGGCTATCTCTCCGAAGCCACTGAAATCGTCATAATTGGAAAAGTCAACGAGTACGGTCTTCATAGCTTATCTTTGTTTCGTTAACGTTGTTTCTCGGTATCAAGTCCTATCTGCTGGCAGAAAGAGGATAGTTGCTGCCATACTGCGTCAACAGTAAGCAACTGGTATTGTTCATCGTACGACAGCCGTGCTGCCTGGGGGTCTATGTCTGTGGCGGCAATTCCGAGTGTCAGTATCTTGTCGCTCTCGGGAAGCCAAGTCTTCTTGCTCGCCATGGGGGAGCATACTACCAGTGAGGGGCGCCCCATGGCCTGTACGATATGGCGGCCACCGCCTTCGTTGCCGAAATAGAATGTGCAGTTGGCCGACATGGCTGCCATCTGGCGCATGTTGCGGGCTTCGATATTGATGAAGATGTTAGGATGCCTGTTGAGTGCTTCGTAGATGCTGCGGGCATTATCTTCTTCCTTTCCAGGAGCATAGTTGAATATTATCTGTGTGGCAGGGTATGTGTCGATAAACTTTCTGAGTGTCGCTATCATGCGGTCTGCAGGCCATGTCTTGCTGGCCAGCTTGGCTGTTACGCCTGCGAGCATCACCGGACGGCTGAAGTCGATACCCTGCTGGGCCATGTAGCGCCTGAAGTCGGCTTTTTCGCTGTCGGTAATATGTAATACCAGTTCCCTTTGCTGATTTGCTACGCCCAATGGTGTAAGTAGTGCAAGATTGTGGTCTATCATGCTCTCGTCGTCTTCACATCCGTTGAAGCGATGGTTGAAAGCCAGCCAGGAATAGGGCTTGCGTATGCCTATGCGCATGGTCTTTCTTGGCGAGAAAATGGCGAAAAGCATGGTATTCAGTGTTGAGCGCATGTCGATGACGACATCGTAGTGCGTCTCGTGCACGATATGCCAAACCTTTTTCATATATGTCAGTGCATGGTGACGTTCATCATCGGAAAAAGTGATGATGCGGTCGATGGCAGGATGTTCTTCGAACAGGGGTGCTATGCGCTCGTTTAGTACGAAGTCGATATGTGCTTCGGGGTAGTTGCTGCGAAGCGTACTGAGCATGGGGGTGGCCAGTATGGCATCGCCCATCTGCCTGAAGCGCACTACGAGTATGTTTCTTATTTCCATACTGAATGTCTTATGGTTAACTGCCTGTTACATTGGGATCCTTGGGTATTGTGCGCCCATTCACTAAGTCGTACACGCGGTCGAACTCCTCCTTGGTGCGTTTCCAACGGTTGTGTGTCCAGAGATAAAATGCCGGCTGGCGCCGAATGCTCTGCTCAAGCAGACTGAAGAATTCAGTGGTTATGCTATGCTCGGGCAGTTCGTTGGCTTTGCGAGTCACCAATTTGAAGGTACAGGTGTAGTAGCCGCGCCGGGGACGTTCCATGTCAACATAGAAGACGGCATCGTTCATCTTTCGCATTATCCGCTCACCGCCAGAGAACACGGGAGTGTCGTGGTTAAGGAATTTCAGCCACAGGTGTATGTTCATCCATCGCGGCGATTGGTCGCTGATGTATCCGAAGAGATAGTGCTGCTGCTCTTTCCTATATGTCACCAGATAGCGCAGAATGTCCTTCTTTGGTACACACTTTCCACCATGTGCAGAGCGAATGTCGATGAACAACTGGTCGGAGATGTCGCTATATAGTGGGTGGTAGATGAGTCCCATCACTGCCTGAGGGTATCGCTTGAAAGCAAGGCCTGTTGCCGAGAGCCATTCCCAGTTGCAGTAATGGCCGAGGATGGCGGCACAGTTCTGACCCTCGTCGAAGCACTGTTCCAATTGTTCCACTCCACGGAACTCGATGTGGCGCAGCAGTTTCTCGTTGCTTATGCTGAGCAACTTGATGGTCTCTACAAAATAGTCGCACAGCCAGTGATAGAACTGGTGTTCTATCTTGATGACTTCTGCCTCTGTCTTCTCTGGGAATGACGAGGCGAGATGCTTTCTTACCAACTTGCGCCTGTATCTTATGATATGATACAGCAGGCCATAGATGCCGTCGGAAAGCATATAGAGCAGACGGAACGGCAGGAGTGACAACAGATATACTATGCCGTAGAGCAGATGGTAGAGTAGTTTATTCTTCATCGTTGTTTTAAATCGTTGGTTGTGGTTTGCAGTATGGCCTTGCTCACGCGCAGCAGACGGTCGGCATCACTACATTCGTTGACGACGAAGTGATGGGCATCGAAATCATAGAGTATGTTTCCTGTGGAGTCAGCTATCCATTGCGCATTGTAATAGTTGTTGACAGCCGTGGGATAGGAATATGATGATGACAGCACATCGCGACTGAAGGAGAATTCGCTGTGGGGCAGCCCTAACTGGTTAAGCAGAGTGGCAGCAAGGTCACTCTGATTGCACAACTTGTCTATTTGCCGCGGTGCTTTCACGGCACCTCCCACCCACACCATAGGAATGTGGTTCTTCTGTAGAGGCTTCTGCATGTCTATGTCGCGATAGTTGATGCCATGGTCGGCCAGCATGACAATGAGCAGATTCTGCCATGCAGGGGTCTGTCGTAGCGGTTCTATGAAGTCCTTCAGACATTGGTCGAGATAGGCAAAGGCATTTAGTGCCTCGTCGGCGTTGGTCTTAGTGGGCACGTCCCAAGGCTCATGGCTGCTCAGCGTGCTGTAGCCTATGAGATAGTGGTGCTGCGACTGGTGGTGTGATTGGATGAGTTGCGAGAGGCGCTTGAAGGTTATGTCGTCGCGTACGCCCCACTGACCAGTATGCTGTTCCCTGATGCTGAAATCATCCATGCTGAAGAGTTGCTCCCAGCCTGTAGAGACCAGGTAACTGCGCATGTTGGTGAAATTGATGTCACCACCGTAGAGGTATGTCGTTTGGTAACCCTTATGTTGCAGGCTGCCAGCTATAGAAGGCAGTGTGCGGCTCTTTTCGGGCATTTTCATTACCGATAGCGAGGGGAACGTGGGGTAGCCGCTCAGCGCTGATACAGTGCCACGGTCGGTGCGCCATGAATTGGCATAGCATCTGGAGAATGATATTCCCTCCTGCTTCAATTGCTGCAAGTAGGGCATGACAGAGGCAAACTGCTCGCCAGCACTCTCCAGCAGGATAATCAGAATATCTGGTTGGCGGGTGTTAAGCAGTGTGTCGGTATTGATGCTCTCCGTGGTATAAACTCTCTCCACGATCTCGCGGCACTCGTCGTCTGAAAAGAACTCATATTCAGAAGTGTCACCAATCTGGTGTCCCAGAGAGTAGAGAAAACTGAATACGGGATTGACGGCAGAGTGGTTGAGAAACTGATCCTGCGAGTAGTACACCTGTCCGATGTTGGTAGTTGATTCTCCAATGCCGCCTCGGATGCCAATAATTATGGCGGGAATCATAATCAGATGGAGAGCAGTCTTAGTTAATCTGCTGAGAATATTAGCTTGCCTTGCAGGGCAGATTAAGTTAATTTGCTTTTTTGTCAGCCAGTAATAGCCTCCCGATATCATAGCAACGATAAAGCAAAATGCTATCAGACGCACGACAAGATATCCTGTGCTGACACTGGCTACTGCCTCGGTGGGCGTCTCAAGATACTGTAGGCACGAGGCATCAAGCTTGAATCCCCAGAAAGGATAGAGGCTGGTGTCGGCGACAAATGCCAGTGAGAATGCCAGTGAGATAAGTATGAAATAACCATATGTCAGCCATTTCGGTATCCTTATCCATACGCTTGTCATACTAATGAGGAAGGGTATGATAAAGAAGTAGAGGGCGGTTGACAGGTCGAGGGTCAGTCCATGGGCGACAACATCATAGATGTCGCCCACAGTGAATGCGTGTCCTTCGCGGCAGGCAAGCATAAAGACTATCTTGGCGATGATGAATACCAGCATCGTCCACAGGTATGTCTTTATCAGAAATTTACTTCTGCATTTCATGTAGTCTCTTGTAATAGCCGTCAATAGTGAGCAGACTTTCGTGTGTACCGCGCTCAACGATGCGTCCTTCATACAGTACGCATATCTCGTGGGCATTCTTGATGGTAGATAGTCGGTGTGCAATGGCCACGGTGGTGCGCGTCTTCATCAGTCGTTCCAGGGCATCCTGTACCAGTCGCTCGCTCTCGGTATCAAGGGCCGATGTGGCCTCGTCGAGAATCAATATTGGAGGATTCTTGAGTATGGCACGGGCTATTGAGATGCGTTGCCGCTGTCCTCCGGAGAGTCGTCCGCCGCGGTCGCCGATATTGGTGTCGAACTGGTGTTCGCTCTGCATGATGAATTCGTAGGCGTTGGCAATACGGGCGGCCTCGGCTATCTGCTCGTCGGTGGCATTTTCTACTCCGAACGAGATGTTGTTGCGGAACGAGTCGTTGAAGAGGATAGCCTCTTGGTTGACGTTACCGATGAGTTGGCGCAGGTCGTGGATGCCAAGATCCTTGACGTTGATGCCATCGATGAGCACCTCGCCCTCTTGTACGTCATAGTATCGCGGAATGAGGTCAACCATTGTTGACTTGCCAGAACCGCTTTGTCCTACTAATGCTATTGTCTTACCCTTGGGGATGGTCAGGTTGATGTCGCGTAACACCCACTGCTCGCCATAGCGGAACGATACGTTACGGAACTCTATCTGGTGCTCGAAACTGTTGATGTGTTTCGGGTGCTCTGGCTCCTTGATATTGTTCTCGGCCATGAGAATCTTGTCGATGCGCTCCATTGATGCGAGGCCCTTAGGAATATTGTATCCCGCCTTAGAGAAGTCCTTCAGCGGCTGGATGATGCTGTAGAGTATCACCATATAATATATGAATGTAGGACCTGTGATGGCATGACCTGTCAGTACCAGCACGCCACCGAACCAGAGAACGATGACAATCATTATTGTGCCAAGGAACTCTGACATTGGGTGAGCCATAGACTGGCGTATGTTTACTCGCATGATGTCGTTGCGATAGGCAGAATTGATGTTGTTGAAGCGGCGGTTCATCTTGTCCTCGGCACAGAAAGCCTTGATGATGCGCAGGCCGCCCAGTGTCTCTTCCACCTGACTCATGGTATCGCTCCACAGAGCCTGTGCCTGTATGCTCCTCTGCTTCAGTTTGCGGCCAACTATTCCCATAAACCAACCGAACAGCGGTACGAAGACGATGGTAAATAGTGTGAGCTGCCACGAAACGAAGAGCAGGGTAGAGAAATATACGATGATAAGGATAGGATTCTTGAAGAGCATGTCGAGACTTGACATGATGCTCGACTCTACCTCCTGTACGTCGCCGCTCATTCTGGCTATGATGTCGCCCTTGCGCTCTTCGCTGAAGAATCCCAGAGGCAGTGTGGTAATCTTCTTGTAGAGCTGGTTGCGGATGTCGCGAACCACTCCGGTTCGGATGGGGATGATTGTTGCCGATGAGAGGAAGTATGCTCCCGTCTTCAGTGCCGTCATCAAGGCCAGGAACAAACCGATGAAGAGCAGTGTGGTGGTCTGTCCGAAACTATTTATCAACTGGTTTACAAGATAGTTCAGATTGTTCATCAGTACAGCCTGCACATTGCTCCAGTCCCATGCCATGTAAGCCGTGGCAGCATCTGCATCTCCAGTCTGGAAGAGTATCTGCAGGATGGGAATAAGAGCTGCAAACGAGAAGATGTTGAGCACGGCCGACAATATGTTGAATACTATTGAGGCTCCGAGGTATTTCTTATAGGGTGGCACGAAACGCCACAACACTTGCAAAAATTCTTTCATTATATATCTTTTATTTCTTAATTGTCAACTTGTCTGTTGTCATTCGCTGCATATATTGCTGGATGACCGACTTCATCTGTTTTGTCATCTGTTGTAGTGTGTCCTTCGGCATGGTGGTGAGTACATTATCACGCAGCACAGAGTCGGTACGGAAACGATAGGCTGCCGTCACCTTATTACCGTCGAATTCCAAAGCATAGTTGCCCTTAACGAATTCATAGCCGTTGCTCTCAGGAACCCAGTGCAGTGCAAAAGTCTCTTCGGCAGGTGTGTTGAGCATGTCCTTGCCAAAAGCCAGATACGGGTGGTCGTAGTGCAGATAGCCCAACACTGTCGGCATGATGTCAACCTGCTCTACCACGCGCTGCATGTCATAGCCGTGCAGAGTGGTGTCGCTTGGTGCATAGAATATGATGGGTACGCAATAGTAGCCAAGGCTGGTGGTGTAGAACGGGTCTATCTGACGGCTGGTATGATCGGCAGTAATGACGAATAGAGTGTTTTGGAACCACGGTTGGCGGCGAGCCTTGGCGAAGAAGAGCCGCAACGCATGATCGGTGTATGCCATGCTCTCCTCCAACTGCTCCTCACCCTTGGGGAATACACCCTTGTAGCGCTCGGGCAATGCATAAGGGGTGTGTGACGATGCGGTGAATACTGCCGTCATGAATGGCTGCTTCATCTCGCTCATGCGGTCGGAATAGAACTGAAGGAATTCCTCATCCCATACGGCCCATGTACCGTCGAAGTCGTCGTCGCCATTATAGTTGCTATCCTGATTGTATTCCGTACGGCCAAAGTACTGTTGGAAACCCGTTGCACGGGCAAAGGCCTGAAATCCCATAGAACCGTTTTGTGCTCCATGGAAGAATGCTGTCTGATAACCTTCGTTCTCTCCCAGTTCACGTGCCAGTCCCGACATGCTGTTCAGCGATGCAGGAGTAAGGAAAAGGGGCTCGATATAGTTGGGCAGTGAGGAGAGTGTTGAAGGCATGCCCTCAATACTTTTACGCCCATTGGCATAGGAGTATTGCCACGTCATGGCTCCATGGGTGATGAGTGAGTCGATGAATGGTGTGAATTTTCGGTAGGCTCCTCCCCGCAGAGTGGGGTTGTAGTAGCCCATATGCTGCTTGCTGAAGCTCTCAAGGATTATTACCACTACGTTCTTGGGCTGGAATGCCACGCTGTCATTGGCCTCATGGATTGGGGAGAAATATTGTGCCGCCTCGGCATCGCTCATGTAGTTGGGTACTATCATGGGTTTCTTGCTTAACGTCCTGTAGATAGAGAAGGGGGTGTTAAGCACAATACCTGTCTCGGCGGGAACGTTGACGTATTGGTTGGCATTCGATATTGTTATGGGGCGTACTGCCGTGGTGAAGCCGCCTCGCATTCCTGCAACGCTCAGCGGAACGGTCACTGTCAGAGCTATGGTCTGGCATATATAATATAGGAAGAGGGAAGTTCCTGAAGTCCTCCCTCCTGCTTCCTGGTGGGCTTCGAGTGTATTGACGGGTTTGTCGGTGACAGCGTTTCTCTTACGTGACGACAGAGGGGTAATGGGCGATACGAAGAGTCGCCACAATAGCCAACTCAATCCGAAGGCCAGCACTACAAGATACCAGTTGGCCAGAAACTGCTCGCCCATGATTTTTGCCATACTGCCCATGCCCTCGTGACTGAATTCTGCAAAGACCGACGTAGTAGTACGTTTTCCTGTGAATGCAAAATATACGCAGTCTATCAGGTTGGCATATATAGCAACAGAATTGCATATCACGTATATCCAGCGCACCACACGATAGAAAGCCGCATGCTCCTTCCAGTGCAGTGGAAACAGCATGGCAGCAATAACCAGGGCGTTGGTATAAAGTATCGCTGAGGTGTCGAATATGATGCCTGCAGCAAATAGACTCACGGCATGGCCGAATGTAAGCGTCTCGGCGTACAGCCCCCAGTTGACGATAAGGAATATGAGGCGGCACAGCGTGAATAATACGTAGATCAGCAGCAGATTGCTGATGAGTGCCGTCACAGGATTCCGTCGGATGGTATATCTTAATGATGACATCGCTTGCAAATAAATTACGGGTGCAAAGATAGGGAATAATTATAAATTTTTTAATATAAATTCTAATTATGAATTATAAATTATAAATTTTTCGTACTTTTGCAATACTTTTAATTAATGTGAGAAGTATGAAGAAGTATTTTCTGATAATACTCCTGTTGTTGCTGGCAGCATTTGCTGTCCTCGCTGCAATACGCTGGGACGCATGGTTTCATAACCCTGACGAGGATGCCTACACAGCTCCTGAAAAGCCCGCTAATGTGTTGCTTACGTTTGGCGACCAAGAGCCTACATCGCGCAATGTCAGTTGGCAGTGCGATAGTGTAGTGCTTCCGTCTCATCTTGAACTGGTTTGTCTGGCCGACAGCGATACTACTATGGTTGAGGCTACCGGCGAGGTTTTCCGCTCGCGCAACGGGGTGGCGGCATATTATGTGGCGCGTCTGCGTAATCTCCAACCCAACGGGCATTATTCCTACCGTGTAGTCACCGACGGAAAGGCATCGGAATGGTATGATTTCCGCGTTGGCGGCACCGACAAGAATCGTATGTCGTTTCTCTATGTTGGTGATGTACAGGATACCCTTGGCGGTTCGGCCAGTCGTATTCTGCGTGATGCCATGCATAGTCACCCATCAAGCGAATTCCTGATATGCGGAGGCGACCTGATAGATCGTCCTAACATCCAGAGTTGGAATGAGGCTTTCCGTGATATCGACAGCATTAGTCAGCATATTCCTGTTCTCAACGTCACAGGCAATCACGACTATCTGAAGGGAGTTGTCGTGCGATTGGAGCGCCGCTTCCCGCTGGTGTTCTCGTATTTCCTCGACTCTATGGTTGGTGACAATCAGGTGTTTACCGTCTGCTATGGTCCGGCTCAGTTCTTCCTGCTCGACAGCAACCGTGAACTGCCATACCTGCTGACACAGCGCCACTGGCTGAAGCAGCAGTTGCAGAAGAGTAGGGCACGATGGAAAATTGTGGTGCTGCACCATCCGCTATATAGCATCAAGGGTAATAACAATTTAATTCAGCGGTGGGTTTTCAATGATGTCATCGAAGACTATGGTGTTGATTTGGTGTTGCAAGGTCATGAACATGCATACGCCCGTATGAGTCGTCATGGCGATGACGGACGAGCCATCACACCGGTATATACTGTGAGTCATTGTTCGCCCAAGATGTATCGCATACAGTTTAATGATCGTTTTGACAAGTATGGCATTTCAAGCCGTTATTATCAGACCGTGGATATTGTTGGCGACACGCTGACACTGGCGGCTTATGAGGTATATGGCAAGACTCTCTACGACTCTCTGCGTATAGTGAAGTCTGGAGATAATACCTTTATAGCCGACTATGGGCGCAGCATTCCTGAATATATGGAATATACGCCCGAGCCTGGTAATAAGAAAGATCATGCTTTTGCCGAACGTGTTGCCGACTACAAGCGGCAACATCCTGAACGGCTAAAGGGCCTCGCCAAGTAGAGTGGCACTGGTGCTGCCGGTGATTTTCACTCGTACTGTCTCACCGATATGGTGGCTGCCCTTGGCTATCACTACGGCCTTGTTCTGCTCTGTGCGGCCCATCAACTGTTCGTGGGAGCGCTTTGCAAAGCCCTCGATGAGCACATCGAACTCGCGGCCCTCATCCTTTTTGTTCTGCTGTGCCGAAATCTCTGTCTGCAACTGAATCAGTTCGTTAAGCCGGCGTATCTTCTCCTCCTCGGGCACGTCGTCGGGCAGATGCTTAGAGGCGTAAGTACCCGGGCGCTCAGAATATTTGAACATAAAGGCAGAGTCGTAACTTACCTCGCGCATCAGACTCAATGAGAGTTGGTGGTCTTCCTCTGTCTCTGAATGGTAGCCTACGAAAATGTCGGTTGACAGGCCGCAGTCTGGGATTATACGGCGAATGGCCTCCACGCGTCCCAGATACCATTCACGCGTGTATTTACGATTCATCAGTTTCAGGATGCGGTCTGAACCACTCTGTACCGGGAGGTGTATGTGCTTGCATACGTTGGGCATCTCGGCTATTACGTGGAGAGTCTCGTCGCTCATATCCTTTGGATGACTTGTAGTGAAGCGTACTCGCATCTCGGGAGCCTCTTCGGCGACGCGACGCAGCAATTGTGGAAACGAGTTCCCCTCGTTACCATTATAACTGTTCACATTCTGTCCCAACAGCGTCACTTCCTTGAAACCGCGGTCTCTCAGGTCGCGCACCTCTCTCAGGATGCTCTCTATGTCTCTCGACCTCTCACGGCCGCGGGTGTAGGGCACAATGCAGTAGTGGCAGAAGTTGTTGCAGCCGCGCATAATGCTCACGTAGCCCCCGATCTTGACACCATGCAGGCGTTGAGGTACCACATCCTTGTATGTCTCCGATGTGGACAGTTCTATGTTGATAGCCTTATGACCCGTCTCGGCCTGTGCTATCAGGTCGGGCAGAGAGAGGTAGGCATCAGGTCCAGCCACAAGGTCGCAGTGGTGATCCTCAAGCAGATCATCCTTTACGCGCTCGGCCATACAGCCCAGCACGCCGATTATCAGCGGTCGCTTACGCTTGGTGGCGGCCAGCGCCTCCAGCCTGTGGTATATTTTCTGTTCGGCATTGTCGCGAACAGAGCATGTGTTCAGAAACACTGCATTGGCATCGTCTAGAGTCTCGGTGACCTCATAGCCGGCCATCTGCATAATGCTTGCCACAACCTCAGAATCAGCTACGTTCATCTGGCAGCCGTATGTCTCTATATATAGTTTTTTCATAAGCACGATAATTTGTTTGCAAAGGTACGAAATAATTTGAAAATTGAAAATTGAAAATTGAAAATTATTTGTAACTTTGCGGGCAAAATATGTATAATACATGAAAGTACAGATAGAAGATTCGTGGCACAGGCATCTGCAGGCAGAGTTTGACAAACCGTATTTCGCCCAACTGGCTGGTGCTGTTAGGCAGGAGTATTCTGCCGCCACATGCTATCCACCGGGAAAACTTGTGTTCAATGCCTTCAACCTTTGTCCGTTCGACCAGGTAAAGGTGGTAATCATCGGCCAGGACCCATATCATGAGCCGGGACAAGCTCATGGACTGAGCTTCTCTGTGCAGGATGGTGTCATGTTTCCGCCGTCGTTGCAAAATATCTTCAAGGAGATTCAGGCCGACATCGGTACTCCTATACCACAATCGGGCAACCTTACACGCTGGGCGGAACAAGGAGTGCTGTTGCTAAATGCTACTTTGACGGTGCGTGCTCATCAGGCCAACAGTCACTCAACGTTAGGCTGGCAGACTTTTACCGATGCTGCCATACGCACATTGGCTACTCAGCGTGAGCATCTAGTGTATATGCTTTGGGGTGGTTATGCCCGTGGCAAGGCATATATGATAGACCGCACCAAGAACCTTGTGCTAGAGTCTGTCCATCCATCGCCATTATCTGCCAATCGTGGCGGTTGGTTCGGCCAGCACCAATTCTCGCGCTGTAATGCCTACCTTCAACAGAATGGCATAGAACCCATCAAATGGTAAATCGAAAATCCGTAAATCGTAAATAACTATGATTCCTCCTATAATGGATGTCGGCGGTGTGCTGATATCGTCTGAGATACTGACCGAATATTTCTGCTGCGACTATGAGAAGTGTCATGGTATCTGCTGTGTCGAGGGCGATGCCGGAGCCCCTATTACTTTAGACGAGATAGCCGGTATTGAGGACGCTCTCGATACCGTTTGGCCAACGCTTTCCGCCTCGGCACAAAGTGTTATCGACCATCAGGGCGTGGCTTATACCGACAAAGATGGCGAACTGGTTACCAGCATTGTGAGGGGCAGGGAGTGCGTATTTGCGCGTGAGATGCTCTCTGGCTCTTCCAACTTAGGGGGAGATCAAGGCTCCTCCGCCAAGCAAGGGAGGACGGAGGACTCTTGTTGGCTATGTATGTTGGAACGGGCCTACCGGAATGGTCAGACCAGTTTCTGCAAACCTATCAGTTGTTCGCTTTACCCCATCCGCGAGAAGACATTCTCTGACGGACTGGTAGGACTGAATTATAATAAGTGGGACGTATGCCGCGATGCTGTCATCAAGGGCACTGCCCTGAAGATGCCAGTATATAAATTCCTCCGCGAGCCCCTTATCCGCCGCTTTGGTGAGGAGTGGTACGAAGAACTCTGCGAAGTTGCCCGCCAACTGGGCTTGTCATAGCTACTGTATCTCAAGGGCTAGCAGATACTAGCCCTTGCGATAGTCTGACGGACTGACGCCCATGTGTTCCTTGAAGAATTTGCCAAGGAACGACTGGTTGGGGAAATTCAGCTCATCGGTGATTTCCTTTATACTCTTTGTCGAATTCTTGAGCAATACTCGTATCTCAAGCATCACGTAGTTGTCAATCCATTGGTTGGCAGTGATCTTACTTATTGCCTTGACAGCCTCAGAGAGGTATTTGGGGGTGATGTTGAGTTGCTGGGCATACCAACTGACGCGCCTTTCTGTACGGAAATTCTCTTCCAGCAGCTGGATGAATTTCGTAAAGATGACATTAGCACGGTTCTGGGCCTTGGTGCCTCCTTTCTCAACACGCCAGATGACATTGCTCATGTCGTAGAACATGGCCAGAAGCAGGGCTTTTACCAGTTGTGTGCGGTAGTGATTTTGAGTGTCTGACATCTTTTCGCGGATAGTGAGGTAGTACCTTGTATAAACCCGTATTTCCTGCGGTGTAAGTGCTACTACAGGATTGTTAGTCGAGAACAGTAATAGCGAAGATACGTTCTTGGTGTTTAGCACGAAACTATGGTAGAACACCTTTGACACCATAATGCACAGACATTCGAAATCGGGTGATGCCATATAGTTATCCACTATATGGTTCTCTGAGATAAAGAGCAGGTCGCCTGGCTCTACCTTCAGTTCGCGGGTGTCAATAGAGTATTGAGCACGTCCGCGGCGGCAGAGGGCCATGAGGATATAGTTCATACGCCGTGGCTCCTGAGGGATGGGAGCATCGGTAATACAGTCGGTGAGCACGAGCCCTTCGGGCATATACGCTGCGTTACTCCAATTCTTGGCCTCATCGAGGCTCACATCTTTAATGTTTTTCATCATTACTAATTAATTTTTTGTGTGTTTGTCCTTTTTTCAATGTTAGTGTCTTATGTATGTTATTATATAATAATGTAATAGTACAGTCTTTTCTTGCCTTAATCTCATAGGAGCAAACCCTGCCGTCTTTCCATTCGAAACTCAACTCATATCCGCCGCGGGCGCAGAGTCCGCTTACCGAACCGTCATTCCACTCCTTAGGCAGGGCGGGCAATAACTCAATGGTATCGCCGTTGTTGCTCTGCATAAGCATCTCGCATACTCCTGCTGTGCCGCCGAAGTTTCCGTCAATCTGGAATGGTGGGTGGGCATCGAACAAGTTGGCATAGGTGCCGCCGGCATGGCGTGTACCTGGTCGCTGGTCGTCCTGAGCATCAGTAAAGGTAAGCAACTTGCGATAAATCTGATATGCTTTCTCACCGTTTCCGAGTCTTGCCCACAGATTAATGCGCCAACCGGTGCTCCATCCCGTTGTTTCGTCGCCTTTCTGAACGAGTGTCTGCTCGCATGCCTTCATAAGTTTATCATCATTGGCGGCAGCTATGTGATTCTCGGGATAGAGTCCAATGAGGTGGCTCTGATGCCGGTGCTTGGGGTCGTTGTCTTTCCAGTCGTAGTACCATTCGTTCAGATCGCCTTCCTTGCCTATGGTGTAGGGGTGCAGACGGTCTAATGCTGCCTGATATGTGGCTACTGAACCGCCACACACACGACTGGCGGCAATGACGTCTTGCAGCAGTTCGCGGATGATAGCCAGGTCGGCCGTTCCACCGTAGCATGTTACGCCATGATAGCCAGAAACCGTTACATACTCGTTTTCGGGTGATGTGCTGGGTGCTGTGATTAGTTCTCCTGGATGCTTGGGGTTCTCAATAAGCCATTTTATACAGAAGTCGGCAGTCCCTTTCATCAGCGGATAAGCAACATTACGCAGGTAGTTCTTGTCTTGTGTAAACAGGTAACGCTCCCATAGTGTAGTGACTAACCATGCTCCGCCCATGTTCCAGTTTGACCACATGGGACTCTCGCGCTTCTCGCCCACGGGGTTGGTCATAGCCCATATGTCGCTGTTGTGACTGCTGCACCAGCCGTCCTGTACACCATAGTAGTTGCGGGCTGTATGCCGGCCGTTCACCGCCAGCGCCTTGATGAAGCCGTCCAGCGGCTCGGCCATCTCGGCCAGATTGGCCACGAAGGCGGGCCAGTAGTTTTCTTCCAAGTTGATGTTCACTGTGTAGTTGCCGCGCCATGGTGACCACAGATACGGTGTCCACAGACCTTGCAGGTTGGCAGGCACGCCGGGAGTGCGCGAACAGCTGATGAGTAGATATCGGCCGTACTGGAAGTATAGTGTCTCTAAATATCGGTCGTCTTTGTGCTCCTTTAGCAGCTTGTCGGTTGAGGGGATGCCCGATGCGTCATGAACGGTGGCCCCTAACCGCAGTTTCACGCGGTCGTAGTATGTCTTGTAGTCGTTGATATGCTGCTGGCGGAACTGGCTGTAGGTCAGGTTTTCGGTATGCCAGATGTCGTCGGCAGCATTCTCAATGTATGGAGCACCCTCTGTGACGGGATGCTTGTCGAAGCCGTTGAAGCTGGTTTCGTTGACTATATATACTATGGCTTCATGGGCCTGGCTGATAGTCAGCGACGAGTCGGCTGCCGTCACCGTGCCGTCGGTCTTAACGCGCAGCATGGTGCAGAAGTGTATGCTCTCCTGCGGGTCGCCCGTGGCGTGGCCCGTCATGGTGAGCTGGCCTTGACTGCCCTTTACCTTGTGGGGTACTTGTGACGTGAGTATCAGCTTGCAGTTGATGTTGCCTGTCAGGCGGATGGCAATGAGTTTGTCGGGATGTGAGGCGAAATATTCGCGCTTGATGGTCTTGCCCTCGCGTGAGTAGATATCCTTTACGATTGCCGAGTCGAGATCAAGAGAGCGCTTGTAGTTCTTTACTTCGCCCTCGTTAAGGTCGTTGATGAGCAGTGTCCCCAGTGGTTGGTAGAACTGCGAATTAGGTCCCTGCACATGCAACTGCAGCGAGTCGGCCAGTGCATAGTCCTCGTCAAATAAGGCTTTGCGGATTTGTGGAATCCACTTGTGTGCATCACTATCTAACTCCTTATCTACAGGTTTGCCTGTCCATAGAGTGATGTCGTTGAGGTGGATAAGGCAAGTGTCTGTTCCGCCATAGACCAAAGCTCCGAGTTTGCCGTTGCCAATGGGCAGCGACTCCTCGAAGTATTGTGCTGGTCTGTCATACCATAGTCGCATGGGCAGCTGCTTTTGTGCTATGGCAGACAGGGGCGCAATAATAGTTAGAATAGTTAGAATTAGTTTCATAAGCTTTTGTTGATGTCAAAAAGGAGAGCCAATAGGTTCTCCTTTTTGTGTTATGCATCAATGTTTGCGTAGGTGGCATTCTTCTCAATAAACTGTCGGCGTGGCTCTACGTCGTCACCCATCAGCATTGAGAATATTTCGTCGGCCTCTGCAGCATTCTCGATAGTCACCTGCTTCAGCAGACGATTCTCGGGATTCATTGTCGTCTCCCACAACTGCTCGGGGTTCATCTCACCCAGACCTTTGTAGCGCTGAGTGTGCAGTGCTGTGGCATTCTCGTCGCCAGCAACGTACTTGTCGATGAAAGCCTGACGCTGCTGTTCTGTGTAGCAGTATTCAGAGACCTTCTTGAAAGTACACTTGTAGAGCGGGGGAGTAGCGATGTAAAGGTGTCCTTCCTGAATCACTTTCGGCATGAAGCGATAGAAGAGCGTCATGATGAGCGTGTCGATGTGCGAACCATCGACGTCGGCATCGGTCATTATGATAATCTTGTCGTAGCGCAGCTTATCGACATTGGCTTCACGGTCACCCTCGCCGTCAACGCCGAAGCGCACACCAATGCTTTGGATGATGTTCATTACTGACTCGGCCTCGAAGACGCGGTGCCACTGCACTTTCTCTACATTCAGAATCTTACCGCGCAGAGGCAGGATAGCCTGGAAATGGCGGTCGCGACCCTGCTTGGCAGAACCACCTGCCGAGTCACCCTCGACGAGGAATATCTCACAAACCTTCGGGTCTTTCTCTGAACAGTCGGCAAGTTTGCCAGGCAGTCCGCCACCCGTCATCGGGTTCTTGCGCTGTACGCTCTCGCGGGCCTTGCGGGCTGCGATACGCGCCGTAGCAGCCAGCACCACTTTCTCGCAGATAAGCTTAGCCTCCTTAGGATGCTCTTCAAGATAGTTGGTCAGCGCCTCGCCTACGGCCTGCTGTACTGCACCGGCCACCTCAGAGTTGCCCAGCTTCGTCTTGGTCTGACCCTCAAACTGCGGTTCAGCCACCTTGATGCTGATAACAGCCGAGAGACCTTCACGGAAGTCCTCACCGGCAATCTCTATCTTTGCCTTCTCTATCTGCTTGGAGATAGCGGGGTCGGCATCGGCATACTTCTTCAGTGTGCGAGTCAGCGCCATACGGAAACCAACGAGGTGAGTACCGCCCTCAATGGTGTTGATATTGTTGACGTAAGAGTGGATATTCTCGCTGTAGTCGGTGTTATACATCACGGCTACCTCGATGGGTACACCCTGCTTTTCAGTCTTCAGGTAGATGACATCGTCGAACAGGTGTGTGCGGTGGCGATCCACGTAGCGAACAAACTCCTTCAGTCCGTCCTTGGCATGGAATACCTCTTCCTTCAGTTTGCCTTCATCATCAGGACGCATATCCCTCAGGGTGATGGTAATGCCTGCATTCAGATATGCCAACTCGCGCATGCGGCGGGCAATGATGTCATACTTATATTCTGTTGTAGTGAAGATGCTGCCGTCGGGCCAGAACTGCTGACGGGTACCTGTCTTGTCGGTGTCGCCAACAATCTTGACGTCGTAGAGCGGTTTGCCCTTCTCGTACTCCTGCTGGTAGATGTGGCCGTTGCGGAATACCTGCGACAACATGTGAGTGGACAGGGCGTTGACGCAGCTGACACCTACACCATGCAGACCACCGCTGACCTTGTAGGAGCCCTTGTCGAACTTACCACCGGCGTGAAGTACGGTCATGACGACCTCCAGAGCCGACTTGTGCATTTTTTCGTGCTCATCGACGGGAATACCACGGCCGTTGTCCTGTACGGTGATGCTGTTATCTTCGTTGATAGTAACTTCAATATGTGTGCAATAGCCCGCCATGGCTTCGTCGATAGAGTTATCGACGGTTTCGTTTACCAGGTGGTGGAGACCCTTTTCGCTGATGTCTCCAATATACATGGCCGGACGCTTACGCACGGCCTCCAATCCCTCGAGCACTTGGATATTACTCGCGGAATAGTTACTTGCATTGTTCTGTTCTTCTGCCATTGTATTGTTTGTAGTCAATTTAGGTTGCAAAATTACTAAATATTTACGACTTAAACAAAATAAAAGTGTTTATTTTTTATAAAAATAAAAAGGCCGCACTCTATTATTTAGGGTGCGGCTACTATTACTTTACGTGGGTGAATTTATTATCCCAGTTTGCTGATGTGCTGTGCGAGACTTGACTTCAGGTTGGCTGCCTTGTTCTTGTGGATGATGTTGTTCTTAGCCAACTTGTCCAGCATCTTCTGTACTTTGGGGTACAGGGCTACAGCCTCTTCCTTGTTCTCCATAGCGCGCAGCTTGCGAACGGCATTGCGCATGGTCTTAGCGTAATAGTGGTTGTGCTCAGCACGTGTCTTTGTCTGACGAATTCTCTTCAGAGATGATTTGTGGTTTGCCATTTTAATTTTTTAATTTTTGTTGTTTAACTTAAAGCTTGTGGGTCTTGCGTCGCTTGCGGACTGCCCTGGGCGGGTTTTTGCACCCTCCGCCACCTTTTCCATTATTATGGTAGCACATGGCTGTGCCGATGACGGATTTAATGGTAGTCCCTAGGAGAGTCGAACTCCTCTTTAGAGAATGAAAATCTCTCGTCCTAACCGATAGACGAAGGGACCAGTGCCTTCTAAAGCGGGTGCAAAGGTACTGCAAATTTTCTTTCTGACAAAATTTTCTTGAAGAAAAATGATGTATTTATATAATTTTTCCGTACTTTTGCCGAGATGTTAGTTAAAACAGAGGCCATTGTGCTGCATTCTTTTAAGTACGGAGAGAGCAGGATGATTATCGATGTATTCTCTCGTAAGTCTGGGCGTGTGTCGCTGATAGCTTCACTGCCCAAGACTGCCAAGGGGCGTCTGAAGAAGCAATATTTCCAGCCGATGACCATCCTTGAGATTGAGTACGACCAGCGGCAGCGCATACAGTTGCAGCAGCTGAAGGATGCACGTCTGCTTCATCCTTACATCTCATTGCCTCTCTCGCCTGAGAAAATGGCAATATCGCTCTTTGTGGCTGAATTCCTGTATCATGCACTACGCTCAGAGCAGCATAATGAACCGTTGTTCACTTATATTCTCGACTCTATGCAGTGGCTCGACATAGCAGAAGGTGGCTTTGCCAATTTCCATCTTACTTTTCTCATGCGTCTCTCGCGCTTCCTGGGTTTCTATCCCAATCTGGAGGATTATACAGAAGGAAGTGTCTTCGACTTACGCGCAGGTACATTTTATAATAAGATACCTCTGCATAATGATTACCTGCATGCCGATGATTCACGCCGCATACATCTGCTTATGCGTATGGATTTCCCCACTATGCATCTGTTTCGCCTGTCGCGTACCGAACGAGGGCGCATAATCAGTGTTTTGCTGCAATACTATCGGTTGCACATTCCTCAGTTTCCTGAACTGAAGAGCCTGCAAGTGCTCCATGAACTTTGGGATTAGAGCAGTGGGGGCAGTTCGTACAGGTGGGTTGAGTTGCTGCCTTTGATGAGGATAGTCATTCCCTCGGGCTGTTGTGCTGCCAGTTGCTGTTTTACCTCTTCTACGTTGGCAAAGGTGCGGAATGACGATGGAGTCTTAACAAACTCTTCGCCTACCAGCCATACTTCGTCAAACTTCGACTCTTCCAGCATCTGTACTACTTTGCGGTGTTCTTCAGCCGAGACGTCACCCAGTTCACCCATCATTCCAAGTATGGCCATCTTATGAGGCGCTTCAACCAGGCGGAAGTTGTCAATAGCTGCTTTCATGCTCGACGGGTTGGCGTTATATGCATCAACGATGAGGCTGTTGCGCTCTGTTTTTGTCAGCTGTGAGCGGTTGTTGGTAGGCACGTAGTTGGCCAGCGCATGATTGATACTGTCGAAAGGCACGTTGTTCACGTAGCCGATGGTGATGGCAGCAAGCATGTTGTCCAGATTGTAGGCTCCAATGAGGTTGGTCTCTACCTCCATCCATTCGCTGACGTAACCTGCATCGTGATCCTGTTCGCGCCAGCGGAATTTCAGGAATGGTGCGCACGATACTACTTCGCCGCGTATCAGTATGTCTTTGTTGTCGCTCTGACCGTAGTAGTAGATGTCGGTTGTGCCAGAGTTCCGGGCTTTGAGCATCTCCATCAGGTGCTCGTTGTCGCGATTTACAAAGATGGGACAGTCGTGGGCTACCATGAAGTCGTAGAGTTCTCCCTTTGTCTTGCAGACACCCTCAAACGAGCCGAAACCCTGCAGGTGGGCGCGCCCCACGTTGGTGATGAGGCCGCATGTCGGCTCTGCCGTCTCTACCAGTGTCTTGATGTCACCGGGGTGTGATGCCCCCATTTCCACCACGGCAATATCGTAGTCGTCGTTCAGGCGGAACAGGGTTTTAGGCACGCCGACGTCGTTGTTGAAGTTGCCCTCTGTAGCCATCACCTCGTAGCTTTCTGTCAGCACGGCACGAATCAGTTCTTTTGTCGTCGTCTTGCCGTTTGTGCCCGTGATGCCGATGACGGGAATCTCGAACTGGCGGCGGTGCTCACGAGCCAGGTCCTTGAAAGTCTGCAGACAGTCGTCAACCTTGATGAACGGATTGTAGTTGTGAGCGGTAGCGATTTTTTCACCATTCACTCTTAATTCTTCACTTTCTTCGTCCACTATCGCATAAGCGCAGCCCTTCTCAAGAGCCTGCACGGCAAACAGGTTACCATTAAACGAGGCACCCTTTAGTGCCAGAAATATGCTTCCTTCAGGGCAGTTGCGCGAGTCGGTAGTTATGCACGGATGCTGCTGGTATAACTTATACAGTTCTTTGATGTCCATTGTTCTTTTGTCTTTTTCGCGCTGCAAAAGTACAATATATCTTGCTCTTCTGTTTCAAATTAACATTATTTTAGCCAACAGTTAGAAATGCACCTTTCTTTCTGGTGCAGAGAAAGAGCAGAAACGGGCTGTGGCATCGGTGATGTATAGTACCGCCATATTGTCGTCATCGGCCTTGTACATTGATTTCAGACCTGCGTTGCGGTTCAGGAACTCCTCTTTTACGGCCAAGGTTTCATCATTCACCAGTGTTCCGCTCAGGCGCATCCATTCGCTGCCTGATTTCTTCAGGGCGCAGATCTCGAATTTGCCGTTAGCGGCCATCTGCTTGAAGACGTCTTTCACCTTGCCTGTCATTATGTAAAGACGGTCGTTGATAATCTCGGAAACGCCGAAAGGACGTACACGAGGTTGGTCGCTGTCGGCTGTGGCAATGAAGAATGCTCCACACTCTTTCAGAAATGCCTGTACTTCTTTCATGTTCTCTTGCATAAGTTGATCGTTTCTTAGGATAACTTCATAGTTTTCGTATTGTTTTACTCCCTTGTCGATGATGATGATGGAAACAGGTTGGATAGTGAACGTCTGTTTTTCTCCAACCTTCACATCATAGGTGTAGTACAGCTTGTCGCCCTTTGCCTCTACCTTGACGGGAACAATCTCTGTAGCCATATCAGTCTGAGGCAGTACGATAGCCAGCACAAACTGCTTGCTGAAATCAATATCAGTAGGCATTCCGTCTTTGCCCATAGTGGTGGCCATACCGAAGAGCTTGTTGAACTCCTCTTCTGTAGTGATCTTCGGATTTGCAGGAATCTTCTGGTCGTTTTTGAAGAAATAGTTCTTGGCAATCTGGAATGCCACTCCCTCGAGAGCATCACCATTATTCATGTCTGCCTCTGCGGCGTTGCTTGAATTACATGCTGCTAGTGCCAGCAGCGATACTAAAGCAAAAAATACCTTTTTCATAATATCTCCTATTTTTCTGCGAAGGTAACCAATAGTTATCAAATAACAGATAAATAGATGGTTAATCTAAGTTAAGCGTGCGTTTTTTGAAAACTTTTGTTATCTTTGCACCTGATTTGTGTAGTAAATATAAACTTCAGATAAGATGAATCGTTCGCAAAAGATTATACGTACCAGCATTATTGGGATTGTAGCCAATGTGCTGTTGGCTGCTTTTAAAGCCGCTGTGGGAATACTTGCAAGTAGTGTTGCTATCGTGATGGATGCTGTCAACAACTTGAGTGATGCCCTGTCGAGTGTGATAACCATTGTGGGTACCAAGTTGTCGGAGCGCCCTGCCGACCATGAGCACCCCTTCGGTTTTGGTCGTATAGAGTATTTCAGTGCCATCATCATCGCTGTGCTGGTGCTGTCGGCTGGTATCACCTCGCTGATAGAGTCGGTGAAGAAGATATTCGAACCCACAGAACCGGAATATACCACGGTGACGCTGGTGGTCATCGTGGTGGCCATAATAGTGAAACTGTTGCTGGGGCAGTACGTTAAACGACAGGGTGAGCAACTGAAGAGCGATGCTCTGATTGCTTCTGGCTCCGACGCACTGTTCGATGCCGTCATCACTCTGGCTACGCTGGTGTCGGCCGGCATCATGCTGTTATGGCATGTCTCCCTCGACGGCATATTGGGTGCCTTGATATCTGTTGTCATCATCAAGGCTGGTGTAGAGATGCTGGCTTCGCCCGTTAATGAACTGTTGGGAAGTCGTATCTCGCCCGAACTGCTGAAACAAATCAAACATGAGGTGCTCGGTTTTGAGGGAGTCCACGGCGTATTTGATATTATCCTTCACAACTATGGTCCCGACGTTCTTATCGGCTCTCTCCACATCAATGTCTATGACACTATGGATGCTCATCAGATTCACGGACTGACGCGCCGCATCTCGGAGCAGATGTTTGATAAGCACGGCATTATTATGACCGTAGGTGTATATGCTGTTGCCACTGGCGACAACAGGCGTGCCGAACTGCAGGATGCCGTCATGCAGACACTTGCCAAGCATAAGGATATTACCCAGGTGCATGGCTTCTATTACTTCGAGAATGAAAACCGCGTTTCGGTAGATGTCGTGCCTGATATCTCAGTACACGACGATGCTGCCTTTGTCCGTCAATTGACAGAAGAGCTGGAGAAGGTTGTCCCCACATTCAATGTCAGCATAGTCATCGACCACAACTATAGCGAGTAATGTGTGCTCGAAAAATAGCTGTCAATCCTCATCCATCGGATAGCGCACGCCCCATTTCTGGCGCAGGCCGTCCATGAGTTGCATAATATAGAGGACCTCCTGGTGAGGCATCTCGCGAGGTTCCGGCAGACCGTCGATAAGAGCCTGTCGGCAGGCAAGGAACTGATATTCGTAGCCGGTAATCTGCTGTGGCACCTTGATGGTCTCCACGTAGGTGCGGTCTGGTCCGTTCACGGTGATGGTTTGCGGATTGTTGATATTGTCGATGATGATGTTGCCCCCAGTGCCTGCTATGACGCCGATATTGTCGCCAACACAGGCTGCGCTCGATTGTATGTTGGCCAGTATGCCGTTGTCGAGTATGATAGTCATGGCGTTGGTGAGGTCCATGCCCGTATCAGTCTTTACGCAGTGACCGTCAAGCAATAATATCTTTGCGTCGGTGAACATCCTGACGAAGTTGATGGCATAAACACCCAGGTCGAGTAGGGCGCCGCCACAGAGGTCGGGCCTGAATATGCGCTCCTTTCTTCCCATGGAATAACCTAAGGTTGCGGTGATGAGCTGTGGCGTGCCGATGCGTCCGCTGCTGATGAGGTTGCGTACTATACCGACAGCAGGCTGATAGCGTGTCCAGATGGCTTCTGCCAAGAAAACATTTTGTTCACGTGCTATGGTAAGTATCTCCTCCGTCTGCCGGGCATTAGCCATGAATGCCTTCTCTACCAGACAGGGCTTGCCGGCCAGCAGAGCCTCCTTAGTGATGTCATAGTGGTGAGAATGGGGCGTGGCAATATATATCAGATCCACGTCCGGGTCGGCTATCAGTTCAGAATACGAGCCATAAGCCTTAGGAATATTCCACTTTGCGGCAAAGTCTGCCGCCTTCTCTTGTGACCGTGATGCTATGGCATAGGCATCGCACTCCTTGAGTCCGTTCAGGGTTATGGCAGCCTTTTCGGCAATCCATCCTGCGCCCACTATGCCGACGCGTAAAATACTGTTGTCTCTCATTTCTTTTATAAGCTTTCTCGCTCTGATTTATAGGTTAATACAATCTAAAATATAAAATATCTTTCTTCAACTACTCATCATCCACTGCTTGAACTCTGCGGCTCGGTTCTTGCTGATAAAGAGACGCTCGGGAGTAGTGTTGTCAAGTGTAATCAGCAGGCGGCTGTCGTACCACACGGTGATGTTGCGGACGCTGTCACGGTTGACGGCAAACTGCTTATTGGCGCGGAAGAACTTTTGTGGGTCAAGGTTAGTGAGTAGTGACTCAAGCGATTTGTGGCAGTTCAACTGTTCGCCGCTTTTCAGGCATACCGTCGTGTTCTTGTCAGTAGAATATATATATGATATATCTAACATGTTTATCTTGTGGAATTTTTCTATCGCACGTCTTACGTCCTTGGCCTTTATGGGTTTTAACAGATAGTCTATGCTGTTCACTCTGAATGCGTCGAGTGCGTATTGATCGTAGGCGGTAGTGAAGACTATGGGCACATTGACCTCAATCTGGTTGAAGATGGCAAACGCCGAATCATCAGAGAGATGAATGTCCATGAAAATCAGGTCGGGCAGAACGTTCGTGCTAAGCCATCTGACGGTCTCGGCCACGCTTTCAGTATTGCCCGCCACCTCAATCTCAGGTTCCACTTCTTTCAGAATACTCAGCAGATTCTTATATGAAGAAGTCTCATCTTCTACTATCAGTACTCTCATTCTTCTACTGTCACTTTAACGGGATATAAACTGTAAACCGTCCATCGCTGTTCTCTGTACGCAACTTCTGTCCGCACATCAGTTCCATACGGTTGGCCAGGTTCTTCAGACCGATACCGTTGGTGTTCGGACGTTGATGCTTGGGATAGATAGGATTGCTAACAAAGAGATCCCCGTGCTCATTAATGCCTATAGAGACCGTCATGGAGTGGGCAGTATCAATGCAATTATGAACGATTACGTTCTCTATTACAGGCAACAGTGTGAGCACGGGGAGCATATATATAGTTTTTTGTTGGTTGTCTATCTGGATGTCAAAGGTCAGCTTGCCGGCATAGCGTACTTCCAAAACGTAGCTGAAAGCCTCGGCAAAGTCGAGCTCGTCGCTCAGTGGCACCATACCTTTGTCACTGCTTTGCAGGGTATAGCGGAATACATCCGACAGCTCGTCGATATATTCCAGTGTACGCTTGTTGTCGCCGTCTCTGATGAGCGATGCTATGCCGCTCAGCGAATTGAAGAAGAAATGAGGATTCACGCGTCCTGCCAGTGCTGCCAGTTGGCTCTGCAGGTTCTCGGTGCGCAGGCGTTCTACTTCCGATGCCATGTTCTTACGCTCCTCTCGGAGCAGCGAGATGCGCCCCGTCAGCATGCCGAGACCGCATATCACGATGAATTTCAGTATGAGCATGCTGCCTATCTTGTCGTACACACCGTATTCTGAAAGCGAATGGCTGATGTATGCAAAAAGCCCGTAAGCCACTACCGACACGCAGATACTCATGGTAAGTCGCTGTTCTGAGGTCCATCCCTTAGTGATATTCATGCGATAGACCAAGATGATGACGGCTGCAAAGTATAAGAATCGGAAAACGTGGAAACACCAGTAGAGCCAGAGGTGTTGTTGCACGCAGGGCCATTCCATGTGCCATGGAATGTATGCAAGATTAGGATAAATCATGATTAGTGCCCCGATTAATCCGAGCCACAAATCACGCTTTGACATAATGCTTGAATACTCCTGCATACGCTTTGGTGAAATTTATGCAAATATACGCAGAATTATTGAGTAAATGAGCTGCCTTAGCGTAAAAACGAAAAAATCGCTCTCTAAAAGGAATAGCCAGTTAGTTCTTTTGTGTGTAAAATGGTGCCTGCCCGCTGCCTATGCATCCTCTAATTGTGCCGTTTTTAGTTGCTCAAGGGCCCGGCAGAGCTGGTCGGGGCATGATGTGCCCTTTGTGCCGCAGCGTATGCCGTCGAGATGACGGATTACGTCGTCAATCTTCTGTCCGCGCACCAGTTGGCTGATGCCCTGCAGGTTTCCGTTGCATCCTCCCAGGAAGAATACTTGCTGGATGGTGTTGTTCTCGTCGGCAGTCACGTCAATCATCTTTGAGCATGTGCCGTGGGTGGTGTACATGATATGTTTTGTCTTCATGCCTGCAAAATTACAAAATAAATTTCATTTTTCGATTTTAAATTATCGATTTATTTTGTAATTTTGCAGGCATGAAGTATGTGGACGTGATATTGCCCGTGCCGTTGCAAGGCACTTTCACCTATGCTATGCCCGAAGGGGCTGTGGCAGAGGTAGGTATGCGTGTGCTGGTTAGTTTTGGGCGCTCCAAGACGTATGTCGGACTGGTATCACGTGTTCACGACGTGAAGCCCACCGGCTACGATGTCAAACCTGTGATGCAGGTGCTCGACGACGCACCTGTCGTGACGGATGATCAGTTGAAGTTGTGGTGGTGGATTAGCGACTATTACCTGTCGCCCATTGGCGACGTGATGAAGGCGGCACTGCCTGCCGGACTGAAGGCAGAAGACGGATACCGGCCAAAGACTGAAACCTATGTCCGGCTGACTGAGCAGTATCGTAACGTAGCAGCATTGCACATTGCATTGAATGTGCTGTCAAGGGCCCGCAAGCAACTGGAGGCTTTTACCTGTTACCTGGAACTGTCGGGGTGGGATCAGTATGGACAGGAGTCGTGGAAAGAGACTCCTGTGACTCGTGAGGAACTGATGAATGCCAGCGGTGCCTCGGCCGAAACGTTGAAGCAGTTGGAGAAGCGCCAGATGTTTGAGACCTACGAGCTCGAAGTAGGACGCCTTAACCACGGTGGCGCCTATCGTCCCGACTTGGTGAAACCTCTGAGTACTGCTCAGCAGGATGCGTACAATGCCATTCTGATGTCGATGATGAAGAAGAAGGTTACGCTGTTGCACGGTGTGACTGGCAGCGGCAAGACCGAGATATACATCCACCTCATACAAAGGGCCCTTGAGCGCAAGGAACAGGTGCTCTATCTGCTGCCCGAGATAGCACTGACGGTACAGATGATGCAGCGACTGCAGCGAATCTTCGGCGACCGCCTCGGCATCTATCATTCGCGCTATTCTGATGCTGAACGTGTAGAGATATGGCAGAAACAGCTGTCGGATAATCCCTACGATGTGATACTGGGAGCCCGCTCGGCAGTATTCCTGCCCTTCAAGCGGTTGGGCCTGGTTATCGTCGATGAGGAACATGAGACCAGCTATAAACAGCAGGAGCCTGCTCCGCGCTATCATGCCCGTTCTACAGCCATCATGCTTGCGCAGATGAGTAACCATTCCTCATCTCTCACTTCTCATTCCTCATGTACGACCTGCAAGGTCCTGTTAGGCACTGCCACTCCCTCGCTCGAAAGCTATCACAATGCCAAAACCGGCAAATACGGACTGGTAGAACTGAAGGAACGGTATAAAGGTATCGAACTCCCTGAGATTCAGATTGTCGATACTGCCGACCTGCAGCGCCGCAAGATGATGGCAGGGCCGTTTTCACCTATATTGTTAACACGCGTGCGCGAAGCCCTGGAACGTGGCGAGCAGGCTATACTGTTTCAGAACCGTCGCGGTTTCGCGCCGATGATAGAGTGCCAGCAGTGCGGCTGGGTGCCCACATGCCAGCATTGCGATGTCAAACTGACACTGCACCGCCAGCTGAACCAACTTACTTGTCACTACTGTGGTTTCACCTATCAAGTGCCTACTAAGTGTCCTTGCTGTGGCTCTACCGACCTCAGGA
This sequence comes from uncultured Prevotella sp., assembly GCA_946186115.1. Taxonomy (GTDB): domain Bacteria; phylum Bacteroidota; class Bacteroidia; order Bacteroidales; family Bacteroidaceae; genus Prevotella. Next base: position 3,049 of record CAMHLV010000016.1, on the reverse strand, counting down.
CACGCGGCTACGGCACAGAGAAGATAGAAGAACAGGTGCGCGAGGCCTTCCCCGAAGCGCGTATTGCCCGTATGGACCTTGACACCACTCGTACTCGCAATGCCTACGAGCGTATCATCAGCGACTTTGGTGCGCAGCGTACTAATGTCCTTATCGGTACTCAGATGGTTTCGAAAGGTCTCGACTTCGACCACGTCTCCGTGGTGGGCATTATCAATGCCGATTCTATGCTAAACATGCCCGACTTCCGAGCCTATGAGCATGCCTTTATGATGATGGCACAGGTTAGCGGACGTGCCGGGCGCAAGAATAAGCGCGGATTAGTAATATTGCAGACCAAACAGAAAGATACGCCCGTTATCCATCAGGTGGTGCGCCACGATTATGCCGCACTCTACCGCGACCTGATTGCCGAGCGCCAGGCCTTCAGATATCCCCCGTACTATCATCTGATATATGTATATCTGAAGCACCGGCAAGACAGCGTCGTCCAGGCAGCCTCACTTGAGTTTGGAGCTTTGTTGCGTCAGTGGTTTAGCAACCGCGTGTTAGGTCCCGACAAGCCGTCGGTGGCTAAAGTGAAACAGCAGAATATCCGTAAATTGGTGCTCAAGTTTGAACTTGGCATCGATATGAAAAGGGTTCGCGAGTATCTGCTGCTTGCGCAATCGCAGATACTCGCGAACAAAAACTATTCTTCTTTGCAGGTCTATTACGATGTAGATCCGCTTTAGAAATCCAACTGGCATCCAATGGCCAGCACGCGGTTGCTGCGTGTGAAGGATTCATTGACACCTTCTGTGGGATAGTTGTTGCGGTTGTAGTTCTCGTAATCTGTGTGGAAGTATGCTGCCGAGAGGGTAAGGATGTCGTTAATCTTGTAGCTGCAGCCCATACCTATGCTATAACTGTTGGTGGTGAACGACATGTCGTTCATGTACCTGTCGGTGAGTCCGTAGCGTGTCAGCTGTCCGCCGCACGAAATGTTGAGTCTGTCGGTGATATCCCACTCAACACCTGCCAGATACTCGTTGGTGTCGTGGTCGAGCTGCTCCTGTGTGTTGCCATACCAGTTGGCAGCCTTGTCGAAGTAGTGGTGCCAGCCAAGGTTGAGGCTTACATTGTCGATGGGCTTCCACTGTGCACCGATGGCCAGCAGTGCCGGGGTGTCCTCGTTGATCTTCTCGCCATCGCGGAACTTGTTGACGGCAGGAATAGCGTTGGCCTCGTTCAGTGTCGATTCGTTCTTCATGCGCATCTGAGTCTTGAACTCATATTTGGCAGCGAAGTTGAAATTCTTGTATCTATAGTCCACGCCAATGATGGGGGCAATGCCTATACCGTCTTGGTTACAGAGCAGATTCACACCGTCGGCATATTTCTGCAGCTGTGTCAGATTCTCCCTGACATATTCCAACTTTCCCTCCTGAAGCATCAACTGTTGCTGCTGAGCCAACAGTTCGGCAGGAACGTTCATACCGGCAGCTTGATATTGTGCTATGCCTGCATTCACCTGCTCCAGTCCTGCAATCACCTGTTCCAGACCGTTGGTTACATTTGCTGAAGTTAACGACAGGTAGTCGTTGAAATCCACGTAGCCCATTTCTGTCTTTGCCATGATGTTGTTGAGCTTAGCCTTATAGGTGGCAGAGCCGTAGAGCAGACGCAGACCACCGTAGACCGACAGGTCTTTGGTTATCTTGTAGGCTGTACCTAACTGGATGCCATAGAAATACTCGCTTCCGCGCATATAGCTGTCCATGTCGTAACCCAGTCCGCCCAGCTGCTCCAGCTGTCTGGCCAAGGCGCCTACCTGACTCTCGAAAGAGCCGAGGCCGTCAGCAAACTCCAGCATGCCGCCGCCGCCTTCTATGGAAAGGTTAGCCTGGAAACTCCAGTTGCCCTTGTTGTAGGCAAACTGCAGCGAGGGAACGATGGGGGCATCAGCCACACCCTCGAACTCCTTCACGGTGTTGCCGTTGTTCTTCTTGCCAAGTGCGAAGTCGGGGTTTGTGGTGGTGATGTTACGTGTCTGGTGTACATATTGCCAGTTGAAGCCGATGTGGAGACCTTCGGGCATGAAGACTACACCGGCTGGGTTTGAATAGACACCATCGAGACCGATTGCAGCGTCACGCGCGGGGTTCTTATCGAATAATACACTTTGGTTCGTGTTGGTTAGGAAACCACCTGCTAAGGCGCTCATGGTTGACATCGTGAGTCCAATAACCGTAAATAAAATCTTTTTCATATTTTAAACAATTTTTCCTAAAAACGGCTGCAAAGGTAGTGCTATTGCACAAAACAGGAGTAAAAGTGCAATAGATATTAAGTTTTATTAACTAAAAACGTGACAAATATTGCACAAACTGGCCAATTTGTGCAATATTATGGTGTGCTAAATCTCTTTTTAATTCTGCTTTTTTTCGCTTGGATAGCTAACGCGAGTGTGGTAGATAGTCTTCAGTTTGTCTATCAGCACGGTTTTAGCATATTGTATGTCGCGGAATGTGATAGGACATTCGCGGAAGAATCCGTCGGCCATTTGTCCGTCAACAATCTTCTCTACTAGTCCGCGTATTGACTGTTCGGTATAGTCGGAGAGAGAGCGTGATGCTGCCTCCACGCTGTCGGCCATCATCAGTATAGCCTGTTCTCGGGTGAAGGGGTTCGGTCCGGGATAGGTAAACAGCAGGTCGTCAACTGGGGTCTTTGGGTTTTCGTTCTTATATTTAATATAGAAGAACTTGGCCTTGCCGTGTCCGTGGTGAGTAGCAATGAAGTTGCGTATCACCTTAGGCAGATTGTTCTTGTCGGCCATCTTCAGTCCTTCGGTGACGTGGCTGATGATAATCTGTGCGCTCTCTATTTCGGTGAGCATCTCGTGTGGGTTGATGCCCGACTGGTTTTCGGTGAAGTAGATGGGGTTGGCCAGTTTTCCTATGTCGTGATATAGTGCTCCCGTTCTCACCAGTTGTGCCTTAGCCCCAATCTTGTTGGCTATCTCGCCAGCCAGGTTGGCCACCTGTATTGAGTGGTTGAAGGTGCC
>CAMHLV010000015.1 GCA_946186115.1 uncultured Prevotella sp. | reverse complement strand
CCGTGGACCGATAGACATCCTCGCTGTCTAAACACATGTTGGGGGACATCCCCCAGTGCGACACGTCGCACAGCTGGGACAGTCCCCAATCTGATAGTTAATTCTGTGCTTTCCATGACACCACCTCGTCGCGATGACGGGGTGGTTTTTTATGTGAGGTGTTAATACAGTGACGCAGGAATGAGCTGCTTGGCATTCTCGAAATCCTCTACTGTATCCAATTCACAGGAGAAGAGTTCAGTGACATCGAGCACCCGATAGGTATGACCTTTAGGTATCAGGCGTTCGAAAGCCAGTTCGTAGTAGCGGTTCTCCAGATGCTCAACATTCATCATCTGTTGCAACTCGGTATAGAGCGCCTGAGTATAGTCGGCCGACATCTTCTCAATGCCCAGACTCTCGCCAATGGCCTGCTGAGGCGAGCATGTCTTGCTGACCTCACGGATGTTGCCTTCTGCATCGACCACCACCTTCATCTCTTCTTCGCCCAACTCGTGGCGAATCAGCGTCAGCACGTTGCGACTGGAGTCTGCCAGCACTCGCTTCACAATCTCTCCGTCATACAGCAGGTCGCTGTCGAGCAACAACACTTCTTCGTTTTCAGCTGCAGGACGGGCGAGCCATAGTGAATAGATATTGTTGGTGGTCTCGTAATCTGCATTGTGGATAAAGGTTACCGACAGGTCGGGATACTGCTGACGGACAAACTGCTCTATCAGCTGGTGCAGATAACCTGTTACTATACAAAACTCTTGAATGCCATTAGCAATGAGTGCATCCATGGAGCGCTGCAACAGTGAGCGCTCTCCTATCTTGAGCAGGCACTTGGGGGTGTGCTCGGTAAGCGGACGTAACCGCGATGCCATACCGGCTGCCAGTATGATAGCTTTCATATTTATTTGATGATATGGTTTTATGGGTGCAAAGGTAGTAAATAAATTGAAAATTGAAAATTGAAAATTGAAAATTTTAGAAAATTGAAAATTGAAAATTGAAAATTGAAAATTATTTGTATATTTGCAGTCAAATACGATAAGAAAGATGAAAAAGAACTTTTATCTATGGATATTCATAGGGCTTATGGGAGCGCTATACTCTTGCGGAAGCAAGGACGACGCTGTGGTTGAGGAACCACAAGAGGCTCCACAGCGCCCTACTCTTGTAACTCAGGTGAGGAAATGTGCCAAGCTGTACACTACGGAGTTCAAGGTACACAAGATTGTTACTCACGATGATGTGCTACGACTGAAAGGGAGCATGCTGGCCCGCGACTTCGACATACCACTGCCATTAGGCGAGCGCAAGATAGCCATCCCTATGGATGCCACCCTGAAGGCGTATATTGACTTCAGCGAATTCTCAGAAAAGAATGTTGAGCGCAACGGTGATCGTATTACTATATTGCTGCCCGACCCTAAAGTGGTGATGACCAGTTCGAAGATTAACCAGAAGGAGATACGCGAATTTGTGGGACTTACGCGCTCACACTTCACCGACAAGGAACTGACCATCTACGAGCAGCAGGGGCGGCAGGCCATTCTGAACAGTGTGCCACAGATGGGTATCGTAGAGGCTGCCCAGGGTGATGCTGCCCGCGTGCTGGTGCCGATGCTCACAGAAATGGGATATAAGGAGGAGAATATCACCATAGCCTTCCGCAAGAATCTGGACATCATGAAACTCATCAACTCTAACTTGGAAAAGAAATGAAGTGGAAATATAAAATTATAGCGCTGCTGGCGGTAGTTCTAATCGTTGTCATTGCAGTAGTATGGCTGGTACGTCAGGTCGGTCAGACTGAGGTAACAGTGAGCGTTGATGAGAAGATAGGCATTACGCCCGAACAGATAGTGAGCATGAAATCTATCGGCGAATGGGAGTTTCTGTCGATTGCCGACGAGGAGCTGGTGGATACCACACGCAAGGGCATGCTCTCTGACGATCATTTAGTAAGAATCTACTACGGTACTGTGCGCCTTGGCATCAACATGCACCAGGTGGCTCCACACTGGATACGCACCATGGGAGACTCGGTGGATGTCACCCTGCCGAAAGTGGGTTTACTGGACCGTGACTTCATCGACGAAGCCCGCACACGCAGTTTCTACGAGAGTGGCAAATGGTCGCATTCTGACCGTGAGGCTCTCTATCTGAAAGCATATCGCCAGATGCTGCGCAAATGTCTCACTGCCGAGAATCTCAACAATGCGCGACAGAGTGGTGAAAAGCAATTCAGGCAGTTGCTGCAATCTCTGGGCTACGAGCACATCAGTATTCAGTTTGAGAATTGAAAATTGAAAATTGAAAATTGAAAATTTTAGAGAATTGAAAATTCTCACACCTAAAGGGATGAGCGAGCAATGCCATCGACGGTAAGGATGCCAGCGCTGACATGGAAACGGATGTCGAAACCCATAAAGGGCATTCCATACTGACGGCCGTCATCAGCATGGTAATGGGGACGGGGATCGAGCGACAGCGCTTGGCGCAACACGCTGAGGTCGGACTCTGAGAAGTGTGCGGCAATATCTTCGGGCATCACCACCTCCAACTGCTGCCACTGCCTGCGGCTGGTGAAACCAGCACGTGCATCGGGATGGCTATCGACATAGGGCAGATAGGGCTTAATATCGTATATGGGCGTGCCGTCCATCAGGTCGGCTCCAAGCACATCAATAGCCGGGATTTCGGGGGATATCGCTGCTATGCGCACAGACGACAGTCCGAGATTGTTGGGGCGGAACGGAGAGCGCGTAGCCCACACCCCTACCCTCTCGTTGCCACCCAACAGGGGCGGACGCACAGTGGCGTGCTTCTCTACTTCTACATTCTCTGAGAATCCCCATATCAGCCATAGGTAATCATAGCCGTCAAGGCCTCGCAATGCCTCTGGCTGTGCATACTCTGGCACAAACTCAATGCGCCCGCGCAGGTCGCCAACTATACCGCTCTGCCGCGGAATGCCGAACTTCGACGTGAAGGGAGAGCGAAAAAATGCTATGGGTTGGATGTTCATAGTGCAAAAGTACAAAATTAATTTTCAATTTTCAATTAATAATTTTCAATTTTCAATTTTCAATTTTCAATTTAATTACTATCTTTGCAGCATGGAACAGAAAAAAGCTATAACCTTTGACTCTTTTATCAGAGGCTTCATAGGCCTCGTAATCTTTGTGGGCATAATAATGCTGCTCAACCGCCTCAGCAGTGTTCTGCTGCCGTTCTTCCTGGCATGGCTCATATCATACCTGCTGTTCCCGGTGGTGAAATTCTTCCAATATCGCTGCCGACTAAAGTTCCGCATCCTCGGCATACTATGCACCTTCATCATAGTTGGCGGCCTGCTAACGGGGCTTTTCATGATTATGATTCCTCCTATGATAGAAGAGAGTGTGAGGGTGAAGGACCTGCTTGTGGCCTACATCACCAACGATGCTACCATGAGCAACATACCAAATATGATAGAAGACCTCATACGTGAACACCTCACCGTGAAGGATGTCAAGGCATTGGTAACCCAGGATGGTTTCATAGATGCCATCAAGCAGGGAGTGCCAAAGGTGTGGGCGGTGATATCGCAGTCTATCAGCATCCTCTCAAGCGTGTTCACCATCACCATGGTACTGCTATATACCTTGTTTATATTATTAGACTACGAAAAGATTAGCAGCGGATGGGTGGACCTGCTGCCACAGCGCTATCGCAAATTTGCCGTGCAGCTGGTAAACGATGTCACTCAGGGCATGAACCTCTATTTCCGCGGACAGGGATGTGTGGCACTATGTGTCGGCATACTGTTCAGCATAGGATTCCTCATTATCGGATTCCCCATGGCCATCGGTCTGGGAATGTTCATCGGACTGCTTAATATGGTGCCATACCTCCAGCTTGTAGGATTCATACCCACCATCCTGCTTGCAGTAGTAAAGGCTGCCGACACGGGAGAGAGTTTCTGGATTATCATGCTGGGGGCTCTGATAGTCTTTGCCGTGGTACAGATAATCCAAGACACTATACTGACTCCGAGAATCATGGGGCATGTAATGGGAATGAATTCTGCCATCATACTGCTCTCGCTGTCAATATGGGGCTCGCTGCTGGGTATTCTGGGAATGATTATTGCTCTGCCTCTGACTACACTGCTGATTACTTATTACCAGAAATACGTGATACGCAACAGGCCAAACTCAGAGGTGAGTAATGAGAAGCAGAATGAGGGATAAAGAGTAAACAGAGTGTGATGATTTATCAGCCTATCTTCGCCAAGGCCTGAGTAATATCGGCCAAGATATCGTCAACATCCTCGATACCAACCGACAGGCGAATCAAGTCGGGGGCTACACCAGCCTCGCGCAGCTGTTCGTCGGACATCTGGCGATGGGTGTGCGAAGCGGGATGCAACACACAGGTACGGGCATCGGCCACATGGGTGACGATGGCTATCAGTTGAAGAGAATCCATAAAGCGCACGGCAGTCTGACGATCGCCCTTCAGTCCGAAGGCCAAGACACCGCAAGAGCCGTTAGGCAGATACTTCTGCGCCAACTCGTGGCACTCGTCGCCAGGCAGACCGCTGTAGTGAACCCATGCCACACGAGGGTCGCTGCTGAGGAATTCGGCTACTCGCTGGGCATTCTCACAGTGGCGGGGGACACGCAGGTGGAGTGTCTCCAGTCCGAGGTTGAGCAGGAACGAATTCTGCGGAGAGGGTATGGAACCGAGATCGCGCATCAGCTGGGCCACAAGTTTGGTGGTGTATGCCAGCTTGCCAAACTTCTTACTATATGTCAGTCCGTGATACGACTCATCGGGAGTGGTAAGTCCGGGGAACTTAGGAAGCGAAGAGTGAAGGGTGAAAAGCGAAGAGTCGCCCTTGTGCGTGCATGTTTCCCAGTCGAAATTGCCGCTATCTACGACGCATCCTCCCACCTGTGTGGCATGACCGTCCATGTATTTAGTGGTAGAATGGGTTACGATGTCGGCGCCCCACTCGAAAGGACGGCAGTTGATGGGTGTGGGGAAAGTATTATCGACGATAAGGGGTACACCATGCTTGTGGGCTATACGAGCAAACTTCTCAATGTCGAGAATCTTACATCCCGGATTTGAGATGGTCTCGCCGAAGAGTACCTTGGTGTTGGGACGGAAGGCGGCAGAGATTTCCTCCTCGCTGGCCTCCTGCGACACGAAAGTACACTCTATGCCCAGCTTCTTCAGCGTTACACCGAACAGGTTGTAGGTACCGCCGTAGATTTCGTTAGAGGTGACGATATGGTCGCCTGCTTCACAGATGTTGAACACTGCATAGAAGTTTGCTGCCTGACCGCTGCTGGTGAGCACCGCGCCCACTCCTCCTTCGAGTGCCGCAATCTTGGAGGCTACGGCATCGTTGGTGGGATTCTGCAACCGGGTATAGAAATAACCTTCCTTCTTCAGGTCGAAGAGGTCGGCCATCTCCTCGGTATTGTCATACTTGAATGTTGTGCTCTGGATGATAGGGAGCACGCGTGGGTCACCATTTTTCGGTTTCCATCCTGCCTGCACACACAGGGTGGCAGGTTTCAGTGATTTTTCCATAATTATCCTAATATTATATCTATTGAGTTACTACTTGCAGTTGCTTGTCACCAGGCTTGAACAGCAGGCCTGTGCACGTCAGTGCATCAGCCTTATAAGCCTTCAGCTCCACCTTGTCCCACTGTATCTGATCAGTGCGCTGAGCCAACGGGGCGTGAGGGATGAGTGAACCGTCGCGGACCAGGATGACGGCAGGAATCTTGCCGGCCTGAATAGTCTGATAACCGCCGTCGTACACCTTGCCGGTCTGATAGTCTATCCACTTTCCACGAGGCAGATAGACATCGCGCCCTGTGCCCGACTCCATCAGGGGAGCCACGAGCATCTGAGAGCCAAACATATATTCGTCTTCCACGAGCCATGCACCCTTGTCGTCGGGGAACTCTACCAAGAGGGCACGCACCATGGGCAGACCGCGCTCGGAGCAGTCTTTGGCCTGGGCATAGACGTAAGGCATCAGCTTGTATTTCATCTCAGCACACTCGCGGAAAGCCTGAGTGAACGATTCGGAGATAAGCCACGGTTCGGTGGGTGGTGCTCCATGGGCACGGGTATGGCTCGACAGGAATCCGAATGGCAGCCAGCGGCGGTAGATATCCTCGGGAGAGGCTGTCACAAAACCGCCCATATCGTGACTCCAGAACGAGAAGCCGGAAAGTCCGAACGACAGACCTCCACGCAGGTCGCCCAGCATACCCGTATTGGTGGTAGCGGCATCGCCTCCCCAGTGGAGGGCATAGCGCTGACTGCCTGCCCATGCCGAACGGGCCCAGATGATACCCTCGCCAGGATACTGCTGTTCTACAGCCTCCCACAGGGCCTTGTTGTAGCGCAGGGGATAGAGGTTGTGCTCGTAGAGTCCGCCACGGCCGTTATGGTAGAATCCGTTGTATGGTGCTGCCTCGCCGAAGTCGCACTTGATAGTGGACACACCCTGCTTGAGCAGTCCGAGAATCTTCTGCTGATACCAGTTCACCGTCTCGGGATTGGTAAAGTCGAGTACGGCATCTTCATAAGGCATGCCGCCATCGGCATTCCTCACGTGGAGATTGTTCTCGACAATCTCAGGGAAGAAGCGGTTCTTTGGCGTGAAATACGGCAGTTGCCACAGACATGTGTGGAAGCCATCCTTTGCCAGTTGCTTCAACATGCCCACAGGATTGGGGAAGCGGTCCTTGGCAAACTGGTAGTCACACTGCCAGTCCACACCAAACCATCCGGTATCGAAATGTATGACATCGGCCGGTATCTTGTGCTGGCGCAATTGACGGGCGATATCCAGTCCTTCTTCCTGCGAGAAATATGTAATACGGCTCATCCACGTGCCAAACGACCATAGCGGCAGCATAGGCGAACGGCCCGTGACAGCGGTGTAGTCGTAAAGAATCTCTTTGGGTGAACCAAAGAACACGAAAAGGTCGAGCTGCTCATCTGCCATAAAGAGGCGGTCGGCACCGATGTATGAGGCACCGAAGTCGGCAGTGACGGGAGCCGAAGTGTGCATGAAGATGCCATAGCCGCGATTGGAGAAGAAGAACGGCACGGGCTTGTACTGGCCGTCGGTCTCAGGACCTTGGGGGTCGGTAACGCTGAGTTGAACCTTCTGCCCTACCTTATTCAATGATGTGAACGACTCGCCGCAGCCGTAGATACGCTCTCCTGGTGCCAGTGTGAAGACAGGATTTACGGCACGGGAGTTGTCGGAGCCACGCTTGATAAACGAGAACGGCAGGAGTTTGACCTGCGAGGAATCGTTGTCGATGATATGGCGCGTCTGTGTCATTATTCTGCCTGCCTTGTCCTTCAGCACGAGGCGGAAGGGATAGCGATGTATCTCAAGGGTGCCGCAGTCGGACTGATAGGTAACGGCGGAACCGTTACCCACAGTGCGCCAGGCGGCAGAGGCAGGGCCGGCAGCGCGCCATGCGGGGGAGGCAGGGCCGGCAGCGCCCTGTGCCTGCTGGGCCTTGAAAGCGTCGCACAGCATGGGGCTGTCGCTATCCTTGCGAGGGGCGGCGACGGGTGATGTCAGCATGCGGATGCGCACACAGCGCGGACTGACGAAATCTACCTTCAGCTGCAGGTTGGGATCGTTGTCGTAGGCAGCATCAGGGAAGTCGAGCATCTGCATACGAACAGGCCAATAGCCGTTGAGATTGAAAGCCTGACGAGGCGACAGGCGGTAGCGCTTCCAGTTGACCAGTCCCTCGCCCTTGGCAGCATCGAACGCCGCCAGCGAGTCTGCCAGGAAATAGGTGTTGCTGAGATCGTTGAAGTCGCCCGACATATCCTTGGGCATACACTGCAGATACTGAACACCTGCATTTGTCTGCAGTTGAGCGGCTGCCGTCAGCGCACCACACAGCAGTCCCACTGCACATATAATTTTCTTCATATCCTTATTACTTCGTTTATCTTTATTCTATTGTACTCTCCGAGAAATAATACTCTCTCAAGGGTTTGGCAACAAGCTTGCCGCTGAGTGTCACAGGGGCCTGGAGCTTGATGTCGGCCGACGAGGCGCCGACCTTCACGACATACTGTCCTGGCACGATGTTCCACTGGCGCTGCCGCTCATTAGTGTAGAAGCCGAATTGTTCGACATACATTTTCACCTTGACAGTCTTGCTCTCGCCAGGCTGCAGCGAAACACGGGCAAAACCCTGAAGCTGGATGGGGCGTATTCTCTGCTCCCCACTGGTTGGCGACAGATAGACCTGCGCAACCTCGTCGGCAGCCATGCCGCCAGTATTCTTTATATCAAACGAGATGTTGACAGCCTCAGCATCGGTTGCCACTTCCTTGTCGGCCTTGATATTGGAATACTCAAATGACGAATAGCTCAGACCGTAGCCGAAAGGCCACTGAATGCGGGAATCCTGCTCGGTGGAATAATTATAGCATAGCGGTTCGTCAACCTCGGTGTTGGGATAGCTTACCGACAGTTTTGCCGATGGCGACACCTGGCCGAAGAGAATATCTGCCACGGCATTGCCGCCCTCCTCACCGGGATACCATGCCTGTATCACGGCAGCACACCGCTCAGCCAGTCCGGAAACAATCTGCGCCCTACCACCGAAGATTACGAGTACGACGGGTTTACCCGTCTTGATGAGTTCCCCGACAAACTGCTCTTGCTGCCCTGGCAGCCGCATGGTCAGGCGGTCGCGGTTTTCACCACACAGCATCACATTCTCGCCAACGGCAGCCACTATGACATCTGACTTGCGAGCCATCTCAAGGGCTTCCTGCCTGTCGGCCTTCTCACCAGAATCCACCTTGCGGTGCAGTAGTGCATACTCCCAGGCCCGCTCGTCGCCCAACTCGCTGTATTTGGTCTCAATCTCTTCCGTCCAGTCGCAGCCACGGCTATACATGATATTCACTCCCTGTGGCTTGCGCTCTGTCATGCCTTCCAGCAATCTCACGATATGAGGAACCTCGGAGTTGTAATCCATCTTCTTCCAGAAGTACGACATTGCAGGATAGGTATAGTCGCCGCACATGGCCCAGATGCTGTTGGCATTAGGACCAGTGAGAAGGACATTGAGCGACGAGTCTTTAGATGAGAGCGGAAGGACGCCATTGTTCTCTAACAGTACGACAGACTGTGTGGCTATGTCGTAGGCCGTCTGGCGCTCTTCTTTTGTATCGAGGGTAATCTCTCCGGTAGCATACAGATACGGATTCTTGTCGAGCAGACCGGCACGGATCTTATGCCGCAGCACATCCTTCACGGCACGCTCAAAGGCCTCAGGCTTCACTAATCCCTGGTCGATAGCTTCCTGCAGGTGCTGATAGTTGACACCGAGCGGGAAGTCAACATCGTTGCCGCCATTGATGGATGCCGCCACCTTAAGCAACAATCTGGCATTCTCGCCCTTGGCCTTGTCTGCCGCATCGGGGTCGTCGGGCAGCTGGTCGATTGCAGTATAGTCGCTGACTACCATGCCGTCGAAACCGACATAGTCACGCAGGATGTCTTGCAGAATCTCACTATTGGCAACACACTTAGTGCCGTGCACAGCATGATATCCCGGCATGACCACCCTGCTGCCTGCAACACGCACCATGGCCTCATGGGGCAGCAGAATCTCCTCCATGAGTTCCTTCTCGTCGGCATCGCCGCCGCCACCATATCCGAGGTAGTGCTTAGAACAGGCACCGACTCCCTTGCGCAGGTCACGCTGCTGCAGACCGTTGACGAAAGCCACACCCATCTTGGCCGACAGGTAGGCATCTTCGCCGTACGACTCCTCCAGGCGATTAAAGGTCGGCACACGGCATACGTCAACCATAGGCGAGAGTGCAAGGATGCCACCCATACGCCGCAACTGGGTACTCGTCTGCTGCGTCTTGAGCTCGGCCAGTTCGGTGTTGAACGAGCAAGCCTGTCCTATCTGTTGGGGATAGATAGTGGCTCCCTTGGTATTGACACCCGTCAGCACCTCTTCGTGCAACAATGCCGGGATGCCGTTAGGGGTGTTACTGATAAGCCACTGCTGAATGGCAGCAGCACGATCTCTCAGCACATTAGGGTCGCGTGGCTGCTGCATGGCAAACTGCGAGAAGTGTCCGATGCCGAAGGGTATCAGCTGGCGGCACTTGGCAGTATCCAGGCGCCCCTGTTCATCGAAGAGCTCATCCATATACATGCTCTGCAACTGGGCAATGCGCTCTTGCTGCGGCATCTTCTCATACAGTTCATTAACTTGCTGTTCCATATCTTTAGTCTCATTACATCCGGTAAGCAACATGGCCATGCCAAGCGTGAGCAACCCAGTAATACTAAACTGTCTCTGCATATTATTCTACTATGAGTTTTCTATCGTCCGATGTTCAACGTAGTGACGGGCATTCCGTAGGCATTGGCCTTCAGCGAGCCCTTACCCTTGACGACGGCGATGCAGCGGCCAAAGAATGCTTTTCGCTGCGGAGCGGTAAAGCGCTCCATAGAGGTCTGGCATCCGTTGTCGGTGGCTATCACCTTGGCTCCACCGTCGGCCGAGAAGAATATCTGATTCTCAGCCCACGGACAGCGATTGCCGTCTTTATCTACCACAACAGCCTGAACGTATGTCAGTTCGCGTCCGGCATAGTCAACAGCAAGCTGAATGTGGTCGGGCTGGCCGGCAGTGCGGATAACCTGCTCTCTCACCACCTGACCGTTCTTACGAGCTACGGCCTTCACCTCGCCTGGTTCAAAGGTCACACGCCACATAACGTGGTATTCTGTTGAGTGTTCAGATTTTCTGCGCACACCCTGGCTCTTGCCGTTAACAAAGAGCTCCACCTCGTCGGCATTGTTATAGTAGCACCACATATCGATCTGCTGGCCGTCAAGCCAGTTCCAGTGGGGGAAGAGGTGTAGGACAGGAGTGTCGGTCCACTCGCTCTGATACATATAGTAAACATCCTTGGGCTGTCCGGCCAGATCGATGATGCCGAAGTAGCTGCTGCGTGCCGGGAAACCGTAGGGCGTGGGTTCGCCGATATAGTCGAAACCAGTCCAGATAAACTGTCCACCGACGAAGGGAGTATGCTTCACGACATCCCATGTCTGCTCATGAGTTGACGACCAAGAGGCATGCATGTTGTCGTATGCCGAACACATGAATGAGGGGTCGGTATATGGCAGCCACCATTCCTTGGGAGCCTTGTAGATACTGTCGGAAGGCATCATATAGAAGCCGTTGGTCTGCAGTGCCGACACGCTCTCGGTCATGATGAACGGCCTTCCAGGGAAATTCTTGGGGACATCCTTTATCCACTCATGGTGATAGTTGAAACCTATCAGGTCGAGCGCTTTGCCCTTGAACAGATGGTTGCCGGGCGACGGCTCGTTGCATCCTGCCGTAATGGGGCGCGTGGTGTCGAAGCGGCGCACTATCTCGGCAAGGTGCTCAGCCAACAGCGTATTCACCGACTTTTCTCCGTCCTTGGCCAGCGAGGCAGCAGAGTGTCCGGCATTGAGTATCAAGTTGGCCTGCTCAAGAGTCAGAGTATCGGCCTGGGCATCCGACCACTGTTCCAGCACTTCGTTGCCAATAGACCACATCAGGATACACGGATGGTTACGGTCGCGCAGCACAAGGTCTGTAAGGTCGCGCTCGTGCCAACGGTCGAAGAACCGGGCATAGTCGTTCTGAGTCTTGCGGCGGCGCCACATATCAAACGACTCATCCATGACGATGAATCCCATGGTGTCGCACATATTCAGCAGTTCGGGTGCCGGAGGATTATGGCTGCTGCGGATGGCATTGACACCCATCTGCTTCAGCTTCACCAGTTTGCGGTGCAGTGCATCCTCATTCAGTGCTGCTCCGAGGCAGCCGAAGTCATGGTGCTCGCAGACTCCGTTGAGCTTGATATTCTCGCCATTGAGCCAGAAACCCGTCTTGGCGTCGAAGCGGAAATTGCGGAAAGCGGTATTCGTCCACACCACATCCACCTCTTTATCGTTTACGAGCACTTGTGTCCGCACCTTATATATATAAGGGTCCTTGGGCGACCAGAGATGGGGGCGCTTTACCTTCATCCCGACCTCATTACCTTCTGCATCGTAAACAGTGTTGACAACCTTATAATCCTTTCCTGTCACATCGGCGGTGACCGTCACCTTGCCGTTCTTGGCATTCGTCACCACATTCACTCCCCAGTGCTTCACATGCACCGGATGAGTGGAGTTGAGCCATACATGGCGATAGATGCCACACCCGCTGTACCACCGTGAATTGGGCTGGTCGGAATTGTCCACTCTCACTGCTATGACATTGTCGCCGCCACGCAGATAGCGGGTGATGTCGTACTCAAACGAACTGTAGCCATAGGGGCGATAGCCCACTTTCTCGCCGTTGATATATACCGTAGAGTTCATGTAAACACCATCGAACTCGATATAGTACATGCTTGGATTGCTCACACGGAAGTGCTTGCGATACCAGCCTACCCCGCCAGGCAGTGCTCCACCGCCGGCACCACTGGGATTAGAAGCCATGAAGTCGCCCTCGACAGCCCAGTCGTGAGGCAGGTCGAGGCGCCTCCAGTGACGGTCGTTATATTCTGGGCGTGACATCTGAACAGAGTCTGCCAATACAAACAGCCAGCCAGCATCAAAATTCTGATGCTGACGGGCCTGTGCAGTGATGCTGCATAGCAGCATGATTGTCAAAGACAAGCAATATCTCATAACTTTATCTTAACTTCCTTACCATTATACTTCACTATTTTGCCCTGAGGATTGTCAAAGTCGAGAGTGCAGGGTGAATCCTTCGTGACGAGCACCACATTGAAGCTGCGAGTCTTCAGCATGCCGTTGAACTTGCCGTTCTGCTTGCCGAAGGTGACGGTCTTCGAGGCGTCGTCGTAGGTGATGTCGATAGTGGCGTATTTACCCTTCTCGTAGTTGTAGTTCACACCCTCGTCCTCATACAGCTGGAACTGTCCGTCTCTGCCTGCATAGACATAGAGGATGATATTGTCGGCAGGTTTCTCGTCGCAGTACTGAATCTCAGGGCCGTAGGGGATAATGCTGCCTTCGGGCACGAATACGGGAATGCGGTCGTAGGGAGCATCTACCACGAGCGACTGTCCGCCGTCGATATGCTCACCGGTATATAGGTCGTACCATCCCGTCTGATTGGGGAAATATACCGAGCGGTTGCGGGCTTTGTATTCAGCTACGGGACAAGCCATAAGCGACGGTCCGAACATCCATTGGTCCTTGATGTTCAGCACATTGCTGTCACCATTGAAATCCATGATTAAGCCTCGCATCATAGTATAGTCCTTCAGGTGTACCCATCCGGCCATGGAATAGAGGTAAGGCATGAGGCGATAGCGAAGCTTGTCGTAATATACGAACGACTGGTAGCAGGGATGCTGCTCTGGGGCGATGTTCCATATCTCACGCAACGGCCACTGGCCATGCACTCTGAACAGAGGGATGAAGCATCCGAACTGGCTCCAGCGAGCCTGCAACTCGCGCCACTCCTTCAGGTCTTCATTCTCCACGCCGGTACGGTCGAAGATGGTCTGAGCCTGCATATATCTGCTCTCCACGCAGAATCCTCCCTGGTCCATACCCCAGAAGGGCAGTCCCGACATGCAGTAGTTCTGTCCTGCTGTCATCTGTGCACGCATGTCCTCCCATCGTGTTCCGATATCTCCCGACCATGTGGCAGTGCTGTAGCGCTGTTCGCCGGCAAATCCGCTGCGAGTCAGCAGGAATACGCGCTGATTGGGGCGCACCGAGCGCTGTCCGTTGTAGATGGCATCGGCATTCACTATGCTGTAGGCATTGAAGTACTCGGTAGTTGTTCCCAGTGCCGTGGGGCCGCTGAGGGCCTTGCGGTACCACATGGGGGTACAGTCGCGCACATTGGGTTCAGAGGCATCCATCCACCATGCATCGATGCCATACTTGTATTTAGAGAACAGGTTCTCGTCCATCTGCTTCCAGAACAATTTGCGGGCTCCGGCGTCGTAGGCATCATAGAACGAACCTACGTATCCAGGACCTACCCAGTCGTGGATGTCGTCCTTCACGGCCTGGTGATACATCCATCCCTTCTCGTCGATAGCCTTGTAGTTGTCGGTGTTGCAGTAGAATTTGGGCCATACGCTGATCATGAAGCGGCCACCCATCTGATGCACACTGTCGAGCATGGCCTGCGGATTGGGATAGCGCGACTTCTCAAACTGGTGAGAGCCCCACTGGTCTTCTACCCAGTAGTTCCAGTCTTGAACGATATTATCGCACGGAATCTGGCGCTTGCGGAACTCGGCCAGGTTGTCTTCTATCTCCTGCGCTGTCTTATAGCGCTCGCGGCTCTGCCAGAATCCCAGCGCCCATTTGGGATATACCGGTGCCTTACCTGTCAGCGTGCGGTATCCCGATATCACCTCGTCGGCATTACGGCCTGCAATGAAGTAGTAGTCCATATCCTTTGCCATCTCGCTCCAGATAGAGAGGTTGCGCTGGTCTTTGTTGGACTTTGCCACGCGCAGTCCGCAGTAGCTGACGTCGCCGTCGGGCTGCCATTCTATGCGCAGCTGGTAGCGCTTGTTCTTGCGCAGTATCTTGCGGAACTTATATGTGTTGGGGTTCCATGCCGTGCGCCAGCGCTCGGGCACCACGAGCTGTCCGCCGATATACACCTTGATATATCCGGCATAGTAGAGTATGAAGTGATACTGCATGTCTTCGGGAGCCTCGATGAATCCCTCGTACACCACCTTTGCACCGTTCAGTGCAAAACCCTTCGGCAGGTTCTTTATTCCACCGGGCTCAGTCTGGTTGGCCAGTTCTGATGTGGCAGGGCAGTCGAACTCATAGTAGATGGAGTCTTCGTCGCGCACCAGGCGCTTGCCGCTCTTGTCCTGATATGTTCCTGTGAGATGCCCCTCACGCCCCTGCTTGTCGAAGAGCTTGAACAGGCATCCCAGTTGCAGGTAATCCTCGGGATTTCCGAAACGGCAGTAGCTGTACGAATCCCACAGCAGTCCATAGTTCTTTGTGCTAAGTACAAAAGGCACGCTGACCTTGGTGTTATACTGGAAGAGGTCTTCGTTGAGACCTTTCATATTGAGTTCTTCCGACTGATGCTGTCCCAGTCCGTAGAACGACTCCTCCTTCGGATTCGTAGGACTCTCAAACAGCATTCGCCATGTCAGTCCGTTGCGCTGGGCCTCGCTCACCTTGGCGACATCGACACCAATCTCACGGTCGGGAACACGGAAGGGCTTGAAGGTCTTGCCGTTCTCAGCCTCCTTCAGCAGTTGCTTGCCGTCGCGGTCGAAGAATACGATGCGTCCTGTCTGAGTATCCACGGTGGCTCTCACGCTTGCCGCTTTCACCGTAACTATGCCTGCTTCTTCAGCTACATTGAATTTCGGCTTGGCTGTCTGAGGCACAATTATCAGACTGTTCTTCTGGGGTAACATCTTCTCTGATGTGGCCTGCACACGGATGATGTTGTCGTTTACTACTTGCAGTCGGACTACTTGAGCCCCTCCTGCCTTCACACTCTTCACGGGAATGGTTACAAACTGGCCGCTAACATCATAATCGGCTGCCATCACACCTGCTGCCATCAATGCCAGCACTCCCGTTGTCAATGTCCTTAAGATTTTCATTGTTAGAAATTATGTATTTATAGTCATTCCTCTTGAGTCGCGGTAGATGCAGTTTTATTCTTCATCATCCAGCATTACGGCGTCTTCCACCACTATCTCCTTGCGGGCAGGCAGCGTGATGGTGAATATCGTGCCGCCACCGGGATTGTCCTCGAGGCGGATGCTTCCGCCGTGTGCCACAACTATGTTCTTAACCTTGTCCAGTCCGATGCCTTCGCCACCCAGTACCGGTTCGAAGGCTCCGGCTTTATATTCGTCGCGAATACCTATGCCGTTGTCGGCAACCTGTATCACGGCCTTGTCGGCGCCTACCCTGCCTATATTCACGTTAATCTGACAGTCGCCAGCCGAGAATTTCACCGAGTTAGACAGCAGTATGTTCAGGGCCTTCACGAGCTGCTCCTTGTCGATGCTGGCTTCCAGCTGTTCCACCATCGAGCGGCAGGTAACTTCGGCATTCAGTCCCTCGGGAGATACCGAGAAGTTTTTGCAGGTCTTGTTCAGCAGCGCCACCAGGTCCACATCGGCCTTCGTCAGTTGGAGTGTCGAGGGGCGGGAGTCAGGAGTCGAGTTTTCGTTCACGTTCTCGTTATCGTTATCGTTATCGTTCACGTTCCCTTTCTTCTTCATTCCCTCCATGGCAATCTGCATGCGCACCTCGCTCATCCACTGCTGCTTCTCCACTTCGTGGCGCAGGGCCTCGGCACGCAGGCGCTGTTCGTGGCGCTTGCTTAACCACTGGCGCCACCTCCATGCGGCAAACACCAGCAGCACCAGATACAGCAGCAGCATCCACCGCGAGCGCCAGAACGGCGGGCGGATCTCTATTTTCAGCAGACTCTCCTCCTCGCCGAAAGTGCCGTCGTCCTTCAGCATTCTCACGTGCAGCACATAGTCGCCGGCTCTCAGCGAGTTGTAGGTGATGTTAGGATTCAGTTCAGATGTTCTCACCCAGTTGTCGTTGAATCCCTCCAGTTTATACACGAATCTTGAGCGGTTATGAACTTCGCCGCTGCTGCTTCCCATCTGTATTGTAAACTGGTCGTTGAATCTCAGCGATACCTCGCGGCATTCGTCCAGCGCCTTGGTCAGTATCACTCTTCCGTCAATCTTCTCGCCCACGGCCACGTCCTTGTCGAAAATCTGCAGTCCGCTGAACAGCGGTCTTTCCTTCATGCGTCCCTTCCCCAGGTTCTTCGGGTTTATCACATCCAGTCCGCCCTGTCCGCCTATCAGTATCAGTCCGTCGGCGGTATAGCACATCGAGCGCTGGTTGTACGGTCCGTTCTGCAGTCCGTCGCGGTTGTTGTAGCTTCTCACCACGAAGTGCCACGTGCCGTCGTCCTGTTTCTGAGGTATCACGTTAGTCACACCATGGTCAGTAGCCATCCAGATGGTGTGCTTGTTGTCTTCGATGATGCCGTTCACCGTCGAGCCGAACAGTCCCGACTTCATGTCGAGCAGATAGCCGTGGTTGGTCTTCATGTCCCAGATGAACGCTCCCGATGCCGAGCCCTGCCATATCAGTCCGCGGCTGTCTTCCAGTCCTGTTATCGACGACTCGTTGACCACCAGTTCCTCAATGTTTTTGCTGGCGTTGAGGTTTATCACCTTCCTGGTCTTGGGATGAATCAGCGAGAAGTAATTCGAGTGCGCCACCAATAGCCAGCCCTTCTTCGAGCGGCTGATGGTGTTGATATAGTCACTGGGGATTATGCTGTTGTCCATGCGCACGCTCACCATTCTTCCCGTGCGCTTGTCTATCCTCTGCACGCCGCCACCCAGTTCTCCGAGCCAGATGTTGCCCCACTGGTCTTCATACAGCGTCCAGATGTTGTTGTTGTTCAGTCCCAGTGTGTCGCCGGTGGCAGTGATATTCGTCACGTGTCCGTTCTTTATGTGTATCAGTCCGCCCTCGTAGGTGCCGAACCATACCGAGCCGTCGCTTGCCGCCAGCGATCCCACCATAATATTCGAGCGGAATCCGCTGTTTTCGCGGGTGTAGCACGTCTGTTCCTGAGTGCGGGGGTCGTATCGCATTATACCCGTTTCGTTAGATCCCAGCCACCAATATCCCTGCTTGTCAACACACACCGTATTGATGTTTCCCAGTTCCAGGTTGAGGAATCCCGATGCTGCCCCAGTGTATAGGTTTATGCCGTTCATGTATGTACCTATCCACATGCGGTCCAGCTGGTCACGATATATTATGCGAATAGTATTGTCAGAGAGTGTCGATTCGTCGAACTTGTTGTTCAGGAATTGCCTTATCACCTTCTCTTTCGGATCCATCACATACAGTCCGCCGTGGTCTGTTGCCAGCCAGTAGCAGCCGTCCTTGTCCATCCTCACGTCCCACACCGATATCTCGTCGGGCACGCCTTCATAACCCCAGGCTTTCATGGCCTCGGTCGCCGAGTGGAACCAGTGGTTGCGGGCCTTGTTCAGTATAAATACTCTCTCTGTTGTTATCACCCACAGGTTGCCCTGGGCGTCCACCCTCGGTTTGCAGTCCTGGTTGCTCACCCCCTGAGTCTGTCTCAGATACTGGTTTTTCCATAGTATGCGGTCTTTCTGCTTGTCGAAACAGAATATCTCACCATTGTTCGATACCACATACATCATTTTGTCGGTTTCAGCAAATCCCGATACGGCAGCGTCGCTGTTAAACTCGTCGTTGCCGTATCCGAAGTTGTATCGGTGTGTCTTCTTGCCGTTAGCCTTCAGGTGCCAGAAGCCTTCGTCGTAAGTCTTCACCCAGAAGTCGCCGTCCCTGTCGATATACATTCTCTCTATTCCGCCGTGCATGCCCATCTTTTCCAGCAGCCTTTCGGGATGTCTGTCGCCCCGCTCCGTTGCCGGGTCGAACACGGAATAGTTCATGCCCTGCCTCACCCACAGCTTGCCGTCGGTGGCCTCGTATATCTCATCCACATAGTTGTTACGCAGCGTCATAGTATCCTTCGCGTCAGAATAGAATGTGCGAAAACGATATCCGTCATATCTGTTCAGACCGTACGGCGTACCTATCCACACAAACCCTCTGCTGTCTCTCAGAATACTCATGATACTCGAATTCGATAGTCCGTCGCGGGTGTCCAGCCTCATGAATTTCATGTCGGGGATACCACCTTGTGCGGCAACAGCCACCACCAGTGCGACTATTATAGCGTAAACCTTGCGTTTCATACGTTCAGCGCGTTTTATATTAACGACGGCAAAGATAACTAAAAATTCCCAATCTGACAAGTAAAACGTAATAAAATGTATGCCGTCGGATGTCACAATATTAAAAGCGGGTGCATCACGTCAACATGACCCACCCGCTCTAAATTACACTTGACTTATCAGCTATTGACAAGTCAGCTTTTGGGGGGTAGAATGTTGCGAAAAAACGTATTATTTGTTCACAGCAGGGCTCTCGGATGCCTTTTTAGAGGACGTTTCGCGAATTACAAGCTGTTGGGGCACTATTTCCTGATAAACTTTTGGGTCGCCATTGATGCTCTTGAGCAAAAGCTGACATGCACGGACTCCCATGAGATGCGACTGATCGACAATGGCCGACATGCGCGGAGTGACATAGGCTGCATGAACATCGTCGGTGAAACCTATGAGTGCTACGTCTTCAGGAATGCGCAACCCGCAATTCTTGATCGCGGTGAAGGCTGCAAAACAGATAATATCGTTGAAAGCGAGGATGGCATCAGGACGGTGGGGACCTCGCAACAGTTTCTCGGCGGCTTCTAATGCCACATGATAGTCGATCTTGCCACAAACCACCAGGTCGCGGTCGATGGGAAGATGATTTTCGTGCAATGCCTCCAGATAGCCGTGCTTTCTGCGGCGCACCATATCAAGATGGTTGGGACCGCCGAGGAAGGCTATACGGCTACTGCCTGTATCGATAAGATGCTGGGTGGCCATCTGGGCAGCCTCGTCGCCATTGGCCTTGACGCTGGAGAACTGGTCGCTCAGACAGGTACGGCCGAAGAAGACAAGGGGAATGCCCATCTCGGCTATCTCCTCATAGTGATGGTAGTCGGTGGTATTCTGAGACAGGCAGGCTATGATGCCCTCTACATGGAGACTGATGAAGTTGTCGACGGCCTGGGCCTCGTCATCAAAACTCTCGTGACTGTTGGCACTAATGACACTATAGCCCTCGCGGCGGGCCTCGTCTTCGATGCCGTCGAGCACTGCAGCATAGTAATGCGTCACCAGATTGGGAACGATAACGCCTATCATCTTGGGGGCTTCCCTTCGCAGACTCTGGGCAAAGGGATTGGGACGATAGTTGAGCTTCTTGGCCAGTTCCTTGACGCGCTGCTGCATATCATGCCCTATCTCGGGCGAATTGCGTAGAGCACGACTGACTGTGGCAATGCTGACGTTCAACTCTCTTGCCAAATCCTTCAAAGATGTGCGATGCTGCTTCATAGTTGATAAGCGTAAAGAAAATGTTTTGTTTAGTTATTCGCCCTGCAAAGGTAGTAAAAATCACGGAATACGCAAACGTTTACGTGAGTTTTTTCAGTAATTTTGTATCAATATATTAAAAATCGATGTATCTTTGCACCGTGAAAGAGAAAGAATGAGTAATGAATAGTTGATAATAAGTTAGTTAGAAAAGGATTAGGAGTGTCGTGAGACATTCCTAATTTTTTTTGTTTTCCCGTCAAATCAGAAAGTTCTCTGCCTTACGGATGTCGGCGGCATGATCGACGTCGAAGACGGTGGAAAACGACCAAGCCTTAAGACGGAGCCCATCGGCGAGCAGTGCCCGCTGGAAGTTGCGCATACGGCTCTCGCCACGAGCCACACACTGGCTGAGCGTGGGGAGAACAGTAGGCGTAAGACCATAGATGCCTCCTGAGACATAGCGGCACTGGCCATGCCCATCGGCAAACTGGGTGATATTCTGCTGCCCGTCGGTAGCCACCCATAACGGGCACTCGTCATCAACATATTCCGTCACACCCATCACTCCATCGGCCTCTGACTGCCGGAAATATCTTATGTATTCGCCAAACTCCTCTTCGCTGAAGATGGTATCGACGGTGGTCATAACGAAAGGACTGCCGGAGAGGTATCTGCTTATCTCAAAGAAGCTATGCATGGACGAGGGGGTACTCTTGACAACATACTGCAGGGGCAGCGAACGGCCACTGAGTCCGCTATGCTGCAAGGTGGCCAGATGCTGAGCCACCAGTGGGGTACGGTCGTTGCATATCACGACAATGCCGTCGGCACCGTTGTCCATGAAGATACGGATAAGACGGTCTATCAGGCATTCGCCGGCAACCTGGACAAGCGGCTTCGGCTCACTTATCCCCTCGGCAGCCAGACGGCTACCCTCTCCTGCTGCAATAATGGCATACTTCATGAGCTTTGAACTTTATGATTACTATTAATTATGCATTATACATTATGAATTATGCATTATGAATTATGAATTCCCTCAGAACATCATTGTGAAGCCCAAACGGACACTGTTCTTGTGACCATGAGAGGGCGGATTATAATTCATACGGCGCACATATTCTATCTGGAAGAAGCGGAAGATGCCTCGGACTCCTGCCGATATCTCCCAATATGGCTCACGGGGATTCATCACACGTGAGTCGTCGGGGAAATACATCAGCACATCACTCGTGGCATTCTGAGGCAACAGGGGGTTGTTCTTGTCGGAGAGCCCTCCCCACAGCATCTTTGCTCCGATGTACTCACGAAGGCGCAGCTTCTTGACGAGGGGGATGCGGTTCAGAATCTTGCCCTGCATGTCCCAGTTGAGGTCAACACTCCAGAAACGGTCGTTGAGGAACTCCATGTTGGTGATGAGGTTGAACATCTGCTTGTGGCTAATGATAGACAGATTGGCAGCAGGCATGCAGAGCAGGGGGAAGGGCACCTGATTCCACTGGATGCCTGCACGGGTGAACAGGTCGATGCGCCCCCAACTGCTCAACCAGAAGCGCTTGAAGATGCTGGCTTCGGTATAGTTGTAGTGATAGTCGCCTCCCATCAGTCCCTTTACTCCCAGGGAGTGGCTGAGGGTGAAGATGGGGGCCTCGCGGTTGACCTTCAGTCGGCGCAGCTTCGAGTTGGCATAGAGGGCACCGGGACTGTACTCTATCTCGGCCTTGAGTTCGGTGGTGCGGAAAGACCTCGAGGGGACTTCATTACTCAAAGCTGAGACATTTGTGTCGTCCCCGGGGGACGAAAGGGGAACTTCACCGGGAGACGACAGGGGGACCGACAGCGGTGTAAACCTCATATTGCCTGCGGCCTCGTTGGCTTCGGTCTTGATGCTGAAGAGGGTGCGCAGTCCCCACATCTGTTCATACTCAAACGTCAACTGCTGGCGGTTGTAGAACATCATCTTGTCAACTTTCATCCAGCGCAGAGAGGTGAAGACATTGTCCTTGTCGGTGGTGAGGAACTTGTCGGACGGCGACATCACGTCGTAGGTCGATACGAACGTAAGGTTTCGCTTGGGGAATTCCTCTGGCAGGTATTTCTTCTTGTTGAGCGACCAGGTCAGTGCCGTGCTGTAATAGTTCTTATGGCTCTTCCAACCACGTGCTACAAAGCCCTTCCAGAACAGATGCGGACAAAGGTTGGCTGTGGTCTGGGCACTCATTCGGGTGCGCAATCCATCGATGAAATTGGTGCTGAACATAGATATCACAGGACCTATGTCAACCTTGCTGTTCTCACTGGTCTCAATGAAGTTCTCGGTGAGCACCTTAAATCCGGCAAGCAGGATGCCGAAACCGCGAGTCTGCTGCATGCCTCGCAGAAAACCGCCCATGCCTGCCTCACTACGGGTGAGGTCAACCTTGCGGTTCTGCTGCCAGAAATCGTCGTCCTGCAACTGGGCATCGGGGTCGGTAACCTTCTTGGCCTTGCCCTTGAAGAGCTGGTTGGGTATTTCTCCGAACTGATAGTCGGACAACCGGGTAGAACGGATGGCGACTCCCTTTTGCAGAAAATCAAACAGCACCAACTCTACCACCATGTCGTCGACCGTCAACACCCATTCTCCTGTGGGCAACTGAGAAAACTCCTGTATGACCCTCAGATCTTCTACGAAATTGACATCGGTCTGGTTGGGCAGAATCAGTTCGCAGCGCTTTACCTGATACGACGAGTCGGCCAACACATAGAGGTCGCCGCGAAAACCGAAGTCCTGCTGATTGTTGGGCAGGAAATGCAGATGGATGCAAGGATAGCGATCTACCATCAGCGTGTCTTCTATATAATAGCGGTAGAACGATATGGCTCCGTCGCCAATGGGCGAGGTAAAGGGATGCTGGAGGATTCGCACCTGATCGTCGTAGATATTCACATCGGTGAATACGTCCTTGGACACAGTATTCACGATATCACCCGTCTGGAAGAAACTGTTGAGTCCGGCCGCCTTCTGACCCTTGATAATTTCTTTCTCATCATGGGGATCGCGACGGTATATCTTCTGAGTGACAGTCTCGTCAACACTCAACGGCAATATCAACTTGCCGGTCATCGAGCATTTCTCTATCTGATTGACCAGCCACGGATATTTGTTGAAATGGGGATTGAAGATCATGTCGGGCTTCATGTCGTTCAGAGCCAGAGTCAACTTCTGGTACTTGTTATATTGGTAGAAATCGCGTAGCGAGAGATCGGTCTGCTTCTTGTGGGAAATGACTTTCTTCATCAGCTCTACGGCAGGGTTGTTCTTGCGTCTGTAGCGACCGCGCTTGGAACGTACGGTGACCTCGCCCAATGTCTTGGTATCAGGCTTCAGCGATACCAACAACCGGTGGCTGTTGGGACCAATAGATACCGTGCGGGTCTTATAGCCCACAGCACTGAAGGTGAGTTTCCACCCCTCATGCTTGGGAATGGAGAAATAACCGCGATGGTCGCAGACTGTTGCCACCTTCTGACCTTTATACTGAACACTGACAAAGCCAAGGCTATCGCCGGTCTGGTCGTCGATGGCATAGCCTGTAATCTTCTCCTGAGCCTGTGTCGGCAGAGCCAGCGACATGAGCAGTAACAGGATGGTGTACTGAATATTCTTTTTCATAATAATGCTTTCAAATCATCAATAATACTATCGGGCAGCGTCTCATCGACGGCAGCATCCGTCCACTGTTCGCCACGAAGCCATATCGTACGACATCCGGCCTTGTGGGCTGGGATGATATCCTTCTCGACGCTGTCGCCTACCACCGTAACATCCTGAGGCTGCATGGCAAGGGCCTCAACACCCATCAGGAATATGCGGGGGTCGGGCTTGCGCACACCTACTACGGCCGACTCTACGACATGACTGAACAGACCGTCGAAACCGAACTCACGCAATACCGTAGCCATATTGCCATAGAAATTGCTTACCAGCACCAGCGGACAGCGGTCGGACAGCGTCTTGAGCACGGCACGGCTATGGGCTGTATGCTGCTGTGTCTGCTGATACACGGCATCGAGCACCCTGTCGTAGTATTCCATACATGAGGCATACTCCATCTCCAGCCGCAACTTAGCGGCAAGCGTCTGACGAAAGGTGAAGTCTGGCTGCACTATCTTGCTGCTTGCCAGGGTGCGCTCACCGTAAACGTAAGCTTCACGGAAGCGCTCCTCGCCGACGGGGACTCCTGTCTGTTGCCAGGCATGCCACAGCACTCGGCCCCAATGGTTGCCACCGGTATCGAGTGTTCCACCATAATCGAATATATACGCACGCGTACCTATTAATATATTATTCACGTTCCAGTAGCTGTTTAATACGTTTTGTTATGGCCTCTGCCGCCTCTTCACGACAGCGAGAGAAACTGGGCCAGTCGTTCAAATCGACCAATACCGGCTTACCATCCGGTTGTATGATGCAGTCGCCGCCATAGACATCCAAGCCCACTATGCCTGCTGCACGGTCAAGCATCGCCTGCAGGGCAGCGAGGTCGAAAGGTGTGTGCTGAGGTTTGCCGTTATGTTCCTCACTGCCGAACTTCCATTGGCCATCGTCACCAGGGTAATAGTATCGGAAAAAAGCGGTACCCCTGACGGCATAGCATTTCACCAGATCGCCCACAACATGGGCACGAACCTCGGGGCGCAGTCCACGCTGACGCATAGTTCGCACGGCATCTTCCACGCCTTGCATCGTGGGGACATAGACTACGTCAGCCTCCGACTCAGCCGTTCCATTGCCACGCTTCACCCAATAGCCGTCATTGCCACGATGTGGAGGGACGGCAATGCCCTCACGCTCCAGTTGCCTCATCATGCTACGGCGGGCGGCGGCCCACATCACACTCTCGGCACTATTGACCACAGGCACATGGCGCTCAGCGTACAGAAGACCAAGAGCGCGGTCGCCACGTCCCATCGACACGTAGGCGTCACCCTCAGGCAGCACAGTCAACTGTTCCTCGGCAATTACTTCTCCACAAGAATAACCATCCTGCTCCAGCCGGCTTCGCACAGCAGCAAGAATGGCCGCATCCTTTTCCACACAATGGGGAGAGTAACGAGGTGCCCTACCGATGAAAACAATCTTCTGCATCACTCTATCCTTCCAGTTCAACCCAGAACATCGAACCCTGGCCAAGTTTAGACTCCACACCGACCTCGCCATTCATAGTCATAGCAAGACTGCGACAGATGCTTAAACCAAGTCCGGTACCAGGAACAAACTCGTCAACCTTGTAGAAGCGCTCGAAGAGTCGTTCGTCGCACATATCCTCGGGGATGCCTTTTCCGGTATCCCGGACCCAGATGCGGTATCTGCTGCCCACTGGTGTGCATCCCATTGTCACCTGGCCTTCTGTGGTAAACTTTATTGCATTGTTGACATACTGGTTCAATATCTCGCGAAGACGGTCGCGGTCGGTGGTCAGAGTAGGCAGGCCATCTGGATCATTAATCACTATCGGCACACCTGTCTCCTTCGTACTCAGTTCGTATTTTAATACTATATCCCTGAAGACCGTTACCAAATCAAATGTAGAACGCTTCAACTCACTGCCGCCCTTGGCCTCAAGTTTCGACATGCTGACAATATCATCGAAGATACGAAGCAGGTGGGTGTTATTCTTCTTTATCAACTCTATAAGATGACGGCGTTCTGATGGGTCATCAACCATTGTAAGCACATCGCTGAAACCTACGATGGCATTAAGCGGAGTACGTATCTCATGGCTGATATTTGCAAGGAAGGCCGACTTCAGACGATCGCTCTCCTCGGCATGATAGACAGCATCCATCAGGGCATTCTCTATCTCTTTCTGCTGATCTATACGCATCAGGGCTCCAACAACACTGACAGGAGCACCCTGAAGGTCACGCTTCTCTACCGTAGCAAACATCTCGCTCCAATATATTTTCTCGCTCCTGGCTATCTTTGTCCTATACTGAGTATGAAAAACATCCATGTGACCAGCCATCAGATCGCGCATGCCACGACGGATAAATTCGCCATCCTGGGGGTCTATCAGAGAAAAAATATCGTCAACCGTGGCTTGTGGAGGGAGAACCAAACTATCGTTAGAGTCACGGTAGTCGCTCTCTAACTGAACAGTACGGGTCTGAACGTCTAAATGCCAGATAGCCAGCTTCATAGCCTTCATCACAAGATCGTATTCCACAGAGTGTGTCTTCACCTTCGACAGCTGCGACAAATCATTGCACATGGCTCGATACCTCCTATGCTGAGTCCACAATAATATCAAGGCGGCAACCAGCAAAGGGATTCCGATAAGCCATGCCAAAATGTCAAGCCTTGCCAGAGTCTTTAATGCAAAAAGAAATATAGTAGCGGTCACTGTCATGAGCAACAATTCAATAATTCACGGGCAAAATTACTAAAAAATGCTTAATTCTTAATACTTAATTCATAATTTTTTTAGGGAAAGGTAGTTAATTTTCAATTTTCAATTTTCAATTTTCAATTATTTGTCGTACCTTTGCACCATATTTTGACTTTCACATCATGACACAGCAATTTGAATTGATTGCCAAGACCTTTATGGGACTGGAACCTGTCTTGGCAAAAGAACTGACGCAGTTGGGCGCAGACAACGTGCAAATAGGACGCCGCATGGTATCCTTCACTGGTGACAAGGAAATGATGTATCGCGCCAACTTCCAACTGCACACCGCCATCCGTATTCTGAAACCCATCAAGCACTTCCGAGCACAATCGGCCGACGATGTTTACGAGGGAGTGAAGGAGGTGGAATGGGCTGACTATCTGGCACTTGACAAAACCTTTGCCGTAGATTCTGTAGTCTTCTCTGATGAGTTCCGCCACTCAAAATTCGTGGCATACAAGGTAAAGGATGCTATTGTTGACCAGTTCAGAGAAAAAACTGGCAAGCGCCCTAATATCAGCGTAACAAATCCAGACATACGCCTGCATATCCACATTGCCGACGTTGCTCCTGGACAGAGCGAATGCACGCTATGCCTCGACTCAAGCGGTGAGAGCCTGCACCGACGCGGCTACCGTCAGGAGTCGGTAGAGGCACCTCTCAACGAGGTACTGGCTGCTGGCATGATTCTTATGACCGGATGGCAGGGCGAGACCGACTTCATCGACCCGATGTGCGGCTCTGGCACTTTGCTCATCGAGGCAGCTCTTATTGCTCGCAACATGGCTCCAGGGCTGTTCCGCAAGGAGTTTGCCTTTGAAAAATGGGCCGACTTCGATGCCGACCTCTTCGACCAGATATACAACGACGACTCACAGGAGCGCGAATTCACCCACCATATCTATGGCTACGACGTTGACATCAAAGCTGTCAACACTGCCCGCCTCAACGTTAAAGCTGCAGGACTTACCAACTGCATCACCGTCAACGAGGCCGACTTCAAGAATTTCACACAACCGTCAGAGCGAAGCATCATGGTGACCAACCCACCCTATGGTGAACGTATCTCCACTCCCGACCTGCTGGGAACATACAAGATGATTGGTGAACGACTGAAGCATCAGTTCACAGGCAACGATGCATGGATTCTCAGTTATCGAGAGGAGTGCTTCGAGCAGATCGGTCTGAAGCCCAGCATCAAGATCCCTCTCTATAACGGCAGTCTGGAGTGCGAGTTCCGTAAGTACCAGATGTTCGACGGCAAGATGAGTGAATTCCGCTCAGAAGGCGGCATCGTCAAGACTGAGGAGGAGAAGCACCAAATGGCCGAGAAGCACCGCTTCAAGAAAGAACGCGAATTCAAAAAGCGCCTTAGCGAACAGGAAGAAAACGAAGAAGGTGACATCCGCTCGTTTAAGTTCCACTCGCTGGAACAGAAAGAGGAGCGCCGCGAGTTTAAACCGCGTCGAGACCGCGACGACCGCGACTTCAAAGGACGCAGAGACCGCGACGACAGAGGACGCCGCGATGGAAGTTTCAAGAAGAACTGGGACGGCGACCGCAAGGGCGGAAAGGGTTCAAAAGGCTACGGAAAGAAGGATTTCGGTAAAGGAAACTATGGAAAAGGTGGTTTCGGAAAGAAAGACATCAGGAGATTCAACAACGACGAAGACGATGACTAAACACTTGGTATCGTCATGCTTTTTGCTGACACTCACGACTCTACTCACCTTATCAGCTCTCCCCATGACTGCACAGGACAAAAAGCTCTTCACTCTGGAAGACCTCAACTTCGGCGGCAACAACTACCGCAATATGCAGCCAGAGAACAAGTGGTACACTTGGTGGGGCGACCAATTAGTACGTACAGACATCGAAAAGTGTTACATCGTAGATAAGAAGACCGGACGAGAAAGCCTGCTCTTTACATTGGACGATATCAACCGCTGGGCACAGAGCGACGACAACAAATATGTGCGCCACCTGCACTCTGTCACATTCCCCTACCCCGACAAGCCTATCGTGGCCGTGGGCAACAAGCACGCTTTCCTGCTCGTCGATTTCAAAGCGAAAAAGACGGTATGGCAAGACAGCATCAGCGGTCAGACGGCCAACGACTGGTGTCCGGCATCCAAAGCCACGGCTTGGGTGGAAGACAACCAGCTGTTTGTTGCCGACGCACAAGGGCAGAAACACCAGCTGACTACCGATGGCAGCCGCGATATCGTGTACGGCCAATCCGTTCATCGCAATGAATTCGGCATCGACAAGGGTACCTTCTGGAGTCCCGACGGCCAGCGACTGGCATTCTACCGGATGGACCAGTCGGCAGTCAGCGACTATCCACAGGTTGACGTCTTCCCACGCATCGCCTCCTATGAGCCAGACAAATACCCCATGGCGGGCATGACCTCCCATAGCGTCACCGTCGGCATCTACGACCTGAAAACCAACCGCACCATCTACCTCAACACCCCTGTTTCCACCGATGCCCGTGTGGTCAGCGCCTCTGCCGATGGTCCTGTGGTCAGCGATTCTGCCAACAGCCCTGCGTGCTGCACCTCTGCCGATGATCCTGTGGACAGCGCCTCTGCCGATGGTCCTGTGGTCAGCGATTCTGTCGCTGACAACCTCCCCGTTTACTTCACCAACATCTCCTGGAGTCCCGATGGCAAGACCATCTACATGTTTGAGCTGAACCGCGACCAGAACGACTGCCGCCTGGTGTCGTACGACGCCACCACTGGCGACCGCCTCGCCGAGCTCTACCGCGAGACCAGCGATAAATACGTGGAGCCTCTGCACCCCATCCTGTTCCTGCCTTGGGACAGCAACAAATTCATCATGCAGAGCCAGCGCGACGGCTATAACCACCTCTATCTTTTTAATAAGGAAGGGCACCTGCTGCGCCAGCTCACCAGCGGCCCATGGGTTGTTCAGGAAGTGTTAGGTTTCAACCCGAAGCAGAAGAGCGTCATCTTCGCAGCCAACAAATACCACCCCCTACATCGCTGGCTTTACAGCGTCAGCGTAGCCAACGGCAAGATGAAGGAACTGGTCATTGCCGACGGTGTCCACCGTGGTGAACTCTCGGCATCTGGTGCTTACCTCATCGACAAGTATTCCGCCCCCACCATCCCTCGCAACATCGACATCGTGGCCACTACTGTGTCTGGCAGTTCTTCTGCCAGAACCACACGCCTACTCACTGCTGCCGACCCTTGGGCCGACTATCAGCAGCCCATCTTTAAATGCGGCAGCATCAAGGCCGCCGACGGTACCACCGACCTGTACTACCGAATGGTGAAGCCCGCTGACTTCGACCCATCTAAGAAGTACCCCACCGTCGTCTATGTCTATGGCGGACCTCATGCCCACAACGTCGAAGCCTCATGGCACTGGTACAGCCGCTCTTGGGAGACCTACATGGCACAAAAAGGCTACGTGCTCTTCATTCTCGACAACCGTGGCAGCGAAAACCGAGGCCGCGACTTCGAGCAGGCCACCTTCCGCCAACTGGGACAGATTGAAATGCAAGACCAGATGAAAGGCGTGGACTTCCTGCGCACCCAGCCCTACATCGACATGAACCGCCTCGGTGTCCACGGCTGGTCGTTCGGCGGATTCATGACCATCTCGCTCATGCTCAACTACCCCGACACATTCAAGGTAGGCGTTGCCGGTGGTCCTGTGATCGACTGGAAGTGGTACGAGGTGATGTACGGAGAGCGCTATATGGACACCCCTCAGACCAACCCCGAGGGCTACGCCAAAACCAGCCTCATCGACAAGGCCAAGAACCTAAAGGGCAAACTGCAGATCATCACTGGCTACAACGACAACACCGTCGTGCCACAGCACTGCCTGTCGTTCCTCGATGCCTGCATCAAGGCCGGTACCCAGCCCGACTTCTTCGCCTACCCTGGCGAGGAGCACAACATGCGGGGCCATGCCAGCGTCCACCTGCACGAGCGCATCACACAGTATTTCGAGGACTATCTGAAGTATTAACACCCTCTGAGCCACGTTTTTAGCCCCTTTGAGCAAAAAACGTGGCTCAAAACTTTTATGTGTCACAAATAATTGCTACCTTTGCACCCGCTTCATCCGCGCCGCGTCTCCTTTCATTAGGAGGAGTGGCAGAAGGGGGGAGCACTACATTTTGGAATAGCGTTTGCTAACGCTTTGTTTTTGGCTTTCTGGAACGTAGGAAATTCGAGAATTGTAAATCAAAGACATTGCAGAAGTAGATGCTGCGGGTAGGTATATACCGTCCCGTGGGCGTGCAGAGGGCTTTTGTCCTCCCGCACGCTTTTACGGGCGTACTATATATACCAACGGCGCGGGTGTCTATGCTGCTTGTTCATTTACAAGGTTTCCTACGACCTCAGAGAGCGGACAGGCAGAAGTCAGACACCCCGCTTTTCTTTTTGTAGTCAACACAAGTTATTAGCTAAATCCGTCCGGCTCTGGGTGTCTTGCTGGCGACAAAAAGAAGAGGGAAAGAGGCTTTATGCTTTTCAATTCTTTCGAGTTCTTGGTATTTCTGCCAATAGTTTTTCTGCTCTATTGGTTTGTCTTTCGAAGCCGCCGATGGCAGAATCTATTAGTTGTTGTTGCAAGCTATGTATTCTATGGCTGGTGGGATTGGCGTTTTCTGCTTCTGATTGCCATCACCTCTCTTTGTAGCTTTGGAAGTGGCCTGTTACTGGAACACTATAAGGGACAGAGGCGGCGGCAGCAGTTGGTGAGTGCCGCCAATATAGTGTTAAACCTTGGCATACTTGGTGTATTTAAGTACTACAATTTCTTTGTCGAAAACCTTGATGCACTATTTGGCGCCATTGGCTGGCACCTCGACTGGGTGACGATGCAGATAATCCTGCCCGTGGGCATCAGCTTCTATACCTTCCAGGCTCTTAGCTATACTATCGATGTCTATCAGAAGAAACTCCCTGCCACACATGATATCGTTGAGTTCTTTGCGTACATCAGTTTCTTCCCACAGTTGGTTGCAGGCCCTATAGAGCGAGCCACAAACCTGCTTCCGCAATTCCAACGCGACAGGCAATTTGACTATGCGAAGGCCGTTGACGGCTGTAGGCAGATGTTGTGGGGATTTCTGAAGAAGTTGGTCATTGCCGACAATTGTGCCGTGGTGGTCAACGAGTATTGGAACCAGTATGCCGAATTGCCTGGCTTGACATTGTTTCTGTTGGGCGTGCTGTTTACATTCCAGATTTACTGCGACTTCTCAGGCTATTCGGACATTGCTATTGGTTGTGCCCGTCTGTTTGGCTTCAACCTAATGCGCAACTTCAACTATCCCTATTTCTCGCGAAGCATCCCTGAGTTTTGGCGTCGCTGGCACATCTCGCTGACAACATGGTTCCGCGACTATATCTATTTCCCATTGGGTGGCAGCCGTTGCGACAAGTGGAAGATTATCCGCAATGTCTATATAGTCTGGGGCATCAGCGGTTTGTGGCACGGTGCCAACTGGACCTTCGTATGTTGGGGTCTGTTCCACGCCACGTTGCTTGCCATCTATAATCTCTTCGGCATCAACACCAAGTATCAGCATGTTGTTGCCTATGGCCGTTTCCTGCCCAGCATCAAAGAAGCGTTTCAAATGGCTCTTACCTTCTTCCTCGCTGTTATCGGCTGGATTATCTTCCGTGCCGAAACAATGGACCAGGCGGTGGGGTATCTGTCCCATATGTTTACTCAATTCCTTCCTAATAGCATGCTACGGGTTGGAAGCAATAGTGGCATAGGAGTCATGTTGTTCCAAATAGCTCCTGCAGTTTTGATGCTTTTTGTTGAATGGCTGCAACGCGACAAACAGCATGCACTACAATTCTCTGCAGCACGACCTTTTAACTATCGCGTCGTTCGCTGGTTTATATACTATAGCATTCTTCTGATTATAGCCAAATATGCTGGTACCAGTCAATCGTTTATCTACTTCCAATTCTGATATAAGATGAAAAGATTTCTCATTACATCATCAATATTTCTGATACCGATTATCATCGCTGCGGTTGTTACAGAGATAGCATTACGCAGTGTCCCTAATCCATATAAGTACAAATACGAATGGATGCAAAAGAATGCAGAGGATGTTGAAACCTTGGTATTTGGCAGTAGTCATGCAATATATGGTATTCGCCCGGAATTTCTGGATGGTAATGCATTTAGCCTTGCAAATGTCAGTCAAGGGACAACACATGATCTCTATTATTTAAAGTATTGGTCTGACAGATACAAGAATCTTAAAACCGTAATAGTTCCTATCTCACTCTTTACGCTCTTTAGCCACGGGTTAGAATTTGGCAGCGAGTCATATCGTTGTAGATTCTATAAGATTTATATGGATTGTGACCTTTATTCTGATTGGTCGCTATATAATTTAGAGTTATCAGACTATAGAACAGCGAAAGGCAAATTAGGGACTTTCTTTTACAATTTGTTTGTCAAAGAGTCTGGTACTGGATGCGACAAATATGGATGGAGTGATGCCTATAAGTTATCGGGAAAGAACATGAAAGTTTGGGATGATGGATCAGAAGCTGATGCTGCAGTTAAAAGACATACTGCCAAAAGTTGGGACTATATTGAAGACAATTACAGTCGTCTTAAAGAAATAGCGGAGTTTTGCCGAGACCGACATGTCAAACTGATACTTATTACAACCCCATGTTGGCATTCGTATTATGACAATCTCGATTCAATGCAGTTGACAAAAATGTATGAGGTGATTCGTAAATTTCAAAAAGAGTTTTCAGTTCCCTATTTTGACTATTTGAAAGACAAACGCTTTGTAGCAGATGACTTTTACGATAGTAACCACTTATCTGATATTGGCGCAGAAAAGTTCACAAAGATATTGAATGTAGACATTATGAAAAAGGCAACTAATCAGCAATCATACAATAATTTTAAAGTGCATGCGGGTCAGTCAATAGAATAAAAAGACAAGTAACAGTAGGCTTAAACGGATGGTTGGCAACGCTCCGTCATTCGTCTTGTGCGCATAATGTATAGTTAAACAAAAAAACAACCCACACTTCTTACACTTCCCGCACTGGCAGTCAGTGTGGGAAGTGCGGGAAGTGTAATATAAAAAAGCGTTTAACTATTCATATATATATCGAATCAGAAAAACACCCTACACCCACTACACCCGCGACACCCAAGACGGGTGTAGCGGGTGTAGGTTAAAAACTTAATTAGCAATATATAGGAGTGCTTATCGTAGAAATGGAAATTCCGGAAGCACAACCAAAGAGAAGGCTGATTACAAAAATTCTGATGCTGATTTCTGGAATTCTGACCATTAGAATTTTGCTGATCAGCATCAGAATTCTGCTGGCGAGCATTGTTATGTGTTTTTTTAAATCTGACTTGGCGGTTGTGGCCCTTTCCGTAAAAAATCAACCATTAGTTTTGCCGTTTAGCAAATAATGACTACCTTTGCACAAAAATATAAAGACCAATATATTAAGCATTGAGGAAACATTTCCTCTATAATAACAAAACAAGCATGACGACAGAAAGCGAAGAAGTTGCTTTGACTGTAAACAAAGAGCAAATACTCGTGCGCATCACTGGGCAGGACCGGCCAGGTCTGACAGCCAGTATCATGGGGATATTGGCCAAGTATGACGCACAAATCCTGGACATTGGTCAGGCAGACATCCACAGCACACTCTCGCTGGGCATCCTCATTCGCATGGATGAGATGAAGTCGGGGTTGGCCATGAAGGAACTGCTGTTCAAAGCAACAGAACTGGGAGTCAACATAGGCTTCTCACCCATTACCGACGATGAATACGAGGACTGGGTAGGTCATCAGGGCAAGAACCGATACATCCTGATGGTGATGGGCCGCCAGTTGGAGGCACGACAGATAGAGGCCGCCACTCGCATTATTTCCGACCAGGGGCTGAACATCGACAGCATTCTGCGACTCACTGGGCGTAAGAGCATCAAGAATCCAGGCAAGCATGTGCGTGCCTGCATCGAATTCTCGCTGCGAGGTGAACCCGTCAACCGACAGGAGATGCAATCGAAACTGATGAAACTGTCGCAGGAGATGGAGATTGATTTCTCGTTCCAAAAGGACGACATGTTCCGCCGTATGCGCCGCCTCATCTGCTTCGATATGGACTCAACACTCATCCAGACAGAGTGCATCGACGAACTGGCAGAACGCAACGGCGTGGGTGCCGAGGTGCGTGCCATCACAGAGAGCGCCATGCGAGGCGAGATAGACTTCAAGGAGAGTTTCACCCGCAGAGTATCCTTGCTTAAAGGACTCGACGTCAGCGTGATGCAGGACATTGCCGAGCATCTGCCCATCACAGAGGGTGTTGACCGTCTGATGTCAATCCTCAAGACCTGCGGCTACAAAATTGCCATTCTCTCTGGTGGCTTTACATATTTTGGTGAATACCTGCAGCGCCGCTACGGCATTGACTATGTGTATGCCAACGAGCTGGAAATAGGTGACGACGGCAAACTGACAGGCCGGTATGTAGGCGAGATAGTTGACGGGCACCGCAAGGCTGAGTTGCTGAAACTGATAGCACAGGTGGAGAAGGTGAATCTGGCACAAACCATTGCCGTGGGCGACGGAGCCAACGACCTGCCCATGATCAGTCAGGCCGGACTGGGCATTGCCTTCCACGCCAAGCCGCGTGTGGTGGCCAACGCAAAGCAGAGCATCAACACCATCGGACTCGACGGTGTGCTATACTTCCTCGGATTCAAGGACTCCTATCTGGGTGAACAGGGGAAACTTTAGGAAATTGAAGGCTGCGATTAAGCGAGTGCAGAATGGAGCTTGCTCCAATTATGCCGAGCGTGAGCAGGCTCGATGCGAAGCATCAAAATTGAAAATTAAGCATTAAGCATTAAGCATTAAATAAATGAAGATATTATTGTTAGGCAGCGGTGGTCGTGAGCACGCACTGGCTTGGAAGATTGCTCAGAGCAGCAAGTGTGAGAAACTTTTTATTGCCCCAGGCAATGCCGGTACAGCGAATGTTGGCGAAAACGTGGCAATGAAGGCCGATGACTTTGAGGCCGTAAAGAAGTTTGTGGTAGGAAATGGCATAAACATGGTGGTAGTAGGTCCTGAGGACCCTTTGGTAAAAGGCATCTACGACGACCTGAAGGCAGACCCGAGGACGCAGAATATTCCTGTCATCGGCCCGTCAAAGGCTGGTGCCGTGCTGGAAGGCTCTAAGGATTTTGCCAAGAGCTTTATGCTGCGCCACCAGATACCTACCGCCCGTTATGAAACCTTCGACGGCGAACACGTGCAGGAAGGTTTAGCCTTCCTGGAAACATTACAGGCTCCCTACGTCTTGAAGGCCGACGGTCTGTGTGCTGGCAAGGGTGTGCTGATACTGCCAACACTCGACGATGCCAAGCGCGAACTGAAAGAAATGCTGGGAGGCATGTTCGGCAACGCCTCAAGTCGCGTGGTCATCGAGGAGTTCATGAGTGGCATCGAGTGCTCGGTATTTGTGCTGACCGATGGTGAACACTACAAGATTCTGCCCGAGGCCAAGGACTACAAGCGCATTGGCGAACATGACACTGGTCTGAATACCGGCGGCATGGGTTCTGTGACCCCCGTCCCCTTTGCCACGAAGGAATGGATGCAGAAGGTGGAAGACCGCATCATCCGTCCCACGGTGGAAGGATTGAAGGCCGAAGGCATCGACTACAAAGGCTTCATCTTCTTCGGGCTTATCAACCGCACCAATACGCCCAGCGGAGAACCCGAGCCTTACGTCATCGAATACAACTGCCGCATGGGCGACCCTGAGACGGAGAGCGTTATGCTGCGCCTGAAGTCAGACCTCGTTGACCTGCTTGAAGGCGTCGCTGAGGGGAACCTCGACCAGCGCAGCATCGAATTCGACGAGCGTGCTGCCGTCTGTGTGATGCTGGTCAGCGGCGGATATCCAGAAGCCTACAAGAAGGGTTATGCCGTCACAGGCATAGACCAAGTAGAAGGAAGCATCGTCTTTCATGCAGGCACAACAACAAAGGACGGTCAGGTAGTCACTAACGGCGGACGAGTCGTCGCTGTCAGCAGTTACGGCAAAGACAAGGCCGAGGCCCTCCAGAAGTCGTTTACCGAAGCTCAGAAGATACAGTTTACCGACAAGTATTTCCGTCGCGACATCGGAGCCGACCTTTGAGAATTGAAAATTGAGAACTGAAAATTGAGTTATCGTTAGCGTTAACGTTACCGTTATATCGTTTTGAGAAAGCTATTTCAGAACAAGGTTGCAGAGAGTAAGCTGGCGCTGCCAGTGACATCGGTCTATGCCGTGATTGTCTGGCTTCTGTGCGGACTCATCAGCCAACAGTGGTGGGTGCAGTTCGGTTGTTTTGCATTCTCTACCTACCTGATGGCAGAGATGAACAATATCAATGCCCTCATCCGCATTTATTCCCGCATGGTTAGTTGTACGTTCCTGATGCTGATGTGCTGCATCTGTTTCCTCTTCCCATCGCAGCGAGGAGCACTCTTCCAACTATGCATTATCAGCAGCATGGTAGTACTGTTCTACGGCTACCAAGACAAGCAAAGTGTGGGCATCACTTACTACGCCTACCTGCTGCTTGGCATCGGGAGTGTGGCATTTATCCAGGTTGTCTTCTTCCTGCCCTTGTTGTGGATTCTGATGCTCACTAACTTGCAGTCTCTGTCGTGGCGCACATTCTTTGCTTCACTGTTGGGATTTATTACTCCTTATTGGATTGGAATATGCTGGATGGTATTTCAAAACGACTTCACTCCCATGATTTCTCACTTCATGCAACTGACTGAGTTTGAAATGCCATACGACTATTCCAGTCTGACTACCAATCAGATAGCCAGCTACGTCCTCATTGTCTTGCTGACACTTACAGGTATTGTCCACTATATCAGAAGACATCAAGGCGACAAGATACGCATCAGGTTGCTGTTCGGATTCTTCAGCTGGATTGATATCGTCTGTCTGGTATTCATTGCCTTGCAGCCCCAGTATTACGATATGCTGATTCGTATCAGCATCATCTGCACAGCACCTCTACTGGCCCACTTCATAGCACTGACCTCGACCAAGGTTACCAATGTGGCCTTCATAACCATTCTGTGCCTAACCATCCTTCTGACCGGCTACAATATATGGACGGCATCATCTCTCTTCTGATCAGTTACGGCTATTGGGGAATGTTCATCACGGCTTTCGTGGCTGGTTCATTCTTCCCATTTTCGAGCGAAGCCGTTATGGCAGGACTGTTGGCAGCCGGACTCGATCCCTGGGGACTCATAATATACGGAACGGCAGGAAATGTACTTGGAGGCATGTTCAACTATAGTGTGGGCAGGATGGGCAAACTGGAGTGGATAGAGAAATACCTTCATGTCAAGCAGCAAGACCTTGACCGTGCGACACGCTTCATGGCAGGAAGAGGAGCATGGATGGGATTCTTTGCTTTTGTCCCCATTCTGGGTTCGGCCATCACTATCGTCCTCGGTCTGATGCGTGCCAATCCCATTATCTCGTTCATCAGTATTACTATCGGCAAATTCCTGCGTTACGTAGTACTCATCTATGGAGCCCAATTGTTAATATAATATAGCGGCCGCAAAATTTTCAATTTTCAATTTTCAATTTTCAATTTATATTCGTACCTTTGCAGATTGGAATCGATTAATCACAATTCAATAATAATGAAACAATTCAGACTTGTGGACAATATCTTGGGTTGGCTGGCATTTGCCATCGCTGCCTTCGTCTATTGCTCCACCATCGAACCGACAGCATCATTCTGGGACTGTCCGGAATTCATCTCCACTGGTTACAAACTGGAAATCGGCCACCCACCCGGTGCTCCGTTCTTTATGCTTACTGCCAATTTGTTCTCACAGTTTGCATCAGACCCAAGTCATGTAGCCTATATGGTAAACACGATGAGTGCACTGCTCTCTGCTGCCACCATCCTGTTTCTGTTTTGGACAATATCGCATCTGGTTCGCCGCCTGCTCATCAAGCAGGAAGACTTCCAGCGTGCTCAATCATTGAGTGACTTGTCGTGGAGCAAGCTGATTGCCATTGAGGCTTCTGCAATGGTGGGAGCGCTGATTTACACATTCAGTGACACCTTCTGGTTTTCGGCTGTTGAGGGCGAGGTGTATGCCTACTCTTCAGCATTCACGGCCGTGGTATTCTGGCTTATCCTGAAATGGGAAGACCAGGCTGACCAGCCTCATGCCGACCGTTGGCTTGTACTGATAATGTATATGACAGGTCTGTCTATCGGTGTCCACCTGCTGAATCTGCTGTGTCTGCCTGCCATCGTGCTGGTGTACTACTATCGCAAGTTCCCCACAGACGACCCCAAGCGAGACCTGAAAGGCTCACTCATTGCCCTGTTTATCTCGGTAGTGATACTTGCTGCAGTACTCTATGGTGTCGTTCCTGGCATCGTACAGGTTGGCGGCTGGTTTGAACTGCTGTTTGTCAACGTACTCGGATGTCCGTTCAATACAGGCGAAATAGTTTATATCATCCTGCTTATCGGCATCATCATCTGGGCCATCTACGAGACCTACAACGACCTGAACGAGAAGCGTCAGAATATTGCCTTTCTGCTGGCACTTGCCCTGCTGGGTATTCCTTTCTACGGACACGGTTGGAGTG
Source organism: uncultured Prevotella sp. (assembly GCA_946186115.1). GTDB lineage: Bacteria > Bacteroidota > Bacteroidia > Bacteroidales > Bacteroidaceae > Prevotella. Next base: position 8,365 of record CAMHLV010000015.1, on the reverse strand, counting down.
CTGCCATTATCGGTATTGTAGTTCTGGCTGTACTATGGTTCGTGCTCAGTTATAAGAAAGAGGGCAAGACGCTGGTGACATCCCGAATCAAGAACACATCACTGCTCTGCATGCTGATGCTGATGATCGGCTACTCTTCGTATGCCCTCATCGTAATCCGCTCTGCTGCCAACCCGCCTATGGACCAGAACTCACCTGAAGACATCTTCACTTTGGGTGAATATCTTGGACGTGAGCAGTATGGTCAGCGCCCTCTTTTCTACGGACAGGCATATACTTCTCAGGTGGAATTGACTCGCGAAGGCGAATACTGCCGACCCGTGATGACCAAAGGAGATCCCGTATGGCAGCGCAAGGAGAAGGCATCGGCCGACGAGAAGGACGAATACTTCATATTACGCACTAAGGACGAATACAAATATGCACAAAACATGCTGTTCCCACGCATGTACAGTTCTGCCCACCGCAACGCCTATGAGAGTTGGATGGGTGGTGTTGACGGACGTGAAGAGCAGTTCGACCGTTGCGGCGAAACCGTAACCGTCAAGGTTCCCACCCAGTTGGAAAACCTGCGTTTCTTCATCTCCTACCAGTGCAACTTCATGTATTGGCGCTACTTCATGTGGAACTTTGCAGGCCGACAGAACGATCTGCAGGGCAATGGTGAACTGGAACACGGCAACTGGCTCAGTGGTTTCGACTGGTTCGACAACTGGCGTCTGGGCGACCAGAACCTGCTGCCCGACGAGCTGAAGAGCAACAAGGGTCACAACGTGTTCTACTGTCTGCCACTGCTGCTGGGACTCATCGGACTCTTCTGGCAGTCACTGGCCAAGCACCACGGCAATGCCAAAGACCAGACAGGTATCCGCCAGTTCTGGGTAGTATTCTTCCTGTTCTTTATGACAGGTCTGGCTATCGTCGTTTATCTGAACCAGACGCCCATGCAGCCACGAGAGCGTGACTATGCATACGCAGGTTCATTCTATGCCTTCGCCATCTGGTGCGGTATCGGCGTAGCCGCCATCATTGACCTCTTGAGCCAGAAGCTCAAGGCTCTGAACGCTACCGCCATAGCAGCCGTAGTCAGCATCATCTGTCTGCTGGTTCCTGTGCAGATGGCTTCACAGACCTGGGATGACCACGACCGTAGCGGACGCTTTACCTGCCGCGACTTCGGACAGAACTATCTGATGTCTCTACAGGACGAGGGTAACCCCATCATCTTCACTAATGGTGATAACGACACATTCCCGCTTTGGTACAATCAGGATGTGGAGGGAGTGCGCACCGATACCCGCGTCTGCAACCTCTCATACCTGCAGACCGACTGGTATATTGACCAGATGCGCCGTCCTGCCTACGACTCACCATCAGTGCCCATCACATGGGAACGTATCGAATACTGCGCCGGCACTAATGAGTATGTCACTATTGAGCCGCGAATGAAAGAGGCTATCCTTGAGCACTACAAGGAGAATCCTGAGGAGGCACGCAAGCAGTTCGGCGACGATCCGTTTGAGTTGAAGAACGTGCTGAAATACTGGGTACGCTCGAAAAATGAAGACCTTCACATGATTCCCACCGATACTCTCTATATGACTATCGATAAGGATGCCGTGCGCCGTAGCGGCATGATGATGGCTGCCGACAGCATTCCCGACAAGATGGTAATCTCGCTACAAGGAAAGAGTGCACTCTACAAGGGTGACCTCATGATACTTGAGATGCTTGCCCAGTGCAACTGGGAGCGTCCTATCTACGTAGCCGTATCTGTAGGCGACGAGAACTACATCAACCTGGGCGACAACACCATTACCGAAGGACTGGTGTATCGCATTACTCCGTTTACGACTAGTCAGGACGGCAAGCCCGTTCCAGGCGTTAAGAACTTTGACGCAAAACGCACTTACGACAATGTAATGCACCGCTTCAAGTTCGGTGGTGTCGAGAAACCTGGCATCTATCTTGATGAGACAGTGATGCGCATGTGCTACACTCATCGCCGTATTATGAGCCATCTGGCCCTGACACTGGCCAGCGAGGGCGATATGAAGAAGGCAGAAGAAGTGCTGCGCTATGCCGAAAAGAAACTGCCAAGCAGCAACGTTAATCACTCATTCAGTTCCGGCTCTATGGATCTGGCACGAACATGGGCTATGATAGGCAACAAGAAGGAAGCTTTCAGCATCCTTGATGATATGTGGAAGACTGCTTCGCAGTATATGCGTTGGTATTGCAACCTCAGCGGCTCGCGCTTTGAGTCGGCACAGAGCGAATGCAACACACAATTCTACATCATGCAACAGCTCATCTCCATCGGCGAGACACTCGACGAGAAGTGGGCAGACAAGCGCATGAGTGAACTGAACAGAATGGCTGAATTCTACCAGTCAAAAGGTGGAAGCTTCGCATACTAAGAGTATAACACAGCATACTGACAGATAGTGATCATCGAGCAACCATCCATCTGGCTGCGCTGGCTATACCCCAAGGCGCTATGGCGTATGGACCGCCACGAGAAGGCTGTATATCTGACTTTCGACGACGGTCCCATACCCGAGGCCACGCCGTTTATCCTCGACGTGCTGAAGCGCTATTCCATCAAGGCTACATTCTTTATGGTTGGAGACAATGCCCGCAAGTATCCTGAGTTGCTCCAGCGTGTTATCGATGAAGGTCACCGCATTGGCAATCACACCCACAATCACATACAAGGCATTAGCCATACCATCCGCGAATACAGCTATAACGTGGAGAAAGCCAATGCCTATCTGCACACAGACCTGGTTCGTCCGCCTCACGGATGGATGCGCCTGGGCCAATATGCATGGTTGTCGCGCAAGTTCCGTATCGTAATGTGGGACGTTGTCACTCGCGACTATTCCAAATGGATGACTGCCGACGACGTCCTCAACAATGTCAAGCGCTATGTACGCAACGGCAGCATCATCACCTTCCACGACTCACTGAAAAGCATCGACAAGCTGCATACCGCACTACCTGCAGCTATCGAGTGGCTAATAGCAGAGGGCTATGCGTTCAAAATCTTTGAATAGTGGTAAAACTATTATCCCAAATTGGTCATTAGCGTTATGATGATCAGGAAAATGTTGTACCTTTAGAGGCAATGAAACGACTGGTAGGTTTTCTCACCTTGTGGCTTGTGGTAGTGATAAGCTGTACCACAAACGAGGAGCGTATGGCCATGCGCCAAGGGTTGGACAGCCTGAATCAGCGCAACCGCAACGGCCAGCCCTTCACTGTGCATGAAGCCGACTCCTTCGTCCGCTTCTTCGACCGCCACGGCACCAGCAACGACCGTCTGCTGGCCCACTACCTTCTTGGCCGCGCCTACTATGAAGCCGGCGAGGCCCCCATGGCTCTGCAGTGCTATCAAGATGCTATTAATTGTGCCGATACTACAAGTGCGGATATGAACTATTACGTCTTAAGCAGCACATACTCACAGATGGCTTACGCATATCACCAGCAATTGCTCCTTTCATATGAAGTAGAGTCTCAACGGCAAGCTAGTTATTATGCTTTTCGGGCGAATGAGCCGTATTGGGGTATATACAACCTAAGCATGGCTGCCACAGCATTTATCCTGATGAACAAAAAAGACAGTGCTGAATTATTGCAGAAAAAAGTCGTAGAACTCTACAGGAAATACGGCTACCATCAAGATGCGGCTCTTGCATTAAGACCCCTTATACATTTATACACAGAACAACAAGGGAAGCTCAAAGAAGCCAAAGTTTTAATGGATAGGTATGAAGCCGAGTCCGGCTTGTTCGATGGCAAGCAAGAACTTCCACCATTGCAACGACAATACTATTATTATAAGGGATTATACTTCGAAGGCATTGGGAATCTTGATTCGGCGGAGAATTATTATAGGAAAATATGCTATCCCGGCATGCAACCTGTTGCACAAGACCCGATGTATAGGGGGTTACTTAGCGTATTCAAAAAGCGCTATCAAGCTGATTCCATTGCCAAATACGCGCAGTTGTATTGTGAAGCAAACGATTCGTCCATTGCATTAAAGGATCAAACTTTAACTGCACAGTTGGCTGCAAGCTATAAGTATAGTCGTTTACAGAAGGAAGCCAAAGAAAATCAAGCGAGGGCTTATAGGGCTAACTACAGGCTTGGGATAATATCATTCCTATTTGTCCTTATTCTCATTACGGGCCTGTGGATATGGAGAAACAATAAGGAAAAACGTCAAAGGCTGGAAGAAGAATACAACCAAGCCACAGATGTTTATCAAAAGAATCTGCATTCCCTGCAATTATTGGAAAGTGTCCACCAGACAGTCATCGAGAATATCCAGCAGGAACTGGAGGACACACAAAATGAGAATAAAGACTTCAGGGTTAAGTATACAAAAGCTCAAAAAACAATTAGTGAGATAAATGAACAATATGAAAACAAGAAAGCAGAATTGGAAGAGGAGAACGGAATCCTGAAGGATAGAATTCAGGAATTGAGCCAGCGAAAAGACATTGCCAAGCATTTAGAAGATACTAACAACTTTACGAATACAGAAATAGTCCGACACATCAAAGACATGGTAAACAAACCTCAATTGGTTCTGACGAGTGAAGAGTTGGACCAGCTCGCTAATGCAGTTACGTCATATTACCCCGATTTGATGCAAGACATGAATCAGGCAGATGGCTTGACCAAGCCGGCTATGTATGTATGCATGCTTGTGCTTTTGAATCTTCGACCTGGCGAAATTGCTAATCTCCTGTCACTTTCCTCTCAGCAGGTTTCAAACCTTAAGCATGAGATAAATATTTGCATGTTTAGGGAAGGGACAGCGCGAACATTATACAACAATTTAAAAAGAAAATACGCAATATATTCATGTTGAATAGAAGGGATATGAAATTTTGTGTAAAAAAGACACCGAAAGTATAACCTCCTGTAAGAAAGGAGGATATGGCCGAATTAACATCCCTTAATAGCTTTTGCTGAATTCTCATGTAAAAAGTCCAGCCTTAAAGTTTGGAGCGTTTCCGGAAATGCCATAATTTTGCAGCGAATTATAATCAATGTAAAATTATGAAAACAAAAAGAATTATGATGGTATTGCTCATGACTGGCTTTTTGTCATCAGCATGTTTAAAAACAATTGCAGCCTCGTTCCCCATCGAATTTAGGGCAGAGTATGTAGATCCCCAATACGGGCAGGGAGGTAAACAGAGACAACCGATACTTCCACCTAACGTTTTTATTGAGGGCTACATGCTGACGTTCGAGACTGGTCACCCTGACTATGTCCTTAGCATTAAGGATGAAGACGGCGATACCGTGTATACCACCGTTGTCTATTCCACGCAGACGCAGGTCACGCTGCCCACTACACTCTCTGGCAACTATGAGATAGGACTAACCATGGGATACTGGATATTCACTGGCTGGATTGACCTCTAAAAAGGTATTACGAAAAGGAATCAAGTCGATTCTATGTTTCTACGCATATTTTATTTATTCACTATTATGTTTAATTTTAATTACATTTATTATGAAAACAACTGTTAAATTTTGTGGACTTCTCATTTTATGCACATTGTTTGTAGCAGCATGTTCGCAAAGCGAAATTCAAGGTCCAAACGTAAACAACACTGATTGCGCCCTACAGGAATCTTTGTACGAACTTAATACTAATCTCATGAATAAGCTGGAATCTCCATATACAAGAGGTGACCAGAACAAGAAAGACACTACAAAGGTTGTCTTATGTGATGTAAGAGGTGCTATCAATGGAGCTGCAGTCGGAGCAAGACTGGGAGTATGGGGAGCCATTGGAGGGGCTATCATCATGGGTGCTATTGATTCCTATGTCGGCGGCTATAAAGTTTTTGAAGGAGGGCCTGGTACGGTAGTAGCCTATGACACATTAGCTGTCATTTGTGACAAGGTGCTCGCTGAAAGAATGAGCTCATTAAACATAGATAGTATCCAAAATAGCCAGTCTGGAGGTATCAATGAAAACAGTATGATTGTCGGACTGATTCACAATGAAGTTTTGGATAGCATATATGCCTATGAAAGAAACGAAATCAACCTCGAAGGATATAGCCTTCAAGTAATAAGTCCTGCACTTATCAACAGGCTTAGACCATTTGCAAATGCGATTCTTAATGAAACTGACATTAATACAGACTTCACTTCAATTGCTGATTATAGTGAAAATTCAAGGAATATAATGGACTCATTCGCCACAATCTTCTCTTCTCTGGCAGTCTCTGATAATAACACAGCAACTATTGTGCAAGAGTATATTATGTTTATAGAAAACAATAAGAGTAGTATTCCGCAACAGGAAGCAGATGCACTCTACCAGTCTATGGGTGTTGCCCTAAGCAGCTATGAGTATTGGACCAATAAGTACGGAGGAACAACAAATGAAGAATAAGTATTTCCGGCGATTCACTAATGCCATATTTGCGTGGGTGATTTTAAACAGTATGGGTTTCGCGTTTGCAGTGAAATATGTACCAGCTACCTTTAATCCATATCTGTATATCTTTGTAGCAATTGACGCTATAACCATTATCTACGCAGCATTTGCATGGAAGAAATTGAAAAAAGAGATGGAAGCATGATGATCGTGGTGTCAGTTCTATCAAGCGCACACAGGGTCAAGCGCACACAGGGTCAGACCTAGGGTGTTAAGTTAACTCATATCGATTAGCTCACTTTTTTGAGCACATTTATTCTTTTAATGGAGGGGTTAGGCAACAGATAGTCTGCCCTCCATTTCTCGATATCTTCCATCTTCGTCTTTCCTATTGCCGTTCTTGCATTGAAGTTTTTGCAGTCCTCAATAGCACTGAGCCTTAGCCGCAGTGGTATGAGCAGTACGAGTGGAGTGTATCCGTTATTCTTGTTGGGTGACATTCTGTCTTTGAAATAGCCAAAAGTGGACTCGATGATGTCTGAACAGATGTTGTGCGGCTCATCACCTTCCAGTAGTGCTTCTTCTCTGTAGAAGTAGTTGATGATCATGTTTCCCAATCTTCTTACTCTATCACCTTTGGTCATGAAGTTTTTCACGACATAGTCCCTGCACATCCGTGCTGTCTTGTGAGAGAGTCCCTCTTCTTTGCACAGTTGCTCCATGTACTCGTATCCAACCATTACGTCGTTAAGCTCCTCTACCAGCGATGCATGTGTTTTAACGAAGCCAAGCATGTACTTCTCCCGACTGCTTCAGCAGATGCTCGCTCTCAATAACTGCTTTGGCCCAGTGTACCGTTTCAAATACATTCATGAATCGCGCATACTCCCTTCTCTTGGGAGGCATAAGGCAGGCCATTGGGGTGTGAGAGAATTTCCTGGCATAACCCTTTTTGGTAATGAAGTCTGAGAACTCCTCGTCCTTTGAATAGACACGCTCAAGGAACATGCCGAAAGAGTGGCTGATGTCCCTGTGGGTGGGAATGCCCATGTCCTCACTGGCGTTACACATCGTCTCGCCATTGTCGCTGACTACATAGTCAGGCCTTCCTCCCAGCGCATCGATTGTCCTGGCCAGTTGCTTCTTGGTGGCTTCCTTGTTCCAGTTCTTTCCGACCGCCATCCTTGCCACGCTGACATCCGACTGACTATGTGGATGTCCAGGGTGCCGAGAGGATGTCTTTAGTTCCAGATGCAGGTCTTGTCCGCAGATTGTGATGCTGTTATCGATTATCAGCGAGTAATTTGCCTGTTCTGCCGTCACATCCCTCAATGACCCCTGCAACAACGACAACCCGCACTTCTCCACCCAATCCAGTACAGTAACGTGTGAAGGCAGCTTCCCGTCGATTCCCTGCCACAGAATCCCTGCCAGCTGGAGTATCTTCGGAACCTGACGTGAACTGACACCAACAAATGCATACAGCAGCACCGCAAAGCGGATGGCTATTTCGTCGTGTCTGTATCTGGGAACAGTAGCTCCGTCAATTCCCTCGCTTTTTCTGAGAGAGAGGATAGAAGCAATTCTCTCGCTTTTTTTTTGCTTTCGCACTTCAGTATTTTGTTTTGAAGTTTTACATCGTTATACTTCTCTTCGAGTGCCTTGTTTTTTCTCTTCGCCTGTCTAAGTTCTTTTTTAAGAGCTTTTATCTCTTCTGAATTGTCTGATTTTACCATAACTATTTGAAATTGAATTTCTTGCAAAGTTACTAAAAATCAGCGAATTATGCAAACTTTTAGGCAAGTATTTTGTCAAATATTGTAAAAATATTTAGTTAATTAATATCGCCATATTTTAACATAAAAACGTCAGAGTTAACTTAACACCCTAGAACCGCATTCTATGGTAAATTCCAAACATATTATGCGATTTAACTATATATTT
>CAMHLV010000014.1 GCA_946186115.1 uncultured Prevotella sp. | reverse complement strand
CACATCCTTCTCCTGCATTGCCCTGCCAGTTTTTTCCTTGACCAATGCCTTCAAAAACGGCTACAAAAACAATAAAAAAACTTATTACATACAAATGTCCGGAAGAAAATATATCAGGAAAATTTTGGTGGATTCAGAAAATCTTCGTACCTTTGCAGCCGTTCAGAGGAATGAGAGACTCCAACGCGAGTCTCTCATTCTTGTTTTAATTAACGTATATATGATAGATAAGAACATCATTGAGAAAGCAGTAGAGGAGTGGTTGCAGAATGGCGACTACTACCTTGTTGACGTAGAAATGACCGCTGACGACCGCATCGTGATTGAGATTGACCACGCTGACGGTGTTTGGATTGAAGATTGTGCCGACTTGAGCCGTCACTTGCAGGAGACGCTGGGCGAGGAGCTTGGCGACTATGAGTTGGAGGTAGGCTCGGCAGGCATTGGCCAGCCTTTCAAGGTAAAGCAGCAGTATATTAACCATATCGGCAAGGATGTGGAGGTGCTGCAGAAGAATGGTCAGAAAGTGCAGGGCATCCTCAAGGAGGTTGATGCCGACAGCGACCAGTTTGTTGTCACTGTCAAGGAGAAGCGGCACGTTGAAGGCAAGAAGCGCCCCGTGATAGTCGATGTTGATAAGACGTTCGGCATGGCAGATGTGAAATACTGCAAGTATCTGCTGGCGTTTAAGTGAAAGATTAAGAATTAAAAAATAAATATTTATGGCAGTAAAGAAAGCGAAAGGTCCATCAATGATAGAGACCTTTCAGGAATTCAAAGAGACAAAAAACATTGACCGCACAACACTGGTGAGCGTTCTGGAAGAGAGTTTCCGCAACGTCATTGCAAAAATGTTCGGTTCTGACGAGAACTTCGACGTCATTGTAAACCCCGACAAGGGTGACTTCGAGATCCACCGCAACCGCATCGTGGTTGCCGATGGTGAGGTGACTGATGAGAACAAGGAGATTTCGCTTAGTGAGGCCCAGAAAATTGAGCCCGACTATGAAGTAGGCGAGGAAGTGTCTGAGGAGGTGGAGTTCCAGAAGTTTGGCCGCCGCGCCATTCTGAACCTGCGCCAGACGCTGGCCTCAAAGATTCTGGAACTGGAGCACGACTCCTTGTATAATAAGTATAAGGATAAGGTTGGCCAGATTGTGTCGGGTGAGGTTTACCAGATGTGGAAGCGCGAAGTGCTGCTTATCGACGATGAGGGTAACGAGCTCCATCTGCCGAAGCAGGAGCAGATTCCTGCCGACAACTATCATAAGGGCGAGACCGTTCGCGCTATCGTCAAGGAGGTGCAGAACGAGAACAACAATCCCCGTATCATCCTTTCACGTACTAGCAACAAGTTCCTGGAGCGCCTGCTCGAGGCTGAGGTGCCTGAAATCAACGACGGTCTCATCACCATCCGTCGTATTGCCCGTATGCCGGGTGAGCGTGCCAAGGTTGCCGTCGAGAGCTACGACGACCGCATCGACCCTGTAGGAGCCTGTGTCGGTGTCAAGGGTAGCCGTGTCCACGGTATTGTCCGTGAGATGTGTAACGAGAATATCGACGTTATCAACTACTCTAACAACACCCAGCTGTTCATCCAGCGTGCCCTGTCGCCTGCCAAGGTTACCAGCATTACGCTGAACCCCGAGGAGCGCAAGGCCGAGGTATATCTGCAGCCTGAAGAGGTCAGCCTCGCTATCGGTAAGGGCGGTTTGAATATCAAGCTTGCTTCAATGCTGACAGAGTACACCATCGACGTCTTCCGCGTAGTCACCGAGAACGAGGCCGACGAGGATATCTACCTCGATGAGTTTGCCGACGAGATTGACCAGTGGATTATCGACTCTATCAAGGCCATCGGACTTGACACTGCTAAGGCCGTGCTCAATGCTCCCCGTGAGATGCTTATCGAGAAGGCTGACCTTGAGGAAGAGACTGTCGATCATGTACTCGAGGTACTCAAAGCAGAATTTGAATAATGCTTAATGCTTAATGCTTAATGCTTAATTAGGCTGGCGCCGAGTCAAGCATCAGGCAGTAAGCATAATAGGGCATTAGGCATTAAGAGAGTAAAGAAGAAATAATTAAGCATTAGGCATTAAGAATTAAGAATTGAAAGAATGGGAGTAAGATTAAATAAAGTATTATCAGAACTGAATATAGGACTTCAGACAGCTGTTGATTTCCTGAAAAAGAAAAACCATCTTGGAGAGGTGAAGGATGACGTGACTCCCAACACCAAGATTTCTGACGAGCAATACGAGGCACTGGTCGGCGAATTCAAAGGCGACAAGGCTGTAAAGACCAAGGCCGACATGTTGTTCCTGAAGAAACCTAAGGACAAGAAGGTTGAAAAGACAGAGAAGAAGTCATCTTCGGCAGAGGAATTGCTGGAGCCCCGCCCGCAGTTGAAGACTGTCGGCAAGATAGATCTCGACAACATCGGAAAGCCCAAGCCGTCAGCTCCTGCAGCAGAACTCGAGCCCAAGCCGTCAGCAGAGGTCAAGCCCGAGCCCGAGCAGAAACCAGCCCCCGAAGTGGTAGCAGAGCAGAAGCCCCAGGTGGCCGCAGAGCCCCAGCAGGCCCCTGCATCTGAGCCCGTTGTTGAGGCTGATGCTGAGGAGCCCGCACAAGAGGTTGCCGAGGCTGTTGCTGAAGAGCCCTCAGCTCCATCCCTGTCGGATTCTCTGCAGGAGGAAGTTTCCGACGACGAGCCTGAGGTCAAGGATGAGCAGGCCGAGCGCCGTTCACAGCCTGAGTTGGCCAAGACCCCCGGTGATGCCAAAGTAGCCCAGAATGCCCCTCAGCTCAATGTGCTGGGAAAGATAGACCTCTCGTCTATCAACCAGAGCACGCGCCCCAAGAAGAAGTCAAAGGAGGAGCGTCGCAAGGAGCGTGAGGAGAAGGCTGCCGGTGAGCGCAAGAAGCGTGAGCGCATCCGTCAGGGTAAGGTGGATATCGAGGCTGCCGCCAAGCAGGCTGCCAAGAGCGAGAAGAAGCAGAAAGACAACCGCCAGCAGCAGGCTAACCAGCAGCAGGGTGGTGGCAAGAAGAACAAGAAGAACCGTCCTATTCAGAAGCCTCTGGAGGTTGACGATGAAGCAGTAGCACGCCAGGTTAAGGAGACGCTGGCTCGTCTCACCTCTAAGAACCAGAATAAGAAGGGCGCCAAGTACCGCCGTGAAAAGCGCGATGCCGTCCAGGAGCGTATGAGCGAGGAGATGGCAGCCGAGGCAGCACAGTCGAAGGTGCTCAAGCTTACGGAGTTTGTTACCGTTTCCGAGCTGGCCACTATGATGAACGTTGGTGTCAACCAGGTCATCGGTACATGTATGTCTATCGGCATCATGGTGTCTATCAACCAGCGTCTGGATGCTGAGACCATCAATATCGTTGCCGATGAGTTCGGTTTCACCACCGAGTACGTCAGTGCCGAGGTTCAGAACGCCATTACTGAGGAGGACGACGATGAGAACGACCTGATTAGCCGTGCTCCGATTGTCACTGTCATGGGTCACGTTGACCATGGTAAGACCTCGCTGCTCGACCACATCCGCAATACCAACGTTATTGCCGGTGAGGCCGGAGGTATCACGCAGCACATCGGTGCCTACAACGTGAAGCTGAAGGATGGTCGCCAGATAACATTCCTCGACACCCCTGGTCACGAGGCTTTCACCGCCATGCGTGCCCGTGGTGCTCAGGTTACCGATATCGCCATCATCATCATTGCTGCCGACGACAGTGTGATGCCTACCACCAAGGAGGCTATCGCCCACGCTCAGGCTGCCAATGTGCCGATGGTATTCGCCATCAATAAGATAGATAAGCCGGGAGCCAACCCCGACAAGATACGTGAAGACCTGGCCAACATGAACCTGCTCGTAGAAGAGTGGGGTGGTAAGTACCAGTGTCAGGAGATTTCTGCCAAGAAGGGCTTAGGAGTCGAAGAGCTCCTTGAGAAGGTGCTCCTCGAGGCTGAGATGCTCGACCTCAAGGCCAACCCCAACCGTAAGGCTACGGGTAGCGTCATCGAGTCGTCACTCGACAAGGGTCGTGGCTACGTATCTACCGTCCTCGTCAGCAATGGTACGCTGAAGGTTGGCGACGTCGTTATTGCCGGTACTGCCTGGGGTAAGATCAAGGCTATGTTCAACGAGCGTAACCAGCGCATCGAAAAGGCAGGCCCTGCCGAGCCCGCCATCATCCTGGGTCTCAACGGAGCTCCCACGGCTGGTGACTCCTTCCACGTGATGGAGACAGAGCAGGAGGCTCGCGAGATTGCCAACAAGCGTACACAGTTGCAGCGCGAACAGTCGCTGCGTACTACCAAGACGCTGGGTCTCGACGAGTTGTCACACCGCTTTGCCCTTGGTGAGTTCCACGAGCTCAACATCATCGTCAAGGGTGATACCGACGGCTCTATCGAGGCACTCTCCGACTCGTTCATCAAGCTCTCTACCGAGAAGGTGCAGGTCAACGTCATCTCGAAGGCCGTGGGTCAGATTTCCGAGAACGACGTCATGCTGGCTTCGGCTTCCGATGCCATCATCGTAGGCTTCCAGGTGCGTCCCTCTGCCGATGCCCGCTGTCTGGCCGAGCGCGAAGGTGTGGAAATCAACACCTACTCTATCATCTATGACGCCATCGACGAGGTGAAGTCAACGATGGAAGGTATGCTTGATAAGGTGAAGAAGGAAATTGTCACTGGTGAGATTGAGGTCAAGCAGGTGTTCAAGATTTCCAAGGTTGGTACTGTTGCCGGTGGTCTGGTGACCGATGGTAAGGTACATAACAAGGACAAGGCCCGCGTGGTTCGCGACGGTATCGTCGTACACACTGCTCCTATTGATGCCCTGAAGCGTTACAAGGACGACGCCAAGGAAGTGGCTACGGGCCTGGAGTGCGGTATTTCGCTCGTCAACTTCAACGACATCCAGGTGGGCGACATCATCGAGACCTTCACCGAGATTGAAGTAGAACAGAAGCTTTAATGGAAGAAAATAAGAATGAATTTGTCCGCCAGGTGGCCGAACAGAAATACGAGTTCGGCTTCACCACCGACGTACATACTGAGATAATAGAGAAAGGGCTGAACGAGGACATCGTTCGGCTCATCTCTGCTAAGAAGGGCGAGCCCGAATGGATGCTCGACTTCCGCCTCAAGGCATTCCGCTACTGGCAGCAGCAGAAAGAGCCCAAATGGGGCCATGTCCACGTGCCTCCCATCGACTATCAGGCCATCAGCTACTATGCCGACCCTACGTCTCGACCTGTGCCCAGCGGTTCTGCCGCTGGAATTGATCCCGAGCTTCAGAAGACCTTCGACAAGCTGGGTATCCCCCTTGAGGAGCGCTTGGCACTCAGCGGCAACACCGCTGTGGATGCCATCATGGATAGTGTCAGTGTCAAGACCACTTTCAAGGAGAAACTGGCCGAGAAGGGAGTCATCTTCTGCTCTATAGGTGATGCCATCAAGGAGCATGGCGACTTGGTACGTCAGTATCTGGGCAGTGTAGTCCCTTACCGCGACAACTTCTTTGCCGCCCTCAACAGCGCCGTATTCTCCGACGGTTCCTTCGTTTACATCCCCAAGGGTGTGCGCTGTCCCATGGAACTCAGCAGCTACTTCCGTATCAATGCCCGCAACACAGGCCAGTTTGAGCGTACGCTCATAGTGGCCGACGACGATTCCTACGTCTCTTATCTCGAGGGCTGCACAGCCCCGATGCGCGACGAGAATCAGTTGCATGCTGCCATTGTCGAGATTATCGTGATGGACCGTGCCGAGGTGAAATACTCCACCGTGCAGAACTGGTATCCTGGCGACGAACAGGGCCGTGGCGGCGTACTGAATCTCGTCACCAAGCGTGGCGATTTGCGTGGAGCCGACTCAAAGCTGTCGTGGACACAGGTAGAGACGGGTTCTGCCATTACATGGAAATATCCCTCCTGCATACTTCGTGGCGACAACAGTGTTGCTGAGTTCTATTCTGTAGCAGTGACGAATAACTATCAGGAGGCAGATACCGGCACAAAGATGATACACATGGGTAAGAACACACGCTCTACCATCATCTCAAAGGGTATATCGGCCGGCCACTCTCAGAATTCCTACCGCGGACTGGTGCGTGCCACCTCCAATGCCGACAATGCCCGCAACTACTCCTCGTGCGATTCGTTGCTCTTAGGTTCCGACTGCGGTGCCCACACATTCCCCTATATGGATGTCCACAACGACAGCGCTATCTTCGAGCATGAGGCCACCACGTCGAAAATCTCTGAAGACCAGCTGTTCTACTGCAACCAGCGCGGCATACCCACCGAACAAGCTGTAGGTCTCATCGTCAACGGCTATGCCAAGGAAGTGCTGCAGAAGCTGCCGATGGAGTTTGCCGTTGAGGCCCAGAAGTTGCTCAGCGTTTCGCTGGAAGGAACAGTAGGATAATAACAACAACTACTTCTGTCAATGAAAAAACTCATCTGTGTCTTGCTGACGGTGCTTACCGTCGTAGCTGCTACAGCCCAGGAACGAAAGAAGGTGGCTGTGGTGCTTAGCGGCGGCGGTGCCAAGGGAGTTGCCCATATCGGAGCTCTCAAGGTCATCGAGCGTGCCGGCATTCCCATCGACATCATCACCGGAACCTCTATGGGTAGCCTGGTGGGAGGCCTCTATGCCATTGGTTACAACAGCGATCTTCTCGACTCGCTGGTGAGGGTGCAGGACTGGAACAGTATTTTTGCCGACAAGGATAACCCCAGTGCACAGAATCTTGCCGACCGACAGAAGCATAACACCTATGCCATTCAGCGCGAACTCTCTATGGGCAAGCGCAATCCCAGCGTAGGTGGCATCATCAAGGGTAATAACCTGTCAGTGCTGTTCCATAAGCTTTGTGCAGGATATACCGACTCACTTGATTTCTCGCGCGACCTGCCCATACCTTATGCTTGTGTGGCAACAAATGTTGTTGACAACAGCGAGATAGACTTCCATTCTGGCCGACTGCCGCAGGCCATGCGAGCCTCTATGGCTATTCCGGCTGTATTCACGCCGGTCCGTATTGACGACATGGTGCTGGTGGATGGCGGCTTGCGCAATAACTATCCTGTAGATATAGCCCGCCAGATGGGTGCCGATATCGTCATCGGTGTCTCCGTGCAGGCAGATTTCAAGACTGCCTCCGAACTTAACAGCACCATGAGCATTCTCGGACAGGTTATAGCCTTCAACTGTCAGAACAAGTATGAAGAGAACCTATCCCTTACCGATGTTCCCATCCTTGTAAATACCGAAGGCTATAATGCTGCCAGTTTCAACGCTGCAGCCATCGACACCCTGATACGTCGTGGCGAAGAGGAAACCCACAAGCACTGGGATGAACTCATTGCCCTTAAAGAGCGTATCGGTATCGACGACTCTTTCAAGCCCGTCAGGCTGACACCCTATCGCCAGAAAGTAATGTCAGAGCGTGAGCCCGTGACGGCTTTTGTGTTTGAGAATATCAGCAAGGAGGATGAGAAATACATACGTGAGAAATACCAGCTCAGCCGGGTTGACAGCATCGACACACGACTGAATGAGCGTATAGCGTCAACCATGCGCAACGACCTTTATTATGAAGATGTCAATATGCACAGTGTGACCGATGGCGACGGCCTCCGTGTAGTCTTCACTGCCGGCAAGCGCAAGTCGAGTCAGTTGGGGGTTGGCTTCCGCTTCGATACTGAGGAGATGGTGGCCCTGCAGCTCAATGCCGAGTTCCCGCTGCGCACCTCACTCCATACCGACATCGATATCACGGCACGCCTGGGCAAGCGAGTGATGGGACGCATCGACTTCACCTTCCATCCCACCAGTTTCACCAGTCCCGTGCTCAACTACGTGTTCCGCCACAACGATATTAATATCTACCAAGACGGCGACCGCGAATACAACATTCTCTATAATCACCATCAGGCAGAATTCATACCTATCAATTTCGATGTGCGTAACCTCAACATCCTGATGGGAGCACGGTGGGACTATATTCATTTCAGCGAGAATCTGCGCTCTACGCTCACAGAGCATGTGCAACTGACCAATAAGCACTATTTCAGCTACAGGGCACAGCTTAGCTATAATTCAGAGAACAACTGGTACTTCCCTACACGCGGTTCGCGCTTCAAGGCCGGATATTCCTATCTGACCGACAACTTCTCGAAGTTGGATGGCAGCCTTGGTACCAGTGAGGTATATTCCTCATGGCGCAAATCATTCACTGCCGGCAACTTCACCCTTCAGCCGTTGCTTTACGGCCGCTTGCTCTTCGGCACAACCATTCCCGAGTTCTTCGGCAACTATATCGGTGGCGACTGGTTCGGCCATTACGTAGAACAGCAGATGCCCTTTGCCGGCATAGGCAACGTGGAGTACACCGACCGCCATTTCGTTGCTGCCCAGCTGCAGGCTCAGCAGCATTTTGGCAGCCACAGCTACATACTGCTACGTGTGGCAGCAGCCCAGCATTCCCACGAACTAAAAGACCTACTGCGCTATAGCACCATGCTCGGCACTCAGTTGGCCTACTACTACAACACCATGTTTGGCCCCATCGGCGTCACTGCCGGTTATGCCAACACCTCCAAGAGCCCCTACTTCTGTATCAATATGGGCTATGAGTTCTGATAAATAAATAAGTAATATATATATAAGTATGTTAGAAGTAAGAAACCTCCATGCCAAGATAGGCGACAAAGAGATATTGAAAGGTATTGACCTCGTCATCCGCGACGGTGAGACTCATGCCATCATGGGCCCCAATGGTTCAGGCAAGTCAACGCTGTCGGCAGTCCTTGTGGGTAATCCGCTCTATGAGGTCACCGAGGGCGAGGCATTCTTCAACGGCAAGAACCTGCTTGAGATGAAACCCGAAGACCGTGCCCACGAGGGCCTGTTCCTCTCGTTCCAGTATCCTGTAGAGATTCCTGGTGTGTCGATGACCAATTTCATGAAGGCTGCCATCAATGCTAAGCGCAAGTATCATGGTTTGGAGCCGCTTAATGCCGCCGAATTCCTTAAGTTGCAGCGCGAGAAGCGCAAGATAGTGGAACTCGACTCCAAGTTGGCCAACCGCTCGGTCAACGAGGGCTTTAGCGGTGGTGAGAAGAAGCGCAACGAGATATACCAGATGGCCATGCTCGAACCCACTTTGAGCATTCTCGACGAGACCGACTCTGGTCTTGATGTCGATGCCATGCGCATTGTTGCCGAGGGTGTCAACAAGCTGCAGCGTCCCGATACTTCGTGTATCGTCATCACCCACTACGACCGTCTGCTTGAGATGATTCGTCCGCAGTTTGTCCACGTGCTCTATCAGGGGCGTATCGTCCGCACTGGTGGTCCCGAGCTGGCAAAGGAGATTCAGGAGCACGGATACGATTGGATAAAAGGAAGCCTCACACCTAACCCCTCTCCAAGGGGCGAGGGGAACCTTGAGGGCGAGGGGAGTGTTGATTAGTTTAGAGACGATGGACATGGACAAGACAGAAAGAAACAACAGCCAATATATAGAGCTCTACGAGCAGGCTCGCACCATGATTTGCGAGCATAGCAGCGAGGTGATGAATGCCGTGCGCGACGAGGCTTTTGAGCGCTTCAAGGCTCAGGGCTTCCCCTCTCGTAAGGTCGAGCGCTACAAGTACACCGATATGGCATCGCTCTTTGCCCCTGACTATGGCCTCAACCTGAATCGCCTTGAGATTCCCGTCGATCCCTACAGGGCTTTCCGTTGTGATGTGCCAAATCTGTCAACGTCGCTCTATTTTGTGGTCAACGACATGTTCTATGCCAAAGCCCTGCCCAGTGTTCACCTTCCCGAGGGTGTCACCATTGGCTCTCTAAAGGAGCATGCCACCAGTCATTATAACCAGTTGGCTGGCCATGACGACGATGCTGTCACCAATCTGAACACTATGCTCGCCCAGGATGGTCTCTACGTCCATGTTGCCAAGGGTGTCAAGGTAGATCGAGCCATTCAGGTAATCAATATCCTGCGTTCTGATGTTGACTTGATGGTCAATCGTCGTGTGCTTATCTGTCTTGAGGAGGGTGCCGAACTGAAGATGCTCTTCTGCGACCATGCTGCCGACGACCGCAACTTCCTTGCCACACAGGTTATCGAGGCCCATGTAGGCGAAGGAGCCCATCTTGACCTCTACTGTCTTGAGGAGACTCACAACAAGAATGTGCGTGTTAGCAATGTATATATCGACCAGCAGCGGGATAGCTTCGTCAATCATAACGTCATCACGCTGCACAATGGCGTGACGCGCAACAAACTCGACCTGACGTTCTCTGGCGAGGGTGCCGAATGTCAGTGCTATGGCTGTGTTATTGCCGACAAGCAGCAGCACGTAGATAACAATACCCTCATTACACACCGTGTGCCTCATTGCACATCAACCGAGCTTTACAAATATGTTCTCGACGACCAGGCCACAGGAGCCTTTGCTGGCCGTGTGCTGGTAGAACATGGAGCACAGAAGACAACCTCACAGATGACTAACCAGAATCTGACAGCCACCCGTGAGGCCCGTATGTACACACAGCCCATGCTTGAGATTTATGCCGACGACGTGAAATGTGCCCACGGCTCTACCGTAGGCCAGCTCAACGATGCTGCTCTATTCTACATGCAGCAGCGCGGCATCTCGCTCAGCGAGGCCAGACTTTTGTTGCAGAATGCCTTTATCAATGAGGTTATCGACCAGATGCAGCTTGCTCCACTCCGCGACCGCCTGCACCACCTTGTCGAAAAGCGTTTCCGTGGCGAATTAAGCAAGTGTGAAGGTTGCAAGCTTTGTAAGTGATTTGTTTTGTGGGAAGTCAGGTTTCCTTTTAATTTCCAGCATAGAAATTCCGAGTTTCCAGCATAGAAATTCCGAGTTCCCAGCATAGAAATTCCGAGTACCCAGTATGGGTACTCTTTTTTGGTACTTTAGTTAGTATTTGTAAAACGCCATCTTTGGTGTAGAAAATGCAAGTTTTTTCAGTTGTTGTATTCCTGATAGAATGCATTTAAAAAGAGAAAGGCGCATACCATCACTGGCTGCGCCCACTCACTAAAAAAAAACAAAACATTTATGATGAATTCCTATCGTTTCTATAAAATGTCACTATCATAATCATCGTCATCATCACTGAATTCCGCATTGGCGCCACGAGAACCTATCCAAATAACACCTTTGTCTTCATCTGTAATGACGCTTCCTGTCAGCAACGTACCTTCTTCTTCGAGTCCTAAAGCCTCGATAGTGGGTTTTACATATATCTTTTTCATTGTATAAATCCTCCTTATTTAATAACTATCTTCTTACCATTACAGATATAGATACCGCCCTTGGCAGGTTTGCCGTTGAGTTGCTGTCCGCTCAGGCTGTAATATGTTCTATGGGTTGTGCCGGTTAAGTCATTTCCGTTGACTATAGTCTCAATGTCTGTAGTCTCTCCGCCTTCTTCATCGTCGCCAAACGACAATTCATATCCTCTTGTCCCTGATGTAATAGCAGTGTTTTTTGTCACCTCTGATGTCAGCAATGGCAGATAACCTTGGTTACCCTTGCTATAACCGCCGTTTGTAGCTATGCGATAGAATGCCTGAGGGCCCTCTTGTAATGTACCATATGCTGCTCCACTAGAATTCAATTGGCAATACTGATAGGTAAAGGCGAAGTTGGTGATAGTTCCATCGTCGGATTTGGCAGGAATAGGAGTGCCAGAGGCATTATCGCCATAGTTAGGATAATTTGCAGGATAGGCATACGACACCTTAGCCTTCATTATGCTGGATTCCATTGATGGGGCATAGTTCTTCAACCTATAACCATCTCCCGTATTCTCGCCCTGCTCATCGTGCATATCAGGCACAAAAAGGTAGAAACCGCCGTTGACCACGCTTAATTCTGCATCTTCAGTATTGCGGAGAATGCAAGCATACTTAGACTCATCCGTTGCAGCGTGCATCAAACCAGCGTTGCTGATGTCAGTCATGACAACCTTCTTCTTGTCATATTTCACGTCAGTCACAGCAAACGTCTTAATGCCACGACCGTTCATCTCTGCTGTCAGCGACGGGTCAATGTCGTGGTCACGACTCTCCGTCGTCCAACCCTTGGCGTTGAATTCCTTCTTGTCGGTAGATACGGCAATCTTTTCAATGATAACACCATTAAAGTATAGTGTTACATTTGATGATTCGCTTTCAGAAGTTCCAGGAATCACATATATTTTATCGCCAGTATCGTCGTTGGTATTTATTACTTTTGTCGCACCAGTTCCAATCTCCTTATTAACGTTGCCCGCATCTATAGTCACGTTGTTTTTAACCACCGGTTTCTTATAGTCACCGTATGTATAGCCTGCTATAGGGTATTTTGCTTGGTCCTCTGTTGGAGTTTCAGATGTTGTAGTAGGTAATGGATGTACACGTGCATAGACAGCACCACCATTGGGGACTGCTGGCACTGTTATACGATAGCACCACCATGATGTCTGATTCTGGTTAATTTTTATACCGTGATAGTATTTATCTCCAATTTGGTAATAATTCCCAGAAGGTAGAAGTTGAAGGCTGTTATTGTATGAAGAACTGAAGTTAGAGGGCGTAAAGCCAATTCCTGCAATTTCAGGAAGCACCTGCTTTCCACACCACAACTGACTACCGCCACAAAAAACCACGTCATGTCCACTGGCATCCCAACTCAATTGATGTCCACACCTACAAGAAGCACCAGGCTCGCCAGAAATGATTTTCCAACTAGATCGGCCGTTATAAGCATCAACATCGTTATACTGACCTTCCCAATACATTGCGTCTCCTGAGTATGCATATTTTGCTACATCAGTAAAGTCCCAGGTACAGGGATAGGTTTGCTTGTCAAAATATCCCACCGACTGGGAACGGTCAGCATAGTCCGTACAATATTTCCCATCAAGAGTATAGCAATCTAATCGAATTTGAAATGTTCCAAACTGGCCCGATGTGGCTGTATAAGTATGATCAACAGCGCCGTCATAACCAGAAAATCTATCTACTGGGGCATCAACTATGCCTGTGCGACAATAATTGACATTGACGTCTCCTGACTTCACATTTGTTACTACATGCGTATGTTCACCTTTTCCACGATAGTGTAAATAATATCTTCCTGTAGCTCGAGACGCAGGAATGGTAGAGCCTGTTAGCAACTGGTAATTAGTTCCGAGTACAGCATTCTCTGTAATCATGGTTTCGGAATTATATACTTCAATACTATAAAGCTTGAGGAATTGTCCGTCTGCTACTGTTATAGTAACGTCTTCATCTTTATTTTCATTATCAACGATGAAATGATACTCTCC
Organism: uncultured Prevotella sp.; assembly: GCA_946186115.1. Classification (GTDB taxonomy): domain Bacteria; phylum Bacteroidota; class Bacteroidia; order Bacteroidales; family Bacteroidaceae; genus Prevotella. The sequence continues at coordinate 35,669 of CAMHLV010000014.1, read as the reverse complement.
GCGCTGGTGGTTATCCTTTTTATCTCCCCACCAAGCTGAACCTCCTATAATATAGTATTCAGTAATGGCTGTGCCATGAGCATCTTTTACATTAGTTATTGTAAGGTTTATCTGCGGATGACTAGGATCAGTACCACCATATCGCCCCATTTTAATGCGAATACGCGGATGTGATAGTTTTGCTTTACTTTCATCAAAACCTACATGAAAGTATTTCTTTGGTATTTTTACCGATGCACCTTTCTTTAATGCGATGAACCTGTCAGATGCAGCTACATCTACAGAGTCATTTTCATTATGCATACCAAATGTGTTTGCTGTGGCAGTGAATATAAGACCCTCGGCTTCTATAAAAAATGTACCGCCTGAACTACGACCGAATGTAGAATATTTTGAGATATCCCCATCGATATTACTATAATTATACCAATAAACAGGATCACCGCTAACGTCATGTGTCCATTGATTATCATCGCACCATTGTCTAAAATCAGATCCTTCATCTTGGTATCTTCCTATAGCCATTTTTTTCGAATAGAAGCTCCATTTCTTACTACTCATTCCGAATGAAATGAGATAGCTACAAGAATATGTTTCTCCACCGAAGTCAGGTCTGGTTGCCGTCACTTTGATAGTTCCACTATTTCCTGTGATATATATTTTAGAATCAGATATGACATAGTTGTGAGCATCAATTTGCGTCTGATAGTGCCCAGAAGTGATTGTAAGGTCTCCTGTTGTGGTGACTGTCCACACACAATCTCCGTCAAATCCATTTGCTGTCATGTTATAAGGCTTTCCATCATCTCCTGTACTTGCATCATCCCATATCCACATAAGAGGCTGCTGGTAATACCCGTCAGTTAAAGTCGGATCCTCAATGACCTGATATTCAAAATACAGTTTTCTTGCTCCCCACGCATTTCCAACGAGGGCGCACACAATTACGAATAGTGTAAATAACCTTTTCATGTTGTTTTGTTTTTTTTATTTTCTATGTTTTGTTTTTGTTTGATTTTGAAATCGGGCGCAAAGGTATATATAATGGTTTAATATGGTTTTGTTGTATGTGGCACACTCTTTGTAATTTGTAATGACACTATTGCTATATACAATTCTATCGTAGGAATGCAACAATTGTCTGATATTCAGGGAAAACAGCCTGTACTATATAATGGTATAAATCAAACGGGTTTATTGGGTAGCGATGTACACCAATAAACCCGTTTGATACAACTTCTCCGTGTTCTGTAGAGACGGAAAAATCGATGGAATGTTATTTGCGGTGGATGAAAATCTTGCCGTTTCGGATGTTCAGACCATGGCGAGGCTGCGCCAGACGCTGGCCAGTGAGAGAATATACTGAGGCATCGGTGGTGGCAGGCTCGCTGCTGCGGATGTCGCTGATGCCCGTGGCAGTGCCTGTTACTGCTATGCCAATGAGCTGAGTGAACTGAGTCTCACCGTCATCTACGGTAACATCTATATATGCTACTCCTGGCGTCTGTCCTGCCTGGGCAGATACTATACTGCCGTTCATCGAGGCAGAGAATAGTGAACTGCTGCTGTTGATGCTGTAGCTTGGAGTGACATTATTGCCGTTCTGTCCGTAGAATCCGGCAAAGAAAGGCTTGACATCTATTGTTGAGGCCTGTCCGGGATTCAGCATGATGTATGGGTGAGCCATAAATTCGAAGTAGTCTTCCAGCAGTGTCCATCCGTCACCATTGGGGTCGTCGTTTTGGTTGGCTGCACTGGGATTGCTGCCTATGCACTGCTCATACCAGTCGGGCATGCCGTCCTGGTCGGTGTCGTAGTCGGCAGAGCGGCGTTCCTCGGGCCATTCCTCCCAGCCGCCGTTAGCGGCGTCGGTGATGTCGGCCTCGTTGTCTATCTCTCCCTTGATGCCCGACTTGCTACCCTTGTAGGTGTAGGTGCCCTGCAGTGTCTCACCAACGTTGCGCACGTGCTGTTCGTCGCGCTGTGGCATGGTGGCTCCGGCATAGCTGGTCACTATCTTCATGGCATCCTTTGCCGAGTGGATGTTGGCGTATGAGGGGAAGAGTGGCGAACTGACGCGATACTCGTAAGTGGTGGGTATGTTGCCTGTGGCATTGTATGTGTCGTTCAGCTTGTCGTTGCTCAGCGAATGGTCTTTGTTTTCGCGTATGTTGCCGCTGATGTATGCCTGGTCGATGCCGTCGGGGGCTATGGCGTCTTCGTAATCCTGGGTGAAGAGGATCTTTTTCTTGGTGTCAGGGCCCATCTTGTAGTAGTTGTTCACGAAGTTCACTGCGTGGCAGTTGCCGTCGGTGGTTCGTCCGTGCCAGTTGTAGCATACATTATTAAACAGGTCTAATCCGCCTATGGGTCTGTTTTGGCCGTCCATTCCGCCACCCATACTCCAGTTGCGTCCTTCGCAGTTTATCAGCATGTTGTGGTGCCACGAGCCGTTGCGTCCGTCAATGGTGGCGGCATATCCGTGGTTGGTGCCGTCGGCGTAGTTCTTATGTCCTGCTATTCCCAGAGCCTCGGTAATCATGCTGTACTGGAACGATATGTTCAGCGCTCCTCGTCCGCTCACTGTCTCGTCGGTTCCCCATGCTGCCGTACAGTGGTCAACTATGGCGTGGTCGGCACCCGTCATACCCATTGCGTTGCCAGTATTCTCGCCATAGACACCCAGTCCGCGCTTGAAGCGCATGTGGCGGGCTATGACGTCAGAACCGATGTTGATGTTCGAAGCCTTGATGCAGATGCCCTTGCCCGGTGCAGTCTGTCCGGCTATATAGGCGTATGGCTTGGTGAAGTATGATTCGAAGTCGAGTTCGATGATTCCACTGACGTCGAATACGATGTAGCGAGGTTCGTTGATGTTTACCAGTCCGTAGAGCAGTGAGCCCGGTGTGTCCTTGTCGCCGCTCAGGTTGGTCACGTGATATACTATGCCGCCGCGTCCGCCAATGGCATAGCGCCCATAGCCCTCTGCCTCAGGGAATGCCAGATGGCAGGGCTGGAATGTCCACGCGCGTCCTTTATATATATTGCCCTCAGCATCCACCTCGTCAACGCGCCACCAGTAGTGCTGCATCGACGAGAGGCCATGCTTGGTATATTCCGTAGCAGTGCCCTCATACTCGTAGTTCTCGGCATTAGCCACCTGTATAGAGTCGGTGCCTAATACCAGTTTGTGGCTTATTGCGCCAGGTGCTGCCACCCATGAGAAGCTCACCGTGCCGTCTTCCGTGCCGGCATGGAAGTTGTGATTGGCGGGCAGTGGGTCGGTGGCTGTCAATGCAGCAGCGTCAAACTCCAGTCCGTTCAGCATTACGCGGCTGTTGGTATAGCTCTTGCCGGCAGCGAGCACAGTGCGGTAGGTGATGTTCACGGGTTGGCCTTCCGTCACGTTGAAAGTGATGAACGACGAGCCTGCCTCTATCGTACTCTGTGCGCCCGACGTGAACTTCACACCGGTAACCACCACGCTGCCATCTACGCTGACCTCTATCTCGGGCTGCGTCTGGTTATAGTCGGAATTGTTGTGGTAGGCTTTCAGCGTGTGCTGTCCGGCTGTCATGCCGGTAATGGTGAGGGTGAGCGATGTCGATGCATCGTTAATAGTAGTAAGGTTACCATTTTCCAGATTTGTTGCCATTACCTCGTCGGCTATCACGCGCAATCCTTTTGTCTCTACATCTGTCTTGCTCCAGTTGCTGCCTACAGCCGATGCAGCATCACCAGCCGAGATGGTGATGGTCATTCCGTTGTCAAAGGTCTTGGTGTCGCTTGTTGCGCGGGGCACAGCCCACGAGGTGTAGTTTACCTCGGTGTCTTTGCCCGGTGCAGTCTTGCCGGGCAGGTCGAAGTCAATGTTCTGTGCATTTGCTGCCAGCACATTAGCAGCCAGCAGTAATCCTGAAAGGTAGGCTTTCTTAAGCATCATTAGTAGTTTGTTTTGTTGTTTTTAAGTAGTTTGCTTTTCTAAAGCGTTTGTTGTTTTTAAGTAGTTTGTTTTGTAACCGGGTGCAAAGGTATGTCTTTATATTATAAATAAGGTGGAAAATAATGCTAAAATGGTTTAAAAACGCATCATAATGCCTTTTTTGTGCAGATTTAGGTTAGAACATCTGGCTTACGCGGCGTATTCCGGCAACGAGAGTGTCTATCTCCTCCTTGGTGTTGTAGAGGGCGAAAGATGCACGTACGGTGCCTGTGATGCCGAGTCGTGTCATCAGTGGCTGGGCGCAGTGATGACCAGTGCGCACAGCAATGCCTAAGCGGTCGAGCAGTGTGCCCAGATCCAGATGATGTATGTCGCCAACGAGGAACGATACTACAGCATCTTTCTGCTCTGCCTCGCCAAAAAGCCTGATTCCATCGATAGTTTTCAGTTGTTCCATGCAGTAGCGCGTCAGTTCCTGCTCGTGAGCCTCGATGCGTTCAAGCCCTATTGCCGAGAGGTAGTCGATGGCTGTTGCCAGTCCGTGGGTAGCCACATAGTCGGGTGTGCCGGCCTCAAACTTAAACGGCAGTCGCTCAAAGGTGGTATTTTCCCACGACACACGGTCAATCATCTCTCCGCCGCCCTGATATGGTGGCAGCCTGTCGAGCCACTCCTCCTTGCCGTACAGCACGCCAATGCCGGTGGGACCGTACATTTTATGTCCGCTGAATGCCATGAAGTCGCAATCTAACTGTTGCACATCTATAGGCATGTGGGGAGCACTCTGTGCCGCATCCACCAATACGGGAATGCCGCGGTCATGAGCCAGCGCCACTATTCGCTTTACATCGTTTATAGTTCCCAGCACGTTGCTGACGTGGGCAATGCTTACTATTTTTGTCTTTTCTGTGAGAAAATCGCCCATTTCATCGAAATTAAGCTCTCCGCGGTCACTGATGGGCAGGTGGCGCACCACTATTCCTCGGCGCTGGGCTTGCAACTGCCACGGCACGATGTTGGAGTGATGCTCCATATCGCTCACCAGCACCTCGTCGCCAGCCTTCATCTGCGACTCACAGAACGATGAGGCCACAAGGTTGATAGCCTCTGTTGTGCCGCGGGTGAATACTATCTCTTCTGTCTTGTTGGCATTGATGAACTGTCTTACTTTCTCGCGGGCTGCCTCATGCAGGTCGGTAGCCTGTTGCGACAGATAGTGGACACCACGGTGTACGTTGGCATTCACATTCAGATATTCCTCGCGCATGGCATCTAGCACGCAGAGCGGTTTCTGTGTGGTGGCGGCATTATCCAGATACACCAATGGCCGCCCATATACATCTCTCGATAAAATGGGGAATTCTGAACGTATTTGTCCTATTGTTGCTGTGTCGAAGCTGTTGTTTGCCATTTCTTTCTCGTCGAATTTTCGGCAAAGGTACGAATTTTCCCGGAAAGAATTCAGCAACAACATTCAAAATTTACAAGAAATACCATATTATGGCTGCTGCAACCGCTCGAAGACGGGTATGTGTCCCTTGTCAACAGCAGTGGTAACAGTCTGGCCTCCATCGTAGTATTGTCCTGTGCGGTAGTCGCGCCAACCGCCCACTGACTTGGGCAGATATGTGTGCCATTCGGTGACGCCCGGTTCGGTGACAGGACTGATGAGCAGTCGGGGGCCGAACATATATTCATATTTCTGCGACAGAGCCTCGTTATCGTCGGCAAAGTCGAATACCAGCGGGCGCATCAGGGTATATCCTTTCTCGCTGACGGCTACGGCACACGAGTCGATATAGGGTAGCAGCCGCTCGCGCTCTTTCAGACATTCGGCGATGATTGCCTGAGCCTCGGGGCCATAGTTCCACGGCTCGGTATTGCTCATATATCCATGTACTCGCATCAGCGGCAGATATACGCTGGTTTCAATCCAGCGCAGCATGCGCTCTATGTAGTCTTGGTTGGTGTACTGGTCGTAGGGGCGGAAGAATCCTCCTGCATCGTAAGTCCACCAGGGAATGCCGGCAGCCTGCACGCCCAGTCCCGCTGTCAGTTGTCGGCGGAATGTCTCCCAGTCGTTGCCCACGTCGCCGCTCCATAGTGCCGAACCGTATCGCTGAATGCCGGGGAATCCGCAGCGAGTGAGAATGAAGTTCCCTTCCAGCCTCTCCTGTTTAGTGGAGGAACTTTGTTCTCCCCCTAAATAGTGGGAGTTAGAGGTGGCCTGCAATCCCTCATACACCGTCTTGTTTACCAGCAGGGGATATACGTTGCGCACCTGTTCGCCAGCCCATCGTCCGTTATTGACGCGGCGGCCCACGAGGTCGTCGTTTTCAGGTTCTGTGGCATCCTGCCACCATGCATCTATTCCCAGCGGCACCAGTCGTTTTGCGAAGTTCTGCCAGTAGGCCGCTGCCGATTCAGGATTGAAGAAGTCTATCCAGTCGGTGCCAGGGATATAGTGTCGGTTGGCCTCCATCAGCTTGCCCACCTCCGAGTTCTTGTCTATCTTCGACCATACGCTGACCATCAGTCGCACATCCATATTGTGCAGACTGTCGGTGAGAGCCTTTGGGTTGGGGTAGTATTCCTCGTCGAATCTCATCGAGTTCCATCCGTATTTGCCCCAGTACTGCCAGTCTTGCACAATGACGCTCAGCGGCAGTTTCTCGTCGCGGAATCTGCGGGCAGTCTCGAGTATCTCGTCCTGTGAGTGGAATCGCTCGCGGCAGTGTATGTATCCCAGTGCCCATGTAGGCATCTTAGGTGCCTTGCCTGTCAGCTCGCGGTAGGTAGCGATGATTTCATCGGCTGAACCGACGAAAACGGTATAGTCCACGCAGTCGGCAACGGGAGAGTGGAAGGTCGTTTCGTCCTTCACCTTGTTATAATATAATACAGGTTTGTCGCTATCTGACAGTTCGGCAGTAAGCTGGTGTCTGCCCTTGGTGAGGTGTACAATCTTCGATGCCGTTGGTGGCAGCCATAGGTTCTGCATCTTGATGACTGACTGTCCGTCGATGCACAGATTATGTCGGCGTGCCATTTTCTGTCCTACGTCCAACAGCAGCGAGTAGTCTCCTTCCTCGTCTATCTGTATGGTGGCGCCAAAAATGTTGTGCTTGCGCACTTCCTTCTTGCTGCCTTCTGTCGATGTGACGGTGACGGTGTCTGAGTTTTGAGCGTTAAGTGTTGAGTTTTGTGGTGATAGTACGATGCTCTGGCTGCAGGGGTTGAAGTCCACCAGTCCGTAGTTGTTCCACAGCACTCCATAGCCTTTGCTTGAGATGAGCATGGGGATGCTTATCTGCGTGTTCACCTGTGTCAGTCGGCGCGACAGTCCGCGCACATTGCTGTATCCGTCCTGGAACTGACCGAGTCCGAAGAGGTATTCGTCCTTTGGCGACTGGAATGTCAGCGTGGCCTCGTTGGTGGGTGCTCCGGTCAGCGTGGCAGCCTTCAGCTCATGGCGTGTGGCTCTGAACACCACTCGTCCGCTGCGGTCTTTCACTTCTAAGCAACCGTTTTTCTTGTTTATGGTGGCTTTAATGTCGCGGCTCTTCACCTCGTCGTGCTTCACGTAAATCCAGTCGGGCAGCGAGTCGGCTGGTGCGTTCTCTACATACTGGATGCGTACAGCGTTCTTTGCTACTGTTTTCACTACAAAATGTCCTTTGGCGGCATTGGCCTGCAGGATTACGGCAACCAGTGCCGATACAATTATAATCAGTCTATGTTTCATAATCAACGGGCGGAAGTTTGTGAAGAAATAACGGCCACGAAGCCGCCACGGGGTTGGCAGCTGATGGCATCAGGCAATTGGGAACCGGCAATGGTGCTGAGTTCCCATTTTTGTTGTGCGTCGGTCGAGTCGAGGAAGAGTTTGGCCTGTGATGCTTTTGGCAGCATAGCACCAATGGTAAGAGGGATGACCTTAGCAGTATCGGTGCCGTTGATACCGGCAATATACCATGTCTGGCCACAGCGCCGGGCCATCACTACGTATTCGCCGGGATATCCGCTCAGCAGCCGTGTCTCGTCCCATGCTGCAGGCAGCGATGTCAGGAACTGCTGCACCTCTGCCGGCTGAGTTAGGTAGCTTTCAGGGCGGTCGGCCAGATGCTGCAGCCCGCTCTCAAAGAGCACTGTAAGTGCCAGTTCGTGGGCGTTTGTGGTGATGTGCGGATGCTGCGAGTCGCTGAAAGTGCAGGGAGTATAGTCCATGGGTCCTACCACGTTGCGAGTGAAGGGCAGTGTGGCATTGTGTCTTGCTGCCTGCTGTGTGAATGTTGCCACATTGTTATACCATTCAGCGCCATACACCCCCTCGGTAGATAGCAGGTTGGGGTATGTGCGTTGCCATCCTCGCGGTATGGTGGCTCCGTGGAAGTTGACGAGCAGATGGTGGCGTGCGGCGCTCTCCAGCAGGTCCTGGCAGTAGTCCATGTTGCGCTGGTTGTCGCCCGAGAAGAAGTCTATCTTTGCTCCAGCCACTCCAATCTTTTCGCACCATTCAAACTCTCGCTCGCGGTCTTCGGCCTTGTTCAGTCTGAATTTCGGTCCTGGCGCTCCGTTCACCCATCCGATGCTTGAGTTATACCAGATGAGCGGCTTGATATTATTCGAACGGGCATATCCCACGGCATCTTCTATTGTCTTGCCGTCCTTCATCTCGTCCCACTCGGCATCTATCAGCACATAGGGCAGCTGTAGTGCTACTGCCATATCAACATATTTCCTGATGATGTCGTAGTCGTTGCTGCCGTGGTTGTAAGCCCAGTAAATCCACGATACCACTCCTGGCTTTATCCAGCTGGTATCGCCTATGCTGCAGGGCTTGGAAACATCGGTCACCAATGTCGATTCCACGATGTCGGCCAGCGAGCCCACCATGACCACGCGCCATGGAGTGTGCCATTCTCCCGTCAGTCTTACGTCGTTGCCGTCGGGTATGACGCTGAACAGTTCTCCGTCGTTGTATAGGCACGAGGCACTCTGTCTTCGCTCAATGTTAGCCTCGGTGATGAGTGCGAAGAGCCCGTCGTGAGGCTCCAGCAGTGCGGGGTATCCCCAGCGGTTGTTCCATCCCTCGCTGCTTGCCGATATGCCGCTGTAGCTGGGCACCGGTTTCACCTTATATGTAGTGTCTAGCGGAAAGAATCCCTCGTAGCTGTCGGCCCACTGCTGCATCCATCGGCGCATACCCTCGGCAATGCGGTAGGTGGTATGCTCCTTCGGTGGCATGGCATCTTTCATGTCGTCACACTCGTAGCGGAATGCCAGGCCATTGTTGTACAGTCGCACAGTGAGTCTTACGCCATCCGTCAGTCTGGCAGCATACTCATTGCCCTCATTGGTGCAGTGGAGCCGTTTGCCGGCCAGCATGGTATAGTCGTCGTTGATGCGGCGCACAAATGCCGGTTCCCCGGTGATGGTGGACGGCTGTTCACCCAGTCCGATGGCTGCTATCTGCAGCACATCCTGCTCTCCGTGGTATAGTGTGAGTGTGCCTTGATGCACTTTTATCCACAGTTGGCCGTCGGGCGATGTCATCGTGTTGTTGGCAAATGCTGTCATGCCGGCTATCAGCAAGCATACAGCTGCTATAAGTTTCTTTTTCATCTCTTCTCTCTTCTCTTCTCCCTGCAAAGGTAGTCTAAATAGCGATAACAGCCAAATAGCTTTGTTTCATTTTCTTTTGTATTAGTATCAAAGGGCGTGTTTTATAACCATTTATCACCTATAGTTTGCCAAAAAAACGTAACTTTGTGGCCATTATTCACCAACGACCAAGAACATGAGACACTTTATTACTGCAATTCTGCTCGCCGCGACGCTGATGGCAGGTGCACAGCAGAACGATTACTGCGGACCGGTTCCTAATGCCAACCAACTGCGATGGCAGCAGATGGAGATGTATGCCTTCATACACTATTCGCTCAATACATATACCGACCAGGAGTGGGGCTTCGGCAACGAAGACCCTAAGCTCTTCAATCCCTCCGACCTCGACTGCCGCCAATGGGCCCGCATCCTGAAGTTCGAGGCCACGCGGCTGGCCAGTGGCGAGCGCATGGCGTTCAGTGATTTCGAAATAATAAAGGAATAATATAACACTCAACATGAAGAAAATCATCTCACTATGGCTGATGGCAGCAGCCGTGATTACTGCCAACGCACAAGACAAACTGTATTCCGACGAGTTTCCCCTCGGCGATGTCCAACTGTTGGACGGTCCGCTGAAGAAAGCCCGCGACCTCAACATCCGCACACTGTTGCAGTACGACTGCGACCGCCTGCTGGCGCCTTATCGCAAGGAGGCAGGATTAGAGCCAAGGGCAAAGACCTATCCTAACTGGGACGGACTCGACGGACACGTGGGTGGTCACTACCTTACCGCTCTGGCTATCAATGCCGCAACAGGCAGCGAGGAGTGCCGCCAACGCATGGAGTATTTCATCAGCGAGTTGCAGTTGTGTGCCGATGCCAATGCCAAGAACCATCCCGAGTGGGGGCGAGGCTACGTTGGCGGCATGCCCAACAGCGAGAACATTTGGAGCAATTTCAAGAAAGGCGACTTCGGAGTGTATTTCGGTTCGTGGGCACCTTTCTACAACCTGCACAAGATGTATGCCGGCCTGCGCGACGCATGGCTCTACTGCGGCAACCAGCAGGCCCGCAGCCTCTTCCTGGGATTCTGCGACTGGGCCGTCAGTATCACGGCAGGACTCAGCGACGCCCAGATGGAGCGCATGCTCGACAATGAGCATGGTGGCATGAACGAGGTGCTGGCCGATGCCTACGCCATGACAGGCGATAGCCGATACCTCGACTGTGCCAAGCGATTCTCACACCGCCGACTGCTTACCCCTATGTCAGAGCGACAGGACTGTCTCGACAATATGCACGCCAACACACAGGTGCCCAAGGTGGTGGGCTTCGAGCGCATCAGCGAATTGTCAGGAAATGAGCCTTATCATGAGGCAGCCAATTTCTTCTGGGACATTGTGACGGGTGAGCGTTCGCTGGCCTTTGGCGGCAACTCGCGTCGCGAGCATTTCCCCAGCCGTGAGGCATGCATGGATTTCATCAACGATATCGACGGTCCCGAGTCGTGCAACACCAACAACATGCTGAAGCTGACCGAAGACCTGCACCGTCGCAATCCCGAGGCCCGCTATGCCGACTACTATGAGCTGGCCACCTTCAACCACATCCTTTCGTCGCAGCATCCAGAGCACGGCGGCTATGTGTATTTCACCCCCGCCCGTCCGCGCCACTATCGCAACTATTCGGCACCCAACGAGGCCATGTGGTGCTGTGTAGGCACAGGCATGGAGAATCACGGCAAGTACGGCCAGTTCATCTATACCCACGTGGGCAAAGCACTTTATGTCAACCTCTTCGTGGCTTCCCAGCTCAACTGGAAAGAAGAAGGCATCAGTCTGCGTCAGGAGACGGCATTCCCCTATAGCGAATCCAGCCGAATCACCATTACCAGTGGCAAGGGCCAGTTCCCGCTGCTCGTCCGCTATCCCGGTTGGGTGGAGCCCGGTAGGTTCAAGGTTAGCGTCAATGGCCAGCCCGTCCAGCTCATCAGCGGTCCGTCGTCGTATGTCGTCATCGACCGCAAGTGGAAGAAAGGCGACGTGGTGGATATCGAGTTCCCCATGCACAATAGTCTGAAGTATCTGCCCAACGTGCCTCAATACATCGCCCTGATGCACGGTCCAATCCTGCTGGGTATGAAGACGGGTACTGAGGATCTGGCACACCTCGTGGCCGACGACAGCCGCTTCGGACAGTATGCCGGCGGCAGGAAACTGCCCATCAACGAGGCCCCCATCCTCATCAACGACGATATCGAGGCCATTGCCAATCAGCTGAAGCCTATTGAGGGTAAGCCGCTTCACTTTATGTTAGAGACGAAGATGGAAAATGGCATCAGCAATGAAGTCCAGCCATTCTTCGAGATTCACGACTCGCGCTATATGATTTACTGGCTCGCACTGTCAGAGAAAAACTATCAGGGCTATCTCGACCGGTTGGCCAAGGCCGAGCAGGAGCGACAGGCTCTTGAGGCCCGCACCATCGACAAGGTGCAGCCCGGCGAGCAGCAGCCCGAGACCGACCATAAGATGGAGACCGACAAATCATATACCGGCAATACCAACGACGTATTCTGGCGCGATGCCTCCGACGGCCATTATTTCAGCTACCTCATGCAGACGGCCGGGCGCACCGACCTCTCGCTGCGCCTGAAATACTGGGGAGTGGGAGAGTGGAAGTCTCACGAGTTCGACATCCTTGTCGATGACGAGCTGGTGCAGTCGGTCAACAATACCGGTAAGTACCGCATCTCCGAGTTCAAGTATGAGACCTATCCCCTGCCAGCCCATCTGCTGAAGGGTAAGAGCCAGATACGCGTAAAGTTCGTTGCCAAGCCGCATAAGCAGATTGGCGAGATATATGGAGTAAGACTGATAAAGGAATAGACAGATGAAAAGACTACTGACCGTCATAGCCTGTGCCGTGGCCATAGGGACGCAGGCCCAGCCTTATGCCCACGACTGGGAGAATCCCCATGTCGTAGGTATCAACAAGTTGCCCTACCACGCCACCCTTCAGCTGCCGTCGCGTGAGGCGGAGTGTGCCGAGATTCATTCGCTCGACGGACAGTGGTATTTCCATTGGTCGCCCGACCCCGACCATCGGCCCGCCGACTTCTGGCAGCCCGACTACGACGTCAGTCAGTGGGACCGTATCGCCGTGCCAGGCAACTGGCAGATGTATAACTACGGCAAGCCCATCTATATCAATATCAGCTACCCCTTCCAGCGCAACCGCCCCAGCGTCACCAGTGAGCCGCCCCGCGACTGGTATGCCTACGACCACCGCAACCCCGTGGGGTCGTATGTCACCTTCGTCGATGTCACCAGCGAGATGCTTACCCAGAACCTTATCCTCCATTTCGGTGGCGTAAAGTCGGCTTTCTACGTATGGATCAACGGCCAGCCGGTGGGCTACAGCCAGAACTCCATGTCGCCGGCTGAGTTCGATGTCACCCGATATCTCCGCAAAGGGCGCAACCGTCTGGCTGTCGAGGTATATCGCTGGAGCGACGGCAGTTATCTGGAAGATCAGGACATGTGGCGGCTGAGCGGTATCTTCCGCAGTGTTCAGCTGTGGGTGAGGCCCCTTGTGCATATCGCCGACTACCGTGTGACTGCCGTGCCCAGTGCCGACTACTCACAGGCCAGTGTTACGGCCGATGTGGCATTATGCAATACCGGCCGGCTGACGGCCAGGAACATGAAGGTGGCGCTCACCCTCGACGGCACCACCATCGAGCACTCGCTCCGCAGCATTGCTCCAGGCGATACCGTTAGCGTCAGGCTCACCCACCTTATTAATAATCCCAAGCTGTGGTCGGCCGAGAAGCCCAACCTCTATCCCTTTGCCGTCGAGGTGAAAGCCCCTGATGTCATTGAGCATTTCGACTATCACTTCGGAGTGAAGCGTGTAGAGTGTGTCGGCGAGGTATTCAAGATTAACGGCAAGAATGTCAAGCTGCGCGGTGTCAACCGCCACGACCACCATCCGCGCACTGGGCGGTATGTTGACGATGCTACCTACGTGAAGGACATCACACTCATGAAGCAGGCCAACATCAATTTCCTGCGCACCTCACACTATCCCGACCGCCCGCTGCTCTACGAACTCTGCGACCGCTACGGACTCTATGTCATGGATGAGGCCAACCAGGAGAGCCACGGCTATGGCTATGCCAACCAGGAGATGGGCCTCGATGCCGACTGGCAGAAAGCCCATGTTGATCGTGCTGTATCGCTGGTGGAGCGCGACAAGAACCATCCCTGCATCATCCTATGGAGTCTAGGCAACGAGGGAGCCATAGGTCCTAACATCCAGTCGATGTACGACACCGTATGCCGGCTCGACTCAACACGACTGCCGTTCTACGACTGCCACCCACGCTATTCAGCCCTCCACGATATAGGCTATCCATATCCCGACGACCTACGCCGCGAGGCTGAGCTGGAGACAACTAAGCCTCTCATAGCCCGCGAGTATGCACATGCCATGGGCAACTCTATGGGTAATCTGCAGGAATACTGGGATGTCATCTATGCTGACAGCAGCATTGCTGGTGCAGCCATCTGGGACTGGGTGGATCAGGGTATTGCCAAGCCCATCGACGGCTCACCGCTGCGCCCCTCATCATCGCTGTCGCTGCAGCCTGACGAGTTTTGGGCCTATGGCGGCGACTTCGGCGACCGTCCCAACGACCGCAATTTCAATATCAACGGCCTCATAGGTCCCGACCGCGTGCCACATCCCCACTACTACGAGGTGCAGCACGTCTATCAGCCACTGTCGTTCAGCCTCTCTCCCCTTGCTTCTGGCGAGGCAGGAGAGACACCGCTGCGCATCGTCAACCACGACCAGTTTACTCCCCTCAGCGACTACGACATCACCAGCGAGGAAGTCACCATCGGCTCCGAGCGCCTGCTCAATGTCAGTGCCCGTCTGCGCCAGCCTACGCTGTGGGCCCCGCAGGGTTTCGAAGTAGCCCGCGAGCAGTTTGTGCTGCAGCCCTTCGACTTCAGTTTCACCTGTGGCGGAGGGCGGGTGAAAGTCCGCAAGTCGGCAGGCAATATCATAGTGACCACCGCCAACAGCACGCTGACCATCGATGCCAATGCAGCCCTCACCAGTTGGGAGCAAGATGGCCAGCAGTTGCTGGCAGCACCCCTTGAACCATACTTCTGGAAATCTAATACCGACAACGACGATGCCGCCCATTCCGACCAGCAGTCAGCACCCTGGCACGATGCCGCTGCCCAGCGCCATGTGGAGTCTATAGAGGTCAGCAGAGAGCGCTCTGCCGTCAGGATAGTTGCCCGGATGACGCTGCCCGTCGGTGCCGACTACACCCTCACCTATACCGTCAGCGGCGATGGCACCGTGCGTGTAGATGCCGACTATCGTCCCACCGCACAGGATATCCCCCTGATGCCTAAGTTCGGCATGCGCCTGCGCCTGCCTGCCGGCTTCACACAGGTTGACTACTACGGTCGAGGCCCCTGGGAGAACTATCCCGACCGCAAGCGCTCGGCATTCCTCGGCCATTACACCATGCCGCTGTCCCAGTTCCAGACAGATTATGTTAAACCTCAGGATAATGGATGTCGCACAGACGTACGCTGGCTGACCCTCTCTACTGGTTCCCGCAGCCTTACTGTCAGGGGTCTCCAGCCGCTGTGCATCCGCGTCTGGGACTATGGCGAAGAAGACCTTGCCGGAGTGCGTCATGGGTATGAAATAAGCCGTGGACGCTTCGTCAACCTCAATATCGACGAGAACATCCACGGCGTTGGTGGTGCTGATACCTGGGGAAAGCATCCGTTGCCGCAATACACTATCGACGGTGCCCAGCCCCGGCACTATTCCTTCCTGCTAATAGCGGGGACTACTTCAGGCTCTTGAATTTTGAGTTAGTCTCCAGAGTCCAGCCCTTGCGCTTCAGCAGACCGCATTTCTTGCCTTTAAACATCTTGGCAGCCTCCTTGTCGCCCTTCATCTGCCAGTCGAGCCATGCCAGTGCTGGAATGGTGAACTCTCCTCCGTGGGGCTGGCGGTAGGTGCCGCCGTGACCTACAGGATAGTTGATGGCCAGAGCCGGCACATGGTTGATGCGGTGGAAGTCGTCCATACCGTTCTCATAGGCAATATCCTCCTTGCCTCCCAGCATGTATAGCACGGGAGTATGTATCTCAGCCAGTTTCTCCTTTGGCGGCATAGGCATTCCGCCCACTGCCTGATAGGCATTCTGCTGGTTGAACAGTCCGCTGTTGCAGATCATGAGCAGCGAGATGCGCGGGTCGGCACAGTTGAAGAGAGTCTGCAGTCCGCCGCACGACATTCCGGCCACGCAGATGTTCTTGGTGTCAATCTTCTGGTAGTAAGGCGACTGCGGGTCGTTATTCTGAGCCACGGCCCAGTCGATGCTCTCTATCTGCTGCTGGGTGGTTGACATCTCACCCTGATAAGGCTTCTCCTCCATAGGGATATATCCTGTGGCCAGCACCAGATATCCGTGCGAGGCTATCTCGTTCAGGAATTTGTAGTGCTCCCAAGGCGAGTTGGTGCAGGCACCGTTGCCCCATACCAGCACGGGCAGCGGATTCTCCTTGCCGAATGCCGTCAGGTCCTGAGGCACCATCACAGTGTGGGCAGGCAGCGCGGCCTCCTCCTTCATCACAGCCTTGTAGGCTCCTGTGCCGCCATCCTCTACCACCAGTTTCTTCAGTTCCTTCTTCTGGCATTTACCGCAGCAGCTCTTGCCGCGGGCAGCATCCAGGAATCTAACCATCTTCTGCAGGTTCTCCTCGGCATACATTCCCATGCCGTGACCGCCCTCAGCCACGAAGGTAGCCTCGGTCTTCACTCCGGCAGCTTTCAGCACCTCGTGGAATTTCTTGCCCTGGCATACAGGCACCACGTTGTCTTTCTCGCCGTGGAAGATAATCACTGGCGGGTCGTTTCTGTCAACATACGTGGTGGCACTCAGGCTCAGGAATTTGTCGGGCTCCTTGTCCAGCTTTGCCTTCAGCAGCACGTCCTCAGGACTGTCGGCCCCCATCGTCATGTGTTCGCCGCAGTCCATGGCAGTCAGGTCTATCGGTCCCGACCAGTCGCAGGCAGCCTGTACCTCACTGCTCTCCTGCAGATAGTTGCCCACCGAACCCTCCAGGTCGATGCTTACCGTGCCGACAGTCTCAGAGCGGGTGCCGCTGGTCATGGCTGTCGTCGATGCCAGGTGTCCGCCGCTTGAGAAACCGCTTGTGGCAACGAACGAGGGATCGAAATGATATTTCTTGGCTTCTCCGCGTACGAATCTCACCACGGCCTTTATGTCGTGCAGCTGTGCAGGCCACTGGGCATCCATCGACGAGCGGTGGTTGGGGCACACCACGGCATATCCGGCCTCAAGCAGTGCCTTGACTATTGTGCCCAGGTCGGCAGCACCCTTGCTGTTGTTGCTGAACCATGCACTGCCGTAGATGTGGATCACCACTGGGTAGCTCTCCTGCTGTTGTTTCGGCAGGTAGATGTCGCAGGTGTGGTATGCCTTGTCGTCGCCGGCATAGTTCACGTCCTTCCACTGTTGCGAAGTTTCCAGTTTCACTTCAGGCACTTGGAATCCTCCAAATCCTCCTGCAGGCTGTGCCGTGGCCGTCAGCGTCAGGCACAGAGTGATAATTGATAATAATGTCTTTTTCATGTTGTTTTTTTTAAAAGTCGTTTCAAATTAGTTCGAATATTAATGCAAAATTACAACATTTATCCCGAAACATCCTCTTTCTCTTGTATCAAATAGTTTATGGTAAGTATCTACTACATAATCCCTCGCCAATCGCATTCGACTGGCGGGGGATTATTGTTATTAGTATTGGCTGACTTTTACATCGCTGATTAGTATTGACTGACTTTTACATCGCTCACGGTGATGGAACCGCCGTAGTTGTTGATGCTCCAACAGTTCTTCTGGATGCCGTAGATGCGGTTGGTATAGCAGACATTATCGTTGATGTACATCACCATTATGCTGTTGTCGGTATAGATGTCGATGTTATAGACATTGTCTGAAGGACGCTGGAAGACGTAGCCGTCAACTCCCTCGACGAAGCCTTTGCCCTCTTCACCCTCTTGCTCGAAGTTCACCTTGCGACCATCTTCCCATTCGGGATTGACTACCATCGTGTAATACTTCTTTGAGTCAGAGCCGCGTACCAGAGAGATACCGAACTTATCCCAGTTGTTGGAGGTCTTGACAGTCAGCGAGATGTGGTTGTGAGTGCCCAGACGGTTGTAGAGCACATAGGCATCGTCGCCGTTGAGTGTGCCGTTGCTGTAGCCGTTAGAAGCCATGACTCTGACGTCCTTGCTTTGGTTGTACTTGGCAGCCATTGCCGGTACTTCACCCAGTGTCAGCGTACCATCCTCGTGCTGGATGACTTTGTGGCAGACAAGGGCTCCTGACCAGTTGGGCTCGTTGCCGTCGCCAGCACCTACGTTGGTGTTCATCTCGTGGATGTCGCCACCCGAGCGGAAGGGGCACCATCCCCAGATGTAGCGGTCGGTACCGTTGGAGGCCGTCTTGCCGGCATAGAAGGCGCGGCTGTCGAGTATTCCCTCATGTCCGTCCTTCGGCCAGTTGGCTCCGGGATCGTTGAAGCAGGCTTTGAGGGCCTCCCACGAGGTAGCCATCATATACTTTACCTTGCGGCTCCATGATGCCTTGTAGCTCTCGCTATACACGAGGTACCAGTAGTTGCCCATCTTGAAGATGTCAGGGCACTCCAGCACGCGGTCCCAGATCATATTGAACTGTCCTACATGTTCCCAGTTCTTCATGTCGCTGCTCTTGAACTCGGCAAATTTGGGATCGCCGCCTGTTGCAGGGCGCGTGGTGATGACCATGTGGTACTGTCCGTCTTCTGCCTCGAAGATCTGCGGGTCGCGGAAGTCGGTTGACGAGTAGCCGTAGGCAGGTCCGTTGAGCTGCCACAGTTCGTCGCGTGTCCAGGTCTTGAAGTCGGAAGATGTGGCACGCATGATGGCTTCGCGGTATTTGCTGTTGCCGTTGTGTCCGGTATAATAGATGTAGTAGAGGCCGTCTTTCTCGTTGTAATAGCAGCAGCCTGTTCCGAGAGCGGCATCCTGCTGGTAGTCGTTGCTACCTACGGGAATTATCTCACCCAGCGACTCGTAGTTGCTGCCATCAGTGGTCGATATGCCCCAGATGGGGTGGAAGCGGTAGGTGGCATTATTGGTGAACTCCTGCAGATAGAGCACCTTGAAGTTGCCGACCTTCTTGTCGAAGAATGGCATGGGGTCGCCACAGCGTCCGACGGCGGGATTATAATATGTTGAGAATCCGGTCTCGTCGGTAGGGTTGAAGAACGTGGCAGTTCCTGCCCAGTCTTTCTCGGGATCGCCGATGACATCGTCGTCGCTACACGAGGTGAGAAGCCCCCCACCTACTCCCCCGAGGGGGAGAGCAGTTAACAGATAAACCACTAATCCTATTATATTCTTTTTCATATTGCTGTTGTCTTTTTATTTAATATTTATATTGCTGTCTATCTATTCCCTCCCCGAGGGGAGGGCCAGAGAGGGGGTTCAGTTTGTTAAGTACTTGTAAGCATTGAGCATGATTCTGCCCATGTTGTCGTGATAGTTCGACGTGTATGGGGTGGGAGAGTTCCAGTCGAAGAGGCCGGTACCGAAGCAGATGACTCCGCCCTTGCCGAAGTTGCCGCTATGTGATTTCAGTTCCCATACTGAAATCTTGCCGTCGCCGCCCTTGCCGAGAGCATTGCCGCCAGTGGTGGCATCCCAGGCATCCTTGCCCTTGTAGCGCTCGTTCCAGTCGCCAAACTGCAGTGTGGTGTTACAGATGGTGTAACCCTTGTCGAGTGTATATACTGCATCGGCTGGGGCACCGGGATATGTCTTGAGGTTATTCCACAGCGGGTGGGCAGTATCAAAGACGAAGAAGTGCCAGGGATCGTCGCCCATCACGTCGGAGCCTTCGCCTCCGCCACCGCCCCAGGCATTGTCGGGAGTGATGTCTTCAGGCATTGCACCCAGCGCGTCGGCATAGTTGACGGCAGAGCGTCCCAATACGAAGCCTACGCCGCGCTTCCAGAGTTCCTTCAGCTTAGGCTGTGCAAGCATAGCCTCGGGCTCCTTGGTCTTAAACTCGTTGTAGCTGCCTGATGTGGCGCTATTCATGTGGATGAATACGAACTTCACCTCGTCGAGCGATACATTGCCATTGGCAATATCCTGCCAAGAGACATAGGCAGAGCCCTCGATGTTGCCGGTGAGCCACTTGGCAGCGGCTTTCTCCTCGACATTGAGCATCTCGATATTCTCGGCCTTACCCACGAAGAGGGCCACGGGGTTCTCAATGAGTGTTACGTAAACGGTATAGGTGTTTGTGGCAGTATTGTCGGTCAGGGTAATTTGGAAAGGTTCTGTGAAGTTACCCTTAGTACCGCTGGCGGGACTGCACGTAGCATCTTCGCTGCACTCCACCTCGAAGGTGGCATTGGTCAGATCTACACCACTGTTGGCTGTCACTGATACGGTGACGGTCTTGTCGTCCTGATTGATGGCGCCCTTCACACCTTCCAGAAGGAAGAGCTTCAGGATAGCCTCGTCGTTGCGCACTGCCACCTGATAGTCCAGATACAGGTCGCCATTGGTGATGTGCAGGGTCTTGTCGGCATCGAGATTGATGTGGTCGCCAACCTTCAGGTTTGTCTTGGCACCTGCCGAAACGGTGAGGCTGGTAATCTCCATATTGTCTTTCTCATTGAAATCAACAGGTACCTTGACCTTGATGAGTCGTTTCTCCGTGTCGATGACGGCTTTGTACTGACCGTTGAGCACCAGCTCTTCTACCAGGCATGATCCGCTGATATCTACGCTGCCTGTATGGTCGTCGTCGCTGCACGAAATGAGAAATGAGGAATAAGAAATGAGGAATGCTGCCATCATGAGCCAGCGTCCTATTTTATTTATCTTCGTTTTCATGTTCTTTAATCTTTAAACTTTAAACTCTAAACTATCAACTTTATCTTTTACCACTGTCCACAGTTCTGTTCGTAATGTCCGTTAGAGGCAGCTATCTGCTCGTGAGGGATAGGCAGATACTCGTTCTTGTCGGCAGTGAAGAATGCACCTTTCAGGAAGTTCATAGTACGGCCTTCATCGGTATAGTACTTGTTGATGACCTTGGCGGCATCGCCCCAGCGTACCAAGTCGAAGAAACGCTCGCTCTCCATAGCCAGTTCAAGACGGCGCTCCATCTTCACAATCTTCATTGCTTCTTCCTTGCTGTACGAACCGTTGTACTTGCCCACTGCGTAGTGGATACCATATTTATTAGGATAGGTGGCAACGATGCTGCTGTTCATCATGTTTGCAGCACGCTGGCGTACCAGGTTGACCTGAGCAATAGCCTCTGCAGTCTGTCCGAGCTGAGCGTAAGCTTCGGCACGCATCAGCAGCACGTCGGCATAGCGGAAGACGATGCGGTTCATTGATGATGCCCATTGGTTGTCGCAGTTGAAGAGATATATGTCGGTGAGTTCGGGGTCAACATTCTGCTTCAGCGATACGAAGTATCCATAGGCTCCACCGCCACGGCTCCATGTGTTGGTCTCGTCCATCATGAAGTTGGTGTTGAACATGTAGGGTGTGCCAGGCAGACCTACAGTGACGAACAGGCGCGGGTCAACAGTCTGGTTGGTTCCTACAGCATAGTCGGTAGTGGCAAAGTCGTCGAGCAGTGGCAGACCGTCGCTGTTGGTGCGATAGGCATCCACCAGGTTGTGTGAAGGCTTGTAGAAGTCGTTACCCGAGTCGTGTACCTTAGGAATACAGGGAACGATGAGTCGGTTGGAGAAGTTCAGGTTGCCATACACCGTACCGTCGTTGCGTGAATACTGGATGCCCCAGATGGCCTCGCGACCGTTCTCATACTGCTCTTCTGGGCGGAAGTTGTTGTGAACGTCGTTTTCCAAAGCATAGTTGGTATAGAGAGCAGGGGCGGTATATTCTATCACCTTCTGCAGGTCGGCATCGTTGATGCCAGTCACCTGGTTGCTCTTCTTGTCGTCCTGATGATAAGCCTTATAGAGATAGACCTTGGCGAGGAAAGCTGCTGCGGCAGCACGTGTGGGACGGCCCTTCTCGCTCTGTGTGGCAGGCAGAATGGCGTAAGCCTCTTCCAGATCGTTGATGATCTGCTGCCAGCCCTCGTCGTTGGTGTACTCAGTGTTCGACAGGTTGTTATAGTCGTCTTCTTCCATGTTGGGCTTGTTGACAAAAGGAATCTTCTTGAACAGGCGCTTCAGCTGGAAGTGGCCGTAGGCGCGCAGGAACTTCATTTCGGCAGTACGCTGCTGGATGACGGCATTGTCCTGGTCGGCTGTTGCCAGAATGTCTAAAGACAGTGAGATACGCGAAAGATACTTGTACATCTTACCCCAGATAGAGGCGAAAGGCCAGTCGTCGGTCTTCACACCAGTAGCCAGTTCGAGTCTGTGGAAGGGCTCACCGTCGGAGAACGAGGCGCCTCCTACATAGGCATCGTCGGAACGTGTGTCGTAGTTCCACAGCGAGAACGACGCATTCATGTCTTCAATGGTCACCAGACCTGCATAGGCAGAGATGATGACGTTATCAATATATTTTGCATCCTTCACCTCGTCTTGCGTGAGGGTTGCCTGAGGCACCTGCTCTTCCAGGAAATCGCTGCAGGAGGTCAATATAATAACCAATAAGCAATAACCAATAACCGTTATTGTGCTTGATAGTTTATTTATTATTGTTTTCATAACTAATAAATTCTTTATTTTGAATAGCGGTAGCAAATTGTTCACTTTTCACTCTTCACTTTTTACTTAGAAGCTTACGTTCAGTCCGAAAGTGACATTGAGGGGGATGGGATAGCCGAATCCGGGATTCTCGGGATCGACACCAGAGAACTTGCTGCTCTTGATGGTAAGCAGGTTCTGGGCAGAGAGATAGAGGCGGATACGCTCCATGTGCAACTTCTCGATAAAGCTCTTCGGCACATTGTAGCCCAGCTGGATGGTGCGCAGCTTGACGAACGAGCCGTTCTCGATGTAGTAGCTCGACACGCGACCCTCGTTGTTGGTGTCGGATGTGGTGAGGGCGGGGATGTCGCTATCGGTATTGGTGGGACTCCATGCGTCGAGAACGCGAACACCCTTGTTCAGATAAGGCACGTTGATGTTTGAGTTGGCCCAGAAGTCAGTCTGCGACTTATAGCCTCGGCAGTCAACATCTACTCCCTGTATTCCCTGCCAGAACATGGTGAAGTCGAAGTCGCGATACTGCAGATATACGTTCAGACCCCATGTGAAGTCGGGTGTGGGATTGTATATCCACGTCTGGTCTTCTTCAGTGACGATGCCGTCACCGTTCAGGTCGCGATAGCGGATGCGCCCCAGTCCGGCACCTTCCTGCTTGGCGTGGTTGTCAATCTCGTCCTGACTCTTGAAAATGCCGTCGGCTACATAGCCTACCTGTGCTCCCATGGGATGACCTACGACACTCATGATGCCGTTACCGCCGAAAGTACCCTTGGCGGCCACAGTCTCAGGCAGTTTGGTAATCTCGTTGGTATAGCGGCTGATGTTGCCGTTGATGTCCCACGACAGACCGCCAGGCAGCTTGTGGCGATAGCCTACCGTCATTTCCCAACCGATGTTCTTCATCTCGCCGGCGTTGATCCACTGCGAAGCACCCTCACCCATGGCGGCAATACCGTCCATAGGCAGCAGAATGTCGGAGGTAAGCTTGTGGAACCAGTCGAAGCTACCGTAGATTTCGTTGCGCATAAGGGCAAAGTCGAGACCGATGTTGTGCTGGGTGGTAGTCTCCCACTTGATATCCTCGTTGCCGCGCTGGGCACGCACATAGCCGTTGCTGAGGGCATAGCCGCCGTTACGGCCTTCGATGTCGTAAGAGGTACCTGCCTCGCCGCTCTCCCAGAGTCCGGTAGAAACCACCGACTTGTAGAGTGTATAGCGGGCTGTATTGGAAATCTCCTGGTTACCGGTCTGTCCCCAAGAGTAGCGCAGCTTCAGGTCGTCGAGCCAATCGCTGGTCTTCTTCATAAAGTCTTCCTGTGTGATGCGCCAACCCAGTGACACTGAGGGGAACGTACCGTACTGGTTGTTGTGACCGAAGCGGCTTGAACCGTCACGACGTACGGTGACAGAGGTCATATACTTGTCGGCATAGGTGTAGTTCACCTTTCCGAAGAATGATACCAGTGAGAAACCGTCGCCAGAGCCTTCGGCCAACTGCTTGCCCGAACCGGCCGACGGCCACATGTAGTCGGTATTCAGGATGCTGTACTCATAGCGCTTGGCACTGCTCCACTTGTAGTCCTGACGGTTTACCTCCATACCTACCATGGCATCGCCGCGATGCAGGCCGATCTCCAGGTTGTAGGTGGCAATGGCATTCCACATCCAGCGCATCCAGTGCTCCTGCTTCGACTCTACGGCCGACTCGGTGCGCTTCACCTTACCGTTGGCAATAGGATAGGTGAAGAAGCGCTGCTCCTTCTGGCTGTAGTCCATACCGAGCGTGGTGCGCAGCATGAAGTTCTTGAACGGCGTGATGCTGGCATGAACATCGCCGAACGAGCGCCACTGGGTGTATTCGTTATCCTTATTATTATATAGGAGACTCAGCGGATTCTCACGCTCTGAGTAGGCACCGAGAGCCTGGGCATACTCACCGTTCTCGGCCCAGATGGGGAAGTTGGGGTTGAACTCCAGGGCGTTCTCCAGAATACCACCGGGAGCATCGGTGCCCTTTGTGCGGTTCATGGTGAAGTTCTCGCCGATGGTCAGCAGACCGTCGAACAGCTTGTATTCGCTGTTGGCACGGGCAGAGAGGCGGTTGAACTGGCTCTCCTTGATGGTGCCGAGGTTGTCGTAATAACCTACGGAGAAGAAAGAGTGGCCGCGCTCTGAGCCGTTGCTGACAGAGAGGTTGTACTGCTGAACGACACCCGTGCGGGTGATTTCCTTGAACCAGTCGGTGTCGCCGGTGCGTACCGAAGCATTGTCGTCCAGATACATATTCATCGTCAGACCATTTAGCACGGGATACCCCTGAGCGTCGTAGCCCCAATTGTATTGGTAGCCCAGATTGTTGTTGTTGGGGTTGATGCCGTCGTTTACGGCAGCCTGCCAATAGGCACGTCCCCACTCCGAGGCATTCATGGTCTCAATCTTGTTCTTATAGATAGAAGCGGCCACACTGGCATCGAAGTTAACCTTGATCTTGCCTTCCTTGCCCTTCTTGGTGGTGATGATAATCACACCGTTGGCAGCACGGCTACCATAGATAGAGGCCGAGGCGGCATCCTTTAATACCTGGATGGACTCGATGTCGTTGCCGTTCAGCTCGTGCATACCGGCTTTCGTCGGCACACCGTCGATGATGTACAGCGGGTCGTTGTCGTTCAGTGTTCCGATACCACGGATGCGGACTGTGGCCGCACCCGAGGGATTACCATCGGCCGAGATGTTCATGCCTGGCACGCGGCCCTGCATGGCCTTGATGGGGTTGTTCTCGTTCTGCTTCGACAGTTCGCTGACGCTGACTACTGAGACGGCACCAGTCAGGTCGGCCTTGCGCTGGGTGGTATAGCCTGTCACCACAACCTCGTTGAGCGACAGGGCATCGTCTTCCATTGTTACCGTCATACCGTTTTGGGCAGGCAACTCTACAGTCTTGTAGCCGATGTAGCTGAACACCAGGGTAGCACCGGGCTGCACCTTCAACGTGAAATTGCCGTCGAAATCGGTAACGGTGCCGTTCGACGTGTCTTTCTCCATGACCGTGGCACCGATGACCGGTCCCATGGCATCGTTCACTGTTCCCGTAATCTCTTGTTGCGCGTACATTAATATACACGTGAGGAGGAGAAGGAAACTCAGAATGAGTCGTTTCGCTTGTTTCATTTCTTACAGTTTTTTGGTTAGTAATCAAATTTTATACTGCAAAGATATGAAAGCAAACGTAATTCTACTATCAATTATCGTTCGCAGGCTTATAATTATGTTTCATGGAACAATCGTTGACTATTAAGTCACTTTTGTTAACTCCTCAGTTCCATCGGGTATTTGCCGTATTGCTGTTGGAAACATTTCGAAAAGTATCCAGGAGTGCCGAATCCCACTTCGTAGGCTATTTCCTGAACGGTCTTATTGGTGGTGGTGAGTAGCACATAACCCTGTTGGAGGCGCATCTGGCGGAGCAGTTCTAAGGGGGTCAGTCCGGTGATGGCCTTCACTTTGCGATACAGTTGTACGCGGCTCAGCCCCACCGTCTCGCCAAGGTCGTCCATCTTCAGGTTAGGATTCGACATGTTCTGGCGGATGGCTTCGTTGAGGGCCTCGGCAAAGAGGGTGTCTTTCGACTTGGGAGTGGGCAGTTCTTCCTTTGGCGTCTCAAAGACCTGCCGGAGGGTACGGCTTTCGGGTTTGGTGTAGAACAGGGTCTGCTCTTCGTTCATGGCCTGGCGGTCGTGCAGGGCGCGGCGTGTCTTGATGATGGCCTGCCACATCATAGCGAAGGCTGCTATCAGCAGGATAATGGTGATGAAGCTGCCTATCAACACCTTGCGCTGCGTGTTGTAAAGACCGAAATAGGCTTCCAACTTATCGTGTATCGTTATCATGTGGTCGTTTTGCTTCATCAGCTCTAATGACTCGGTAGTGACTAAATCAACGTTTTCAGGAGTGACCACAAATCCCAGCAGCGGGTTCTCGCGCTGGTATGGCTTACCTGTCAGGATGTCTAATGCCAGTCTGATAATCTTCTCGCCATGAGTGGGATAGTAATAGGTTCCTATCTGGTGCCCCAGTTTCACATATTCCAGTCCTTCGCCCGGCATGCCGTCGATGCCCAGAATCTTGATCCTGCCCTCTACGCCCTGCTCTACGACAGCCTTATACACACCCGTGGCCATGCCGTCGTTGTGGCAGAAGATGAAGGTGCGGTCAAGCTGGCTGGCGTCAGTGCTGCGGAGAGAATCAATCAGTTCGGTAGTTAATCGGCATGCCTCGTCGCTCGACCAGTCGCTCTTCCGGCAGATATATTCGGCTTCGGGCAGTTCTTTCATGGCCTTCTCGAAACCAATGTGACGCTCCAAGGCTGGTGTGCTGCTCAGAAGGCCTGTTATCTCCATCACCAGCGGGCGCCCGCTCTTTGATTCCTCACTTTTAATATTCTTCAATTTTTCAGCCACATACTGTCCCACAATAAAACCTGCCTCAACATTGTTGCCGCCAATAAAGGCAGTATAGTCGGCACTGGTCTTACGGTCGAAACTGACGACGGGAATGCCTGCTTTAAGCACGCGGGCAATGGCATCGTTGATAATCTTTATGTCTTCGTAAGGTGCCACCACCATCAGGTCGATGCCCGTCTGTGCAAGGCTGTCTATCTGGCGGGCCTGCAATTCAGGATCATCCACCGCGCTGGCTATGCTCACCGTGACATCGTGCTCATACAGATGCTGGGCTGCCAGCATCTCCCGGTTCACCTTTTCGCGCCAAGGCCCCTTAGAGCATTGTGCAACTCCTATCTTATAACTTCTTGAACTGTCGGAACAAGCTGTAAATAAGGTTGATAGTAATAGTATAAAAATAATAATTTTTCTCATACGAGTGCAAATATACATATTATTAGTGACAATGCAAAAGAATATCCATAGAAAAAAACACAACATCCCCCGTCTTCATCACGAAGACGAGGGGGAAGTAGCTTTTTAGAATGATAAATATCAGTTAGTTTTCCACACCAGATTCTCAACAGTCACACTGCCCTGTTCGCAGATGATTTTCCAAGGATTGCGCGGCATGCCGTAGATTCTGTTGGTGAATGCCACCTCATCGTTGACATATAGCACGCACACCGACTGGTCGTTATAGATGCGTATGTTATACACACCATTGTCAGAGCGGGGTAATGCCACCTGATTGATTTCAGATACTTCGCCACTGCGGCTGTCCTTATTGTAATAAATCTTCTGGTTCTCCAGATTAATCCTGAGGGTATATACCGCATCCTGATCGCTGTTATCGACGTAGGTGAAACCGAAGATCTCATTGGTGTTATTGCTGGCAGTGAAGGTGACATTGATTCCGTTCTTTTGCTTCAGTCGGCCGAACGACAGGCTGCTGCCAGCCTCCATAGTGTAGGTGCTGCCCGACTGGCTTACCGTTCCCGAGGTTTTCTTCAGTCTGGGAACCATATTCACGTTGTAGTGTGGCAGGAACGTGTGGGGCACCGTCAGTGCCAGCGTGCCGTCAGACTTCCTATATAGTTTGTGTGTTACCAGACTGCCGCCCCAGGCCAGGGCACCGTCGTTTGTATTGCCACTGCGTCTGTCGCACCATCCGAAGATGTAGCGGTCTGTGCCGTCGGAGGCTGTCTTGCCGGCATAGAATCCCTGACCGTCTAAGACATCAATGGTTGGCACCGTCCACGTTCCGTTATCTGGCTTATACAGATAGTGAACCTTGCGGTCGCTGCCGTTGATTTCGGAATATACCAAATAGGTGCGGTCGCCAATCTTGAATACATCAGGGCACTCGTAGAAATTAGCAGGATTATTGCCTTCAACGACTACCGTTGGTCCCGCCCACGTCGTCAAGTCTGTCGAGGTGTATTCTGCCACCACGGGCATATTGGCTGAGCCATTCCATTTCATGGCTCCTAACACCATGTGCCATGTGCCGTTGTCCTCCCACACCTGCGGGTCGCGGAACTCATTCTTATGCCAGCCCTCTGCTGGGGCCTGCATGCTCCATTCATCTTTGGTGAAATGTATGCCGTCGGCGGAAGTGGCTCTCAGTATCTTCTGCCGATAGTCAACGGGGCCACGACCAGCTAAGTAGTTACCCGAATAGAAGATATAATAGGTATCGCCCTTCTTCACCATACATCCTGTGCCTGGTGCGGCATCCCATGAATCGGCATTGCCGGTAGGCAGCACCTCGCCCTGCTCGGTAAACGATGACAGGTTGCCCGATGTCAGCAGGTGGAAGGGGTGGTATGTCTCGCCATTCTGAGGTCGCTCAAACAGATACAGCACCTTGAATTTACCGT
Organism: uncultured Prevotella sp.; assembly: GCA_946186115.1. GTDB lineage: Bacteria > Bacteroidota > Bacteroidia > Bacteroidales > Bacteroidaceae > Prevotella. The sequence continues at coordinate 6,958 of CAMHLV010000014.1, read as the reverse complement.
CGATGTAGCACGGCATCGGGTCGCCTACATAGTTGTCGGTAGGCTTGTAATAGATGACGGGAGCGTTCTCGCCCGTGGCGATATAGTCGTCGTCGGCAAACAGTTGGTTGGCGAAAATCAAGACATTGGGATTCTTGGCTGCAAACACGTTCTGGGCATTTTTCAGACTTGCCCCACGCAGGTCAACCGATGTGATACCGCTTGTCATCTTGCCTGACAAGGTGGCGAAGTCGTCGAAGTTGACAGGAGTCCAAGTGTCGCCATCTACTTTTGAACATGATCCCTTTGCCCATCCTCCTGTCAGTGTCAGCGGTCCTGATAGTGTGCCGTCTGCAATGTCTTTAAGTGGTGTGTTGTTCACGGCAGGCAGATCCTCAACCACGATGTTGTCTATCCATACATCCTCATTTGATGTGACGCTGCCTGTCTGGGCAGTAATGGCAATAACACCGGGGAAATCGTTCAGTCCCGTGTTGGTAGAGAAGTCGAATACCAGCTTCTGCCAATGGCCGGCTCCATTATACCATGCCACGGTCTTTTGCCAGTAGTTGGCGTCACCGTTGGTGGGGTCTGACAGTTCTATCAATACATTCTCGCTTGTTGTCTTGCGAATCATCAGCGATACACGGCGACGCCCGTTCATATTTAATGTCATCCAGTCGCGGAATGGGCAGGCTACATGTTTCTGACCGAATTCGTTGCCGGTCATCGTAAACTTTAGGCACTTGTTGCTGGTGTTGATACCATCCTTCTCGGGATTATTAACTACCGAGGGATTGCCACGGTCCCAGAAACCGCCGTATTGGTTTCTTGATGTTATGTTCGTATCCTCACCATCCCACAACACCGTCTGTGCCGAAACAATGGTACTCACGGCACACGATAACAATATTACTGCTATTTTTTTCATATCCTTACTTCACAATTACTTTTTTACCATTGACGATATAGACACCCTTACCCGGCTTACTGACCTTGCGGCCCTGCAAGTCAAAGACATTGAGTTCTGAGTTTTGAGTATTAAGTTTTAAGTTATCGTTATCGTTAACGTTATGAATTCTAGTCGCCTCGTCGATGAACATCAGTTCTCTTGCGCCAGCACTGCCGCCGATGTCGGTCAGGTAGGCTTGGAACGAGCGGATTTTCGCTCCAGAGCCGCCCTGCATGAAACCTTGCCAACCAGGTTTTGTGGCAATGCCCCACAAGCCTTCGCCGCTCTGCAGTCCCCCGTAGGTCCCTACAAAGACCTCTCCTAGACTTGCGGGCGTTACTATAACCTTTTTCTGACCAAACACAAGCCCGTTAGTAGCGGCAATACCACTCATCAGAAACGGCGTGTTGGCACTGGTGCAGCTGCACTTCTCGAACATAACCTTCTCGCTCGTGTTATCTACGTGGTGGTAGATTCCCATCTCGGCACTGCCGTCAATCTCGCTCGCACTGACCTCAAAGGGCAGGCAGAATGTGGCTGTTCCTGCGCTGATGTTACGCTGTATAGACACGCTTTCTGCCGTGAAATCCTCTGGTGCAGCAAAGGGATAATCAGCATTCAATTCCAACAGGTTTAACGAATTGTTCACGATGACATTCCTGTTTGGATCCAGGTCTTCCTCTTGTGCCAGTAATGCACTCGATGTAAAGAGGATAAATAGTAATAATATGGGCTTTTTCATTTAAATATATAGTTTTAGGTTTTTTGTCTGTCGCTCTAAAAGTCATCGTCATCGTCGTCTTCAAAGACCGACCCTTCTCGGGCATTGAAGTCGCCGTCGAATGTTTCATCTGTTTTATAACTGGGTTCAATAAAAGACCCCATCAGTACGGATTGTACTGCGTAACAGTCTAATTCTTCGCAGTGTGGTGTGACGTAGGGCTTTTTTATCCTACTGTAAGTCATAGTTATTGTTTTCATGTCCTTAATAGTTTATTTTATGAAAGTCTTCTTTCCGTTAATGATGTAGATGCCTTTTTGGAGTGTAGCAATACTTTGGCCTTTGACGGCACGGCCTTGCAGGTCGTAGATGCTCTCAATAGCTTCTGGCTCAAACGAAGCACACTCAGGTGATATACCCAACGTCTCGTCATAAAAGATAGAAAGTCTTGACGGTGCAGCATCTGCAGGGAAATCCAGATAGGCACGGAACGGCTTGAACCTTGCATTGTCACCGCCCTTCATGAAGCCTTGCCAGGTAGAAGTCGTGGCCATTCCCCATTTGTCCTTTCCACTGATTACCTGATATACACCATGCAGTGCACCTGTTTCTGCTGTATTGCTGTAAGTCCATTCTGAGTCAACCACTGAGACAGTACGCTGGGCAGGAAACTCCTGATACTCGTTGGTGACATTCTTAACGCCCTCTTCAAATGTAGAAGTGAAATTCTCCGTAAGGTAAGGAACATTAGGCTCCGTCTGATCTCGAGGAACAAAGTAGAGCTTTTCGCTATCCTTGTGATGATAGATGGTTCCCACTCGCGAGCTGCACAGTTCTTCTGGTGTCAGATAGAAAGGATAAATCAGCGTGTTGAAACCATTCTCCATCCTTCTGTGGCATTTTATCTTGTTTTCAACGGTGAATTCCTGTGGATTAAGGAACGGATAGGCATCGGTCATCTCCAACTCCCAAGCCTTCCATGTGTCTTCACTATAATGGACGACGGCGTTGATATCGTGCCAGTGGGCATCCAGATTGTCCACCTCGTCAGGGAGCACGCAGCTCTTTTCGGCAAAAATGAGCACATTCAGGTTGTTGATGAATCGTGCTGGATATCCTGCTGTAACATCTGCAGGGGTATTGGTTCCCAACAGAGCGCCACGGTCGGGCCAGCGCAGCTTGGAGTCATCCTTGAAAACCATCAGCTTGACGTCTTCAGGCTTTACATGCCAAGACAGGTCGCGGTATTCATTGAATTCGTATACCCAAGGACTTCCTGTTACTTCTTTTTCCCAGATTTCTGGGTTGACAAGGTTCTCGCCTTTTAGCCATGTGCCAGAAAGATGCAGTACACCATTGCTTCCTGATTTTGGCAAGGCACAACCAGATGTGTTCCAATTACCACCTTCCAAAACTCCTTTTGGCAAGTTTGTATCGTCATTTATCCAGTAGCCTTCAGCATAGGGAACATCTTCTATCTTGATGTCGTCAATGTAATAAACATCACCGGCAGAACAAGTGTGTGCTTCGTGCCAGGTTATGGTTCTGTTGTCAGCAGCAATAGTCACTCTGCAAATTTTTGGTTTGAAGACCAACTGGGATGGGTAATCGCCTATCACCTTAGTATGGTAGCCTGGCGCATAGGTATTGTCTATCGTGTTGTAGGGTGAGAAATCAAAATAAAGTCTTTTCCATCCGTCGTGACCTGCCTCACCATTATCAAGTGCATCATAATAGGCTCCAAGACAATAGACCTGCTTTCCGTCGCCATCATAATTTGTTTCCAGCTGCATTTGGGAATAATAGTCGTTACCCAGAGGAGTGTCGTCATTCTTGCCAGTTTTAAACAACATTGAGATACGACGACGACCATTCAGGTTTGGCAGATAAGTAAGTATTGTATTAAAGTCAATACCGATAGAGCCATCGTTGTTTCTACATGTCACCTCCAAACACTTGTCACTTGGATTGATACCTCCCTTCGCAGGATTCTCAATCACTTTATATAGAGCTTTGTCTTCGGTTGTTCCTGCTGTCCATACACCAGGGATTTCTGTCACGTCAGTGTTGTAATTGTCTGGTTCGAACAGAACCATTTCTTCTTTGCGTCGATCTCCGTAATCTACTGTGAAGTTGGTGCTGATTGTCATCGGAGACTGTGCATACATCCCCAACGTCATCAGCGAAAACAGCAAAAACTTAATCTTTTTCATCTTTCTTTTACGTCTAGTTTAGTGAAGATATCCATTAAAACAATCTTTTACCTGAAGAACTAATACCACACAAACTATATTATTACTTCACCAAAACTTTCTTGCCATTGACGATATACAGGCCACGAGTGGGCTGTTTCACCTGCTGACCGCTGAGGGTGTAGCACTTTGAACTTTCGCTCTCGTTTCTGTTCACGTTATCAATGCCATCAGTCTCGTCATCGTATGCAATGCTGAGAGCGTCGCTGCCTGCTGACTCCAGATAGGCATGGAAAGTCTTTACTACGGCACCTGCCTCACCCTTGGCAAAGGTTTTGTCGGCAGAAACCATGTACTTGCCCTCACCGCTGGTCTCGGCATAGACTCCGACGAACGGCGTTCCCAACGCTGAGGGTGTTTCAACGACGCCCTTGTCGGTGAAGGTCAGCTCGTCTTTGGCAGCTACGTTAGTCATCAGGAAGGGCACGTTGGCATCGGCGAAGTCATTTTTCGTGAAGATGGCCTTATTGCCTGACACTTCTTTGTAGAGTCCCAGCGTGCCACCAATCTCGTCCTTACCTACATAGAAGGGGAAGACAAAGGTATTGGCTCCTTCATTGACCGTGGTTGTTACCTTGACAGCAGCAGCAGTAAATGTGATGGGGGTATAGAAGGGGTAGGCTTCGCTGAGCACCATGTTGGGAGTTGCATTTTTCTCACCATCCCAACGAATCACGTTGTCAGTGTCGAAGAAGTCGGTGGGCGAGAGTACCAGCAAGTTGGGGTTCTTCTGTCTCAGCTGTGGGCTGTCGCCGTCGGCTATGGCAGCTCCTGTAAGGTTAAGGAAGCAGACATCAGGCGAAATCTTGCTCAGCAAGGTAGAGTAGTCATCGTAGGCCTCAGTGTGCCAGTCGCCATCCCAAGTGTTCTGGTAGCTGCCCTTGCTCATCGATCCTGTGACAATAATCTGTTTGTCGGTCAGCGAACCATCTTCCAGTGTGCGAATGGCATTGTCGTTCACCAGCGGACCGCCCAGGCAGATGTCGTCAATGAAGATGCTCTGTCCCCATTTGTTTTCAAACTCGTATGGATAAATCTCAATAAGTGTATTGCCTTCGTCAACAATATTCTCGCTGTTGGGACCTACACCATATTCATATACCAGCGTCTGCCAGCCATTGGCAGCATCATACCAGAACCAGCGGCGTGTCTCGTCGCCTGTATAGCCGCCTTCGCCCTCTTTGGTGAGCTTAATCATGACGTTGTGGCTCTCGGCCATCTTGATGCGCATAGAGATGCGACGCAGTCCTTTCAGGTTGACATCGCCGATGGGCAGTGCAGCCATGCGGTGTTCGTCGGCCCAGCCTCCGGCATTCTCCTTGAGGGTTATCTTCAGACATTTGCTACCGTCCTCTTCTACTACTGTGGGGTCGGCACGGTTCCAGAAACCACCGTCTGAACCTAATTCCTTGTCTTCGCCATTCCAAATGATGGTCTGTGCGTTACACGTTGTTGCAGCAAACAGAGCTGCCATGAGTAATGTCTTTTTCATCTTCATTGTATTTTTAGTTTGGTTAAAAATTCGCTGCAAAGATAGATACACATCACGCTAATTACTATCAATAATCTTTCTTATACTTATAAAAATGTTTCATGAAACAATGTTTGATTATTAAGTTCTTTTTGTTGATTCCGTCAATATCACACTCTGTACAACCCTCTTATACAATAGAAAAAGCCATCATCAGCAGCATTAAACAACATCCCCCGCCTTCATCTCGAGGACGGGGGATGTTGATGGGTTTAGAACTATTACCCTGAAAGCGCTCTTTCTTAATACCAAATATTGTAAACTACAACTAACTAACTAATAAATAAACTTTTAAAAAAACTATAAATATGATATACTACTAATTGTTCACGGTGCAAAATTATGAATAATTCCACCGAGAGGCAATAAAATATGTTTCATTATCTATCAAATTTGTATAATGTATCATATTTGATATTTTTTTCTATTGATATTCCTTCAATATTTATCATTTCTTATAGAATAGGCTTATTTACTCAGCCACCAAACAAAAAAAATCCTGTTGTCCGTGTGAACAACAGGATCTGCGAGAGAGATAAGAGTTTACTACATGCAGCTTGCCATTGCACTGCCTCCCAGTACAGAGAGGACGGCTGTAGTTATAGCTGCAATCACTTTAAGAAGGGTCTTGATGGTCTTTGTTTTCATCAGTCCAAACTTTTCAGTGGGTTAAACATGTGTTGCTAATTAGTCACCAGTGTTGTCATTGGCTGACTCCTTGGCCTCCTCAATCTGCTGCTTGGCCAGCTTCGAGAGAACCAGGTTGCCGTCCTTCGTCAGCTCGTCGGCTGTGAACTCACCAGTGGCCTGGGCTGAGAGGCGGATGCGCTTGATGCCCTTGGCGATGGTGAAGTCTGCCAGGTTGCTGACACCCTTCGTCTCCACGCTGGCCTTGAAGATGCAGAGGTCATCCAGCTTGACGGGTACTGACTTGAGGTTCAGCTCGCGGATACAGTGTACCATGTCCTTCAGCACACCTGCAATGGTACCGGGGCTGAACGGCGTGTTGTGTGCAGACATGTGGTCAGCCAGTTCATTGATGCCGATGGGGTCATCGTTGTCTACGTAGCCATACCACTTACCGAACGCGAGCGACTTGGAGTTGGTGTTCTTGTGAACGTTAATACGTACTGCCATAATTGAAATTTGGTTTTAGTTTGACATTTTGTTTTTTGTTTTGCATCCTTGACGGTTCAGCGCTGTTTTGTCTTGTTTGCGTCGGCAAAGGTACGGCAGTTTCTGCAATGTCACAAGGATATAGGGGTGTCTGGGGGGAATCCTAAAGATGAACTGATTGACATCTTCTTCCTGATTGAGAAAAAAAGAAATTTATTTGGTTTTCTCCTTACTTAGGCGTCTTTGACTGTTGGCTGGTTTGTATCTGCACCACTGATACCTGTGGGGTCGTAGATGCTGATGCAGCCGCAAGACGGATCAAACTTCCACTCATAGCCCTCGGGCAGTACAATCTTGTACCGCAGTTGTATCTCAGATGCTCTAAATATCTGGGATTCAATGGCAGT
>CAMHLV010000013.1 GCA_946186115.1 uncultured Prevotella sp. | reverse complement strand
CGCTGGTGCTCCTGCTCAATCAACTCAAAAATCTGATTGTCTCTTTCCATTGTTTTTGTCCTGTTTTGTTTGGTTGTATGTAAAACTGGCTACAAAGGTACGAAAAGTTGAGCGCAAAACAAAGAAACTTGATTCTTTTTTTTTTCCTAACGAAAAGTATTAGTTTTATTATTTCATGATATATAAATAATTTACTATCTTTGCAGACGGAACTATAATAAATGAAAGTATGGATAAATTCACATTAATGGCACTGCCGTATTCAGAGAATGCGCTGGAGCCGGTTATTAGCAAAGAGACTATAGGTTTTCATTATGGAAAACATCTGTTGGCTTATGTCAATAATCTTAACGGGCTTCTGGAAGGAAACCCTTTAGCAGGACAACCTTTAGAGGAGATAGTGTTAAAGGCAGAAGGCGGAATATTGAATAATGCAGGCCAGATATTGAATCACGAACTGTATTTCCAACAGTTTGCTGCTCCCAAAGAGGACAACAAACCCGTTGGAAATATCTCTAATGCAATTGTTCGTGACTTTGGTTCTTTCGAGGCTTTCAAAGAAGAATTCCAGAAGAAAGGCGCTACTTTGTTTGGTTCCGGCTGGGTATGGCTATCAGCAGACAAGGACGGCAAACTCGTCATCTCCCAGGAGACGAATGCCGCCAACCCCATTCAGCGCGGTCTGAAGCCTTTGCTGACCTTCGACGTTTGGGAGCATGCCTATTATCTTGACTATCAGAATCGTCGCCCAGACCATCTGACCGCATTATGGAAGATTATCAACTGGGAAGTGATAGACAAGCGGCTTTCTATTTGAGCTATTCAGAGCAACGCTCTATTATTTCAAGGCACATGCGACTATTATGATAAGGGCACTTCCAGAAGCCAGCCTTGTCATCTACAGTATTCAGTGTGCCGTCGGAATGACGGCTCCAATACCACTCACCGTTCTTCCAGTCAATAAGTTGTGACTTGATATATTCCCAGCATCTCAGGGTCTTGTCAAGTGCATCCTCATCGTGGAAATGCTGATAGAGATTGAACCATCCAACTACGTTCTCTGCCTGAACCCACCAATGGAGGTCATCGTCAACATGGCCTGTGTCGAGATTGGCTTCATGAATCATCGAGCCGTCAGGACGCAGTCCTTTCTCACTAGCCTTGGCCACCATACGCACAATGGGGTCAACCTTGTCAATCACATAGGGGTCGCCAAGTACGAGAGCAGCCTCATGCATCAGCCATGAACACTCAATGTCATGACCATAACTCTCCAATGCACCAGCCTCACGGGTCCAATCCATATCAAAGAACAAATCAAGGTGGTGGGTCTCTGGATTTAGGATGTTGTCTGTGAAAATACTAATGAGGTTACGCAGTGAACCTTCTACCCTGCAGAGAGTTTCGGAAGGAACTGAGATGCCAAAAGGAAGCACTGAGCCTAATACCGGCACATAATTACACGACTCTGCTGCATGGAACTCCTTCAGACAGCGATAAAGGTTTGTATATGGCTCAATAATGTGAAGATGAGTATTCTGCGACTTAGGGTAGTTTGCATCGAGTTCCGAGAGTCGCATGTCATCTATCTGCCCCCATTCTCTTGTACAGGCCTCTATATATCCGTTATGCTCTGGATCGAAAGAGTGTTCTTCTATGCATTCATATAGTTGTAAAGCATAGTCGAGGGCCTCGCGGTCGCTGGTGGCACGGGCAAACTCAGATAGTCCATAGATAGCAAAGCCTATGGCATAGAACTGCTTCTTCGTATCAAGAGGCTGTCCTTTGCTGTCAACACTCCAATAGACTCCACCATATTCCGGGTCGATAAAGTACTGTATTATATATTCTTTGGCACGGGTAGCCATATCGAGATACTCCTTTTTATTAAGGATACGATAGGCCGCAGAGAACGACCATAGGATGCGGGCATTGAGAATAGCGCCTTTCTCAGCATCAGGATGTAACACTTCTTGTGCATCAATACGCCCATAGAAACCGCCATTTTCGCGGTCAACCATCTTGTCAATCCAAAAGTGCAGGATGTTGTTCTCAACAACATCCCGCATCTCTTGTTTCATTGTTTCTACCTTCTTATTCATTAAGCGAACGTATTTCTTTCAACTGAGCATTAATTTCATTGATACGCTGAGTTGTGAGGGGATAGAACCACACGACACACATTGACAGCAGGGCTACGCAGGCGGGGATGAAACTCATCAGCCAGCGCAGACAGCTGAGTGCGGCATCGGGCTGGATGACATTACCCTTTGCCAACAACTCAGGATCAGTGATATAACCAAAGCCACTTAGCAGCCATAGCACAGCGGCTCCGCCGATAGCACCGCCAAACTTCTGTGCCATGGAACTTGACGAGAAGATGAGTCCGGTAGAAGCTGTCTTGAACTCAAGCTCAGCATAGTCGCTGACATCGGCATACATCGACCATACCAGCGGTGACATGATACCAGTAAGTATTGAGATGAGCACCTGGAAAACAAGCATCAACCAGTAGCCGCTTTGAGTACATGGAATGAAATAGAACAGCACACTGAGTACAACCAATGAAGCGTTGACAAGGATAAAAGTAGTCTTCTTTCCTAATTTATTAGAGATAGGTACACATGAGGCAACACCAACCATGTTCGACACCTCACCTACTCCGAGGAACAAACCTGCATAGAAGGCAAACATCAAACCGAAGAACACTAGACTGACGTTAGCTCCTATGATGTCCTGGAAGAAGTAGGCCACTGTGGCACCACGGACAGTATTAAACAGGTTGAAGCACAAAGCAGCGCCGATAAGCAACCACCACGGCTTGTTGGAAAGCAGTGCCTTAAAGTCACTACCCACAGAAACTGTAGAGACAGTCTTGAGATGCTCACGGGTCATCGAGAAGCAGAGGATGAACATAACGAAGCATGCTGCTGCAATAGCAACCATAGCCCAGAACCATCCGCCAGGAGTATTATAGCCACCCATCAAATTGGTGAGGGGTTCCCAAAGGAACAGCGAGATAAACGAGCCGCCATAAGCGAAGAACATACGGAACGACGAGAATACAGTCTTCTCGTTAGAGTCGTCGGTCATCACACCCAGCATAGCACCATAAGGAACATTAATTCCCGTATATACGGTCATCATGAGTATGTATGTGACGTATGCCCATATCAGTTTTCCACCATACGAAAGGTCGGGCGTGGTAAACAGTAAAATACCACAAATACTGAAGAACGGTGCTACCCACAACAAGTATGGACGATACTTACCCCACTTGGTACTGGTACGGTCGGAGATAATACCCATCATTGGATCTGACACGGCGTCCCATATACGAGTTACAAGAACGAGTACACCAGCATCCACCAGTGATAGTCCAAAGATGTTACTATAGAAGAATGGCAGATAATAGGAGAATATCTTCCAAAACATACTTGACGACATATCGCCAAAGCCATAGCCGATTTTTTCTTTTAAGGTTGATTTAGCCATAGTATCTATTTAAGAATTTATAATTACAGATTTCGATTCTTTGCGACAAGACGCTTGATTGTCTCCACAGAGGATGCCGTGAAGAGACCATCCTCAGGAGTGTTCATGCAATAGTCAACAAGACGGTCGATGCTTGACGTAGCTACATGCATCCTGGTATCGGCCGAGGCATAGTAGATGAACACGCGACCATCAGGGTCAGCAATCCAGCCATTGGCAAAAGCAACATTCATCACGTCGCCCAGATACTCGTCACCCTCAGGCACAAGGAAGAAACCACCAGGACGTGCAATCACCTTCGTTGGATCGTCAAGCGACGTCATATACATATATAGCACATAGCGCAATCCGTCGGCTGTAGCACGCACACCATGGGCCAGATGTAACCAGCCCTTGGCAGTCTTTATTGGATGAGGTCCCTCGCCATTCTTCACCTCAGTGATAGTGTGATACTTGCGCTCATAAATAATCTTCTCGTCCGTAATTTCGGCATGGGTAATATCATCAACCAGCGCCCAACCAATGCCACCGCCGCTACCAGTGTCGATAAAACCATCCTGTGGACGGGTATAGAATGCATACTTGCCTTCAACAAACTCGGGATGAAGTACCACATTACGCTGCTGGCTCTTGGTCTTCAGGTCGGGCAGTCGCTCCCATGTCTTCAGGTCCTTGGTACGAGCGATAGCAGCTGTTGCCGTAGCTGCACTTAGGTTGCCAGGCTGACTGTCGTCGTGACGCTCTGCACAGAAGACGCCGTATATCCACCCGTCTTCATGCTGTGTAATACGCATATCGTAGATATTGGTAGCAGGTATCACATCATCTGGCATGGTGATAGGCTCGTCCCAAAAGCGGAAGTTGTCAACACCATTAGGGCTCTCGGCTACTGCAAAGAACGACTTACGGTCGGCTCCTTCCACCCTGACTACCAGCAAATACTTACCTTGCCACTTCAGGGCACCCGAATTGAGCGTAGCATTCATCATTATGCGCTGCATCAGGAACGGATTGTCTTTTTTGTTGAAGTCGTACTTCCACTCCAGCGGAGTATGCTCAGCTGTCAGAATAGGATTCTTCCATTTTTCATAGATGCCATTACCCCACTCTAAGGGTTCATTCTTGCGCGTCAACAACTCTTCATGGTGAGCACGCAATGCCTTTACTTTCTCTTGAAAATTGCTCATATCTAATTAAAATATCTTTGTTATCGTTATTTGATGTCATCCAAGAACAGCACATTATCTGCCTCATGCAATCTGCGGAAGTCTGCAGCACACGGCAGGCTGGGCGACGGACCGAAATATTCCTCCTTGTAGTTGCGCCACAGCAGGAAGTAACTGATTGGATATTGATCCATGATAGGCTTCAGCACACGCGTCCACCAAGTAGAGTCTGGCATGTTCTTCAGACCACATTCGGTCATTGCCAGCAGTCGGTTATTCTTCTTTGCAAAATCACTTAAGAATGTCAAGTCAGCCTTCAGGGCAGTCTTAAAATCTTCCTCAGTGCCCCACTGGTAGGCATCCTCACCTATCAACGACACACGCTCATTGCCAGGATAGCGCTTTAAAAAGCGCTCCTCGCTCCAACTTCCGTCAAGATTAGGTGAGTAACTCCAAAGCAAGTTCGACAAGCCACGGCTCTTCAGCATGTCTTGCAGCAGGTCCCACAGTCCGTGGAACTCGTTATCACTACACAGAGCCTGCCCCCACCAAAACCACGATCCATTGTTCTCGTGCCATGGACGGAAAATAATGGGCACTGGTTGGCCATCGTCGGTCTTCAGTGTCAACAAGAAATCGCCAACACGCTCTATCCAAGTCTGGAACTTTTCAAACTGGCTTCCACCAGGCAGGACGCTGGCTACGACGGTAGAGTCGCTAACATCCCATGCAGTACCACCTGTCAGCGGATTGCGAGGATGCCAAGAGATAGTTACGATACCACCACGCTTATGATGGGCTATCACCTCATCGTGGATACGCTGGAAGGGCACGCTATCCAGATTCTTTGCGTCGCCCACCTCAATACCTCCAAGGTCGAAACCCATAACAGCAGGATAATCGCCACAGGTAGCCAGCACATCGCTCTTGCCCAGTTCAGGTTTCTGAGGGTCAATAATACCCGACCACGTAACACCATAGAAGGGGTCGTCCTGATGACCCATCATATATCCCTTCTGCTGCAATGTAGCCAGCCTTTCACCCAACTTCTCACCTATTGTCGGTTCCTTGACTTCTTTATGACTGCAGGAAGCCATCAAGGCTGCTGCACCTATTATTATATATAAATACTTCTTCATCAATTCTCAATTTTCATTTGTTTACGCATCCATGACTGCCACTCATCCCACTGTTCCTGATACCAGAAATGAGCAGTCTGCTGATATACGCTCAATAGTTTCTCACACGTCAATGTGTTATACGTAGCATATGCCGTTGTTGGCGGAACGACATCATCGTTGTAGCCGAACGATACCCATGTAGGACATGTAATGCGGCGCACAAAATTCACGCCATCATAGTAACGCGATGTCTCCACCTGCTTCTCTACACCCTTGCCCTTATTCCAATAGAAATAGTGCGGCCACCCGCAGGCCACGCCTTGCAGAGAAGCCGTATGGTCGCAAAGTGCGGGATGAACGGCAGCAACGAAAGTGATGCGCTTGTCGAGTGCTGCTGTGGCATACGAAAGGAAGCCTCCTTGGCTGGCACCTGTCACACCTATCGTCGCGCCATCCCATTCGGGCAGCGAAGCTATATAATCAACACTTCGCACACATCCCACGATGACACGCTTGTAATAACTCTGATCACGGTCGTCCATGCCAAAGTTCCAGTAACAGTTCAGTGCACCATTCATAAGATTGTCGTAAAAAAGCTGCGGCTGAGTTACATCAATGCCGTGTACCCCAATCTCAAGTACGATAGCCTGTGTTGGTGCAGTATAGGTATCTCCAGTGTATGGACGCACACCGGCACCTGGCACACGCAGCAATGCGGGATACTTGCCAGGCTTGGTGGGTACGCTCAGAATACCATAGGTACGCGAACCCCAGCGAATATTCTGAAACGACACCTGATACACATTCACATCTTCATTGCTACGCTCTGGCAGCAGTTCGCGTTGGGCATTCAGCGATGTCCAGCGAGCCTCCTCAAGAGTCTTTGTCCAAAACTGGTCGAAATCCTTAGGTTCAATGGTTGTTGGCTTCAGTTTCTCCGGAGAGAAGGCTGCTGTGCATGACCCTTTATAGTCTTTGCCACCAACATGGGCCGTAACTGTCAGACGGTAGAAACCGGGATTTGTCATCTTTCCCTTCCACGTCATTGTGCCATCCTTCAGCGTCACACTCTGCTTCTTCACATCAGGATACATCTCAGGCCCCGCCTCATAGTCAATGGTTACATTGTCTATTAGCGTTGATGACTTTCTAACGCTAACCTTGAATGTGGCAGTCTGACCTACAACATAATTCCAATCTTGATGATCGGGGACAACCATCACACTAATGCTGTTTCCGCGTATCTGCGACACTGCAGGCAACACTCCTAACAGCATGAGTAACAGCAGTATAAAGCACGTTTTCTTCATGATTATATTGGTCTTTAGTTTATTATCATCAAACTGGTTGCAAAGTTAGCACTAATTTTTTAAATAACGCAATACTATTTTGATAATATCACGTACTTTGTAATATCCGAGTTTAAAAAAAACTTAAAGTAGCAATAACGAAGACAGCAAGCCCTCAATGGAACCATAACCTATTCTATAAATCTCATCAGCATATCCACTGCACCATTGACACCAAACTTACTAACATCCAGCGAGATATCATAGTTGCAGGCATCAGTCCAATCGCGCCCGGTGAATGTCTTCGTGTAAAGTTCTCGACTGAAGTCGTTATCTACTATCATCGCTGCAGCGTCCTGCTCACAAATGTCATATTTCTCTGCAATTCGTCGCTTCCTACAGTTCAGACTTGAGTGAATGAAGATCTTAAGTGCATTGGGAGAGTCTGCAAAGATGTCAAATCCACAACGTCCGATAATCACACACGACTCTTCCTTGGCAATACGACGGATAACATCAGCCTGGGCCCTGAACAGCGCATGAGTGGTCTGGTCTTTCTCCTGTCCGTTATATTCGGCATTTGCCATATAAGTACGATAGAAGTTCGTAAAATCGTCACGCCACAAGGGATTACGAAGTTCTATTTTCTCCACAGCATCCTCAACGGCATTCATACGCGAGGCTACCTCATTCAGTATCTGCTTGTCCAGCAGTTTCACTCCGAGCCGTCGTGCCAGCTCAGCACCAATTTCATGGCCGCCTGTTCCAAATTGGCGACTGATGGTAATTACAAACTTCTCCTTGCTGTTCATAGTCTTAGTATTTTAGATATATGCTGTCTTATGTTGCAAAGATACAAAATATTTCTGAAACAACACATCATTATAACCATTTTTCACAATCAAAATTGAATCAAGTCGTCGTGACAAACAATGACAGAGGACAGACTTTTGATTGAAAAAAGCATTTCTCACCAATAGCCTGTCCTCATTTTTTATTACTTATTCATTCTACTCCCACTCGATTGTTGCGGGTGGTTTTGACGAGATATCGTAACAGACGCGGTTGACACCTCGAACCTTGTTGATAATCTCGTTAGAAACTTTTGCCATGAAGTCGTAAGGAAGATGAGCCCAGTCGGCAGTCATAGCATCACTGCTAGTGACGGCACGCAGGGCAACAGGATTCTCGTAAGTACGCTCATCGCCCATGACGCCAACAGAACGAACCGTGCTGAGCAGAATGGCACCAGCCTGCCATATCTGGTCGTAGAGCGACACCTCAATCTCGCCGTCCTGCATCTCGGCAGGTACTCCAGCAGCTAGCACCTTGCGGGCCTCTTCGCCGCTGAGCTTTACCTTGTACTCGCGCAGACCTCTGATATAGATATCATCAGCATCTTGCAGCACACGTACTTTCTCACGGGTGATATCGCCAAGAATGCGGACAGCCAGTCCGGGACCTGGGAAGGGATGACGGGTGATAAGATGCTCGGGCATGCCCATCTGACGACCTACACGGCGCACCTCATCCTTGAAGAGCCACTTCAGGGGCTCGCAGAGTTGCAGATGCATCTCCTTAGGCAGACCTCCCACATTGTGATGACTCTTGATAACCTTACCGGTAATGTTCAAAGACTCTATACGGTCTGGATAAATGGTGCCTTGAGCGAGCCACTTGGCGTCAGTAATTTTCTTGGCTTCGGCATTGAACACTTCGACGAAGTCACGACCGATAATCTTACGTTTCTGCTCTGGTTCACTGACACCTTCCAAGTCACTGAAAAAGCGCTCGCTGGCATCTACACCGATAACGTTCAATCCTAACACCTTATAGTCGTCCATCACCTGCTGGAACTCATTCTTGCGCAACATGCCGTGGTCAACGAAGATACATGTAAGGCGATCACCAATGGCCTTGTTCAGCAGCACGGCCGCTACTGATGAATCCACACCGCCTGACAGACCGAGAATAACACGGTCGGTACCGAGTTGCTGTTTGAGTTCAGCCACAGTGCTATCTACGAAAGATGATGCCGACCACTCCTGACGCGAACCGCAGATATCGACAACGAAATTCTTAAGCAACAGCGACCCCTGGAGGGTGTGGAACACCTCTGGATGGAACTGGACAGCCCAAATTGATTTACGATTTGACAATTTACAATTTACGATTTTCTCCCCAGGACACCAGAACGCGGCATTCTTCACGTCTTTCGTCGAGCCAATGACCTTGAAGCCTTCTGGAATGGCAGTGATGGTGTCGCCATGCGACATCCACACCTGAGAATTCTTTTCAAAGCCCTTGAACAACGGGTTCTCAAGATCAATCGTCTGAAGGTTGGCACGGCCATACTCACGTGAGTCGGCCTTCTCCACCTTGCCACCAAGGGTATGGCTGATAAACTGCGCTCCGTAGCAAATGCCCAATACAGGCAGACGCCCCACGAACTGCGAGAGGTCAACCTTAAAGGCCTCTGGGTCGTGAACCGAGAAGGGCGAACCACTTAGGATGACACCGATGACAGAGGGGTCGTCCTTCGGGAATTTGTTGTACGGAAGAATCTCGCAGAAGGTATCGAGTTCGCGGACACGTCGGCCAATAAGCTGTGTGGTCTGCGAACCGAAGTCGAGAATGATAATCTTCTGTTGCATATTTCTATATTTGTTTAATAAATGTTTCTGCTTGTTCCAGCGAATCTAGTTTACCTACATCAAGTATGCGTAGGTCGTCCTTGACAAGTCCTACTATTTGGGAACGATGACAAACGCTGAGATAGAAATCTATGATGCTGAAGCGTTCGGGAAAACGCTCCATGAGTGGAAACAGACCTGGCGAAAAAGAATGTATGCCAGAGAACGCAAAGGCATGAAGAGGTGAGAGATGAGAAGTGAGAGGAGAGTCTGGCTCTGCCACTACTCTCAACTGCTCGTCGATAGTGAACTGCGACTCGCGCAGCCAAGGGAAGGGCGACTTCACCTCGCCCGTTTCAATATTCGTCCATCCCATCAGTCGCATGGCAGTGTCGAACAGCAGGTATCGCTTCGTCTTTCTCCGACTTACCAACAGCACAGCATCCTCGTCAGGCTGATGCTGACGGCGCAGCCACTGGTAGTCAACATTGTCTAGGATATCGACATTATGAATAAGGACAGGTTCGTCATCATGAAACAACGGGGCGGCCTTTTTCAGTCCCCCACCCGTTTCGAGCAGTTGAGCCGTCTCGTCACTAAAATGCACCATGGGGGCGTAGTCCTGCAGACTGACGTGATTGATAATCTGCTGCGCAAAATGATGTATGTTAACCACGAATCGGTCGTAGCCTGCCTGTTGCAAACGGCGGATATTCAGATCGAGCAAAGGCGTTCCTCCTACCGGAACCAGTGCCTTGGGCATGGTGTCAGTCAGTGGTTTCAACCGCGTACCGAGGCCTGCGGCCAGTATCATTGCCTGTTTCATGGCTGCAAAGTTACGAATTAGCAGGAACAAAACAAAATAAAAGCAGCGATAATTTTGAAAAACCCACCATTCTAAACCCTTGTTGACCACATCAAGGGGATGAGTAGTGATATATAAAATGCGAGAAAAATCCGATAAAAGATGACAAAACACTCGCGTAAGCGTCACTAATTATAAAGAAAGTCGTATATCATGAGACAACAGATAACCCTCTTATTCCTCTTGGCAGCCACCTATTGTTTTGGAGGAGAAATTATCGTCAATGACAGTAGGAGCCTGCACGAAGCCCTGCGCCAGGCCCGAGAGTGGCGGCGCACCAACGACCCGCGCTGTCAAGGAGGCATCACCATCACGTTACAAAAAGGACGTTACTATATGCAGGAACCTTTGTTTCTGCGTCCTGAGGATAGTGGCACAAAAGAGTCACCGCTCGTCATCCGTGGCATTGGAGAGAAGCACACGAGCGTCATCTGTGGCGATGACCGACAGAAGCACACCCAGCTATGGCCCAAGCAAGGCATGGAGCGCTTGATTTCCTTCAACAAGGAGGCCCGCACCATTACCATCCCTACTCCCCCAGACTCTGTGCTTCAAGATTTTGTCTCGAAGAAGTCCCCGCTCGAAATGGTGGTACACCAGCGGTGGGCCATCGCCATTCTGCGTGTCAAAGACATGCAGGTGCACGGTGATTCCGTCACCGTATCCTTCCAAGAGCCTGAGAGCCGACTGGAGTTCGAGCATCCGTGGCCACAGCCCGTCATCGGCGGTGAGCGCGGCAACAGCAGTTTCCTTCTTCGCACCACGGAACAGCGCGACGGCATAGAGCAACTGGTCATCATTGACGGTGCCAGCTATGTGCGTTTTGAAGGGGTAACCTTCGACAAGACCTGCTGGAACCGTCCGCTACACAAAGGACACGTCACCCTGCAGGGCGGTTTCCCACTAATCGATGCCTACAAGCTGAAAGAAAAGCCTGGCTTACCCTGGGATGAAGGTCTCGAGAACCAGGCTTGGATAGAGCGTCCCGTGAGTGCTGTCACCGTGCGCAATGCCCACGACGTTGACTTCTACTCGGTACTGTTCCAAAATCTGGCCGCCACGGCTTTGGACTTTGTCGATAACGTCAGCGACTGTAAAGTGACAGGCTGCACCTTTGGCAATATTGGTGGCACAGCCATCATGGGTGGTTCCTTTGCAGAGAGTCCTCGCGAGGTACACCGTCCCTATACCGACCTGGCCAAGCGCTGCCAACGGCTGACCATTGATCAAAACTTCATCGTCGATGCCAGCACTGAGGACTGGGGTGCCGTCGCCATCTCATTGGGTTATGTGCGCAACTGCACCATTAGCAGAAACTACGTGAGTCGCGTTAACTACTCCGGCATCTGCGTGGGTTGGGGATGGACGCCTCACAACACAGGCATGGAACAAAACCGCATCACGGACAACAAAGTCATCTACTATGCTCGCCAACTCTACGATGCCGGCGGTATCTACACGCTGTCGAACCAGCCGGGATCTATTATCAGTGGCAACAGTATCAGTGCGCCTTTTCCCGCTCCTTACGCTACCAATGACCGTGGGTTCCGTATCTATCTCGATGCCCGCACCGATGGCTTTACAATAGAGAATAACCGCACCAGTGACGACGTCCCCAATTCGGCTGGCGGTCCGCTCCAAAACCTCCGCCCCATCAGTCGCGACGAAATTGGAGACAACCATCCTGGTCCGAATATCATATTCAAATAAATGAAACAGACAAACTATCATCTTTTCGACTTTATGGACTTTGACCCTTCGCTTCAGAAGGACGAGAGTCTGTGGAAGGCATATGCACCAAGCAATATAGAGGAACGCAATGGCGACATCATTGTCACTATTCCCTATCAGGAGCAGCTGCATCAGGAAGACATGGCTCCCAACACCAGCGTAGCAGAGCAATGCTACGATCTCATCATCCGCTTCTACGAGCCAAACATCATCCGATTGTTCACGACGATGAGTGGCGACAAGATGACGGAGACTGACGACATGCTGCAGTTTAGTCCCGAGGTGAAGCGCATACCCCTCCGTTATGTAGGTAGCGATATCGTTGCCACAAACGGCAAGAAGGTGGCCACCATCGATCTCAACGAGCCTGTTCTCGACCATTGGAGCGACTTGCTGCCACCCCCTCAGCCTGCCCCTTTCATCACCTTCTATCCCGATGGCGATGAGACAAAGGGCATCGCCCTCAGCGACGACCACTTCTCTCCGCCCCGCTACGATGCCCTGCCGTTGGGCTTCTGTACCGTGTGTTGCGATTCTGTCGAAGCACAACATCCCGAGCGCGCCACCATCAGTTTCCGTTGCCAGGCCGACGAATGCTTTGTGGGCACCGGTGAGCGCTTCCGCAAGATGGACCTCAGCGGACAAACCTTCCAGTTGAAGAACCAGGATGGACAGGGAGTGAACAACCGCCGCTGCTACAAAAACATCCCCTTCTTCATATCGAGCCGTATGTACGGAGCCTTTTATCACACCAGCGACTACTGCAAACTGTCGATGGCCGACCACTCCACACGCTCGATACAGTTTCTTAACGACCATGCCACGCTCGACGTCTTCCTCATTGGCGGACAGACGCCTGAGGAGATACTACGAGGCTACCGCATGCTGACGGGATTCCCGCAGATGCCACCGCTATGGTCGTTCGGCATCTGGATGAGCCGCATGACATATTTCTCGGCCGACGAGGTTGACGACATCTGCAACCGTCTGCGACGCGAGCACTATCCCTGCGACGTCATCCACCTCGACACTGGTTGGTTCCGCACCGACTGGCTGTGCGAATGGAAGTTCAATCCAGAGCTTTTCCCTGACCCAAAAGGATTTATCAAGCGACTGGCCGACAACGGCTTTAAGGTATCGCTGTGGCAACTGCCTTATGTGGCACAAGGCGCGGAACAGTTAGACGAGGCCAAGGCCAACCATTACATCAGTCAGCCAGCCACCCATACTGCCCCCGAGGGGGCTTCAACTGCCGATGTATCCTCTTCGGGGGACGAAGGTGGGGCTTCCTCCAACTTCTCGGCCCTCGACTATGCAGGCACCATCGACTTCACTTACGACAAGGCTACAGACTGGTATAAGAACCAACTGCTTAAGCCACTATTAGAGATGGGTGTCAAATGTATCAAGACCGACTTCGGTGAGAATATCCACATGGACCACCAGTACCATGCAATGACTCCCGAGCGGCTGAACAACATCTATGCCCTGCTGTACCAGCGGGCTGCCTATGAGGTGACAAAGGAAGTAACTGGTGACGGTATCGTATGGGCCCGTTCGGCATGGGCCGGCTGTCAGCGCTATCCCCTGCACTGGGGCGGCGACTCTGCTTCAACATGGGACGGCATGGCAGGCTCACTGAAGGGCGGTTTGCATTTCGGACTGTCAGGGTTCGCATTCTGGAGTCACGACGTGCCGGGATTCCACTCCACGCCCGACTTCATGAATTCTCCCCTCGACCCGAAGGTATATGTGCGCTGGACACAGTTCGGTGTATTCTCCAGCCACATGCGCTACCACGGCACCTGCAAGCGTGAGCCGTGGCACTATCCTGAGATAGCCCCCATCGTGAAGCGCTGGTGGAAACTGCGCTACCGCCTTATACCTTATATTATAGAACAGGGTGAGCTCAGTTGCCGATCAGGATACCCCATGTTGCGTGCCCTCCTGTTCCACCATCCGCACGACCGCCAGTGCTGGCACATCGACGACGAATACTATTTCGGCACCGATTTCCTTGTTTGTCCCGTAATGAATAGCCAGAGCCGTCGCGACATCTATCTGCCCGAAGGACTATGGGTTAATTTCTTTACCGGGCAGCGCCTGCATGGCGGACGCTGGTACTATGATGTTGACGTTCCCCTCGACCAGATGCCAGTCTTCGTACGTCCCGGAGCTCTCATCAAGTTATACCCCGACGATGTTGAAAGTACTGATGAGATGGATATGGCCAAAGCCGTCACTATAGAGATTACCAAAGAATATAAAGGAATCGAAATATCGTAATAACGAAATATCGAAAAAACTGTGGAAAGTCACTATATGCAGAGCCTCGACTGGCTCATCCTAGGAATCTATTTTGCCGTACTCATTGCCATTGGCGTATGGGCCAGTAGTAAACGCAAGAAAGGCGGTGCTCTCTTCCTTGCCGAGCACTCGCTGCGCTGGCATCACATCGGTTTCTCCATGTGGGGAACCAATGTGGGGCCGTCAATGTTGATAGCCTCCGCTTCAGCAGGCTTCACCACAGGCATCGTGAGCGGCAACTACGCCTGGTATGCCTTCGTGTTCATCGCCCTCCTGGCCTTTGTCTTTGCACCACGCTATCTTGGTGCAAAGGTGCATACACTACCCGAGTTCATGGGTCTGCGCTTCGGACAATCCACCCGCAACATCCTGGCATGGTACACCATCGTTACAATCATTATCTCGTGGCTGGCACTGACGCTTTTTGCCGGCGGCATCCTCATCCGGCAGGTATTCGACATTCCCATGTGGATGTCGGCACTGGTGTTGCTCATCATCTCGGCATTCTTCACCATGCTGGGCGGTTTGAAGGCAGTAGCCTACACCAATGTCTATCAGATGATACTGCTCATAGTAGTTTCGCTGATATTGGTGATAGTAGGCCTCGATCGTGTAGGAGGCATAAGTGCTCTGGTAAGTAAGGTGCCTGCCGACTACTGGGTGATGTTCAAGCCCAATACCGACGAGGCCTTCCCCTGGCTGCCCATCGTTCTAGGATACCCTGTCATGGGCGTATGGTTCTGGTGTACCGACCAGAGCATGGTACAGCCCGTGCTGGCAGCCAAAGATCTGAGAGAAGGGCAGCTGGGCACCAACTTAACCGGTTGGCTGAAGATACTTGATGTGACACTGTATATCCTGCCGGGCATCATCTGCTTTGCCCTGTTCGGCGACACGCTGAAGAATCCTGACGAGGCTTATCTTACGATGGTCGAGAACCTATTTCCTGTAGGCATGGTAGGGCTGGTGTTTGCCGTGCTCACAGCATGTCTGGTATCAACGATAGGCTCCGCCCTCAATGCCCTGTCCACTGTATTCACGATGGATATCTACGTCAAGCGTTTCCATCCTGACGCTTCTCAGCGTCGCATCAACTACGTTGGGCGCATAGTCACTGTCATCGGTTCCGCACTGGCCATCATCCTTACTGTAGCCATCGATGCCATCAAGGGCCTCAACCTGTTCAACGTGTTCCAGTCGGTTCTCGGATTCATTGCTCCGCCAATGGCTGCCGTATTCCTGTTGGGTATTTTCTGGAAGCGCACTACAACCCGTGCCGCCAACTTTGCCTTGACGGCAGGTACTGCATTCTGTCTGCTGGTGGGCATCCTCTACCTCTGGCCCCCCGAGTGGCTCACCATACAGTGGCCCCACTTCATGCTCCTGTCGTTCGAACTATTCGTTATCCTTGTAGCCTCGATGATAGTAATCAGTCTGACGGATAAGGACACGACGCAATATGAGATTCCTGCCCCCGTCCGCGAAGGCTACTCCAAACTGGCCATTGCCCTATGGAGTGCCCTTGCCATAGTGATGATTTCACTCTATGTATATTTTAACTAATGGTACCGGATGGCAACACATAACGATTTAGGACACTGGGGCGAGAATGTCGCTGCCGACTATTTGCAGCGCAAAGGCTATACCATCATCGAGCGCAACTGGCGCTCTGGTCATCGCGACATCGACATCATTGCCTGGGACGGCAGTGTCGTTGTTTTCGTCGAAGTCAAGACACGGCGCAACAAATTATTTATCGACCCTGAAAGTGCCGTAGATTACAGAAAGCTGAACAATCTGCGACATGCAGCCAACCACTATATTAAATATAAGAATATAACCCACGATATCCGCTTCGACGTGATTACCGTCGTCGGCACCCCCGACAGCACCCCCGAAATAGAACACATCGAAGACTTCCAGTGGTAATGCCCTCAGTGGCAGTCCCTACCCGACTAAGATGACAAAACGCCCCAATGTCCGTCAATAAATAAAACGAAACAACCTATGAAAAAACTCCTCTTTGTATGTTTAGTCTGTTGCTGTGGTACAGCGACAAACGTCCAGGCTCAGGGTCTGACCGACATGAGCCATAGCAAGCAAGCCAAGATGCAGGCCCTGCCGTTAGGAGCTACCCGATGGACTGGCGGCTTCTGGGGCGACCGCTTCCAGATGCTGTCAACGATAGGCATCTGGGATATGTGGAACACATGGAATACCCCTTGGGAGACTATCGACAACGACGGCCTGCATGGCAGCAACGGCTTCCGCAACTTCGAGGTTGCTGCCGGAACCGTTCAAGGCAAGCACCACGGCCCTCCCTTCCACGACGGCGACATGTATAAATGGCTCGAAGCCTGTGCTGCAGTCTATGCCGTGACGAAAGACCCTAATGTGGATGCCCTAATGGACAAGTTCATCGAGCAGGTGTCGTTGGCTCAGCGTGCCGACGGATACATCCACACCCCTGTGGTCATCTCTGAGCGTAATGCCGGCATCGACTCGCATTCCAACACCGAAAATGCCGCCGGCATCGAGATAGGAAAAGACCAGAAACACGCCTTTGCCTCGCGCCTCAATTTCGAGACTTACAACTTGGGCCACCTCATGACGGCAGGCATCATCCACAAGCGTGCCACGGGCAAGACCACGCTCTTTGAGTGTGGCAAGCGCGCTGCCGACTTCCTTTACAATTTCCTTACCAATGATGCCGCCGAGCTTTCCAGAAATGCCATCTGCCCTAGCCACTATATGGGTGCTGCCGAGATGTACCGTGAGACGGGCGACGAAAAATACCTCACGCTGGCCAAAGGCTTGATAGCCATCCGCGACAGCGTGACCAACGGCGAAGACCACAATCAGGACCGCCATAAGTTCCGCGACCAGTATGAGGCCATGGGACATGCCGTACGCGCCAATTACCTCTATGCCGGCGTTGCCGACCTGTATGCCGAGACTGGCGAAGAACAGCTCATGAGAAACCTCACGGCCATCTGGGACGACATCATCAATCATAAGATATATATCATGGGTGGATGCGGTGCCCTCTACGATGGTGTCAGTCCCGACGGGACAACCTACGACCAGCCTTCCATACAGCAGATACACCAGGCCTACGGACGCCAGTTCCAGTTGCCTCAGGAGGCTGCCCACAACGAGATATGCGCCCAGATAGGCATGCTGCTCTTCTCGTGGCGAATGTTCCAGACCACGGTTGACCCGAAATATATTGACAACATCGAGAACGAGCTCTATAATGGTATCCTCAGTGGCATCTCGCTCGACGGTCGAGACTTCTTCTATACCGAGGCTCTGCGCCGCACCAAGGAGTTTCCTTACACCATGCGCTGGCCCAAGCACCGCCAGCACTACATCACATGCTACTGCTGTCCGCCAAACACGCTGCGCACTCTCTGCGAAGCCCAGGAGTATGCCTATAGCATCAAGGGCGACACCCTTTGGGTGAACCTCTACGGACAGAACGCGCTGAAGACTAAGGACCTTGAGATAGAGCAGCAGACCAACTACCCATGGGACGGCCATATCACCCTTACCGTCAAGAAGGCAAAGAGTCTGAAGAGCATCCGCATGCATATTCCCGGATGGAGCACTGACATGACGCTCAAGTTGAACGGCAAGTCAATTCTGGCCGAAGACCTGTGCCAGCCCCGCAAATGGAAGAAGGGCGACGTTATCGAGCTCAACCTGCCCATGAATACCCGTCTGATAGAGGCTAACCCACTTGTCGAAGAGGCTAAGAATCAGATTGCCGTCATGCGCGGCCCCATCGTTTACTGTCTTGAGGGAGAAGACATCGAGGGTGGTCATCGCATCAACGATATAGCCATCCCCGCCGATATCCAATTCACCGAGAGGCCCGTCACCATTGCAGGCCACGAGATGGTAGCCCTAGAGGGCGACGCCATCCTCGTCAACAGCGACTCCTGGAACAATGACCAGCTCTACCGCGACCTGCGCCCTGCCTCAAAGCAGACAGTGCGCATCCGCCTCATCCCCTACTATGCCTGGGACAACCGCGGCATACAGGACATGAGCCTTTGGCTCCCCCTAAATCACTGACGTAAAACAGCATTCATAACACACAATTATCACTAGCGGGAAATACTTTTCCCGCTTTTCTTTTGATGTTTTGCCTTAGTTATTGCAATTTTTCCCGCTTTTCTTTTGCTGTTTGCTTTTGATTTTGTAATTTTGCCCCGCCTTCGGAGTAGTCCCCGCTTGTCAAGGGGTACCGTTGGTAAAGATAAATTGCATAGAAATATGAAAGTACTGAAATTTGGCGGAACGTCCGTAGGTTCCGTAAAAAGCATTCTAAGCTTAAAGAAAATTGTGGAGACAGCAGCCGAACGGGGGCCTGTCATAGTTGTAGTCAGTGCCCTTGGCGGTATTACAGACAAGTTGATAGCCACTTCGCAGATGGCATTGCAGGGCGACGAACACTGGAAGGAGGAGTTCGATGCCATGGTCAGCCGCCATCATCAGATGATCGACACAATCATCACTGATGACAAGAAGCGCGTTGAGCTGTTTAACAAGGTCGATCAACTCTTCGACCAGTTAAGGAGCATCTACTATGGAGTTTTTCTTATTCACGACCTGAGTCTGAAGACCCAGGATGCCATCGTATCCTACGGCGAGCGCCTCTCGTCGAATATCGTTGCGTCGCTCGTCAAAGGCGGCATCCGCATGAACAGCCGCAACTTTATCCGCACTGAAAAGAAACACGGCAAGCACACCCTCGACTCAGAGCTTACCACCCGCCTAGTCAAGGAAGCCTTCGGTCCTGTATGTTGCAGTGGTTCAACTGCAACCAGCAAGACCATAGCCGTAGTGCCAGGCTTCATCAGCCGCGACCGTGACACTGGCGAAACCACCAACCTGGGACGTGGAGGCTCCGACTATACCGCAGCCATCATTGCTGCGGCATTGGATGCAGAAGTGCTTGAGATATGGACCGACGTCGATGGATTCATGACCGCCGACCCCAAAGTTATCAAGTCTGCATACACCATCAACGAACTATCGTATGTAGAGGCTATGGAGCTTTGCAACTTCGGCGCAAAGGTCATTTATCCTCCCACGATATATCCCGTATGTGTAAAGAACATACCCATCAAGGTTAAAAACACCTTCAACCCCAGCCATCCCGGAACACTGATAAAGGAGAAGATCGAAAACGACCGCAAGCCCATCAAGGGTATCAGCAGCATCAAGGGCACCACCCTTATCACTGTCACCGGTCTGTCGATGGTAGGTGTCATCGGTGTCAACCGCCGCATCTTCACCACTTTGGCCAACAAGGGCATATCGGTGTTCATGGTCAGCCAGGCATCTTCTGAGAACTCTACCTCTATCGGCGTGCGCGACGAAGACAGTGATGCTGCCGTCGAGGTGCTTAACGAGGAGTTCTCCAAGGAGATTGCTACGGGAGCAATGTTCCCCATGCATGCAGAAAACGGCCTTGCCACAATAGCCATTGTAGGTGAGAACATGAAGCACACCCCCGGTATTGCCGGCAAGCTATTCGGGACATTAGGACGCAGCGGTATCTCAGTGATAGCATGCGCCCAGGGGGCCTCAGAGACCAACATCTCGTTCGTTGTCGATGGACGCTTCCTGCGCAAGTCGCTCAACGTGCTTCACGACTCTTTCTTCCTC
This sequence comes from uncultured Prevotella sp., assembly GCA_946186115.1. Lineage (GTDB taxonomy): Bacteria > Bacteroidota > Bacteroidia > Bacteroidales > Bacteroidaceae > Prevotella. The sequence continues at coordinate 29,507 of CAMHLV010000013.1, read as the reverse complement.
TCCGAATACAAGGTTCTTAACCTCTTCATCTGTGGCATCGGTACCGTGGGCGGCATGCTCATCGAACAGATACGCTCACAATACAACGAACTGATGCAGCGCAGCGGACTGAAGCTCAACGTGGTAGGTATCGCCTCGTCGAAGGCAGGCATATACGACCGCGACGGCATCGATTTGGAGCACTATCAGGAACTGCTAAAAAAGCCCGAGGCTCAGGGCAGCAACCTGCGCGATGAAGTAATAGGCATGAACATCTTCAATAGCGTTTTCGTAGATTGCACCGCCAGCAAGGAGATTGCATCCTACTATCAGACATTCCTCGAACACAATATCAGCGTCATCGCTGCTAACAAGATAGCAGCATCGAGCGACTATGACAACTATCAGAAACTGAAGACTACTGCCCGCGACCGCGGCGTATGGTTCCGTTACGAAACCAATGTGGGCGCCGGACTGCCTATCATCGGCACCATCAACGACCTGCGCAACTCGGGCGACAAGATACTCAAGATAGAAGCTGTGCTCTCTGGCACGCTCAACTTCATCTTCAACGAGATTAGCGCCGATGTGCCTTTCTCTGAAACCGTGCGCCGAGCCAAAGAGCAGGGTTATTCAGAGCCCGACCCACGTATAGACCTTAGCGGCACCGATGTGGTTCGCAAGTTGGTTATCCTCACCCGCGAGGCAGGATACAAGGTAGAACAGCAGGATGTAGAGAAGCACCTTTTCGTGCCCGACGATTTCTTCCTCGGCTCAACAGACGATTTCTGGCAGAAACTGCCGGCTCTCGATGCCGATTTCGAGCAGCGCCGTAAGCGCCTAGATGCCGAGGGCAAGCGCTGGCGCTTCGTAGCCACTATGGAGCACGGTAAAACCAGCGTAGCCCTGAAGGAGGTTGACCGCTGGTCGCCATTCTACAATCTCGAGGGCTCCAACAATATCGTCCTGCTCACTACCGAGCGCTACAAGGAATATCCTATGCAGATTCAAGGCTATGGCGCCGGAGCGTCAGTCACCGCTGCCGGTGTCTTCGCCAACATCATGTCAATCGCTAATATTTAGCGATTGACAATCAAAAATGTAATAATGTAATTCATGTTTCCTTCTAACTCCCTTTATCTCCACAGCAAGCTTGCTTGCTCGTTTAATTTTTAATCTTAAATTTTTAATTTAGTAGTGAAACGAATAATAATATTGGGCGATGGAATGGCCGACCACAAAGTGGCCAGCCTCGGCAACAAGACACTGTTGCAATATGCCCGCCCGGAGTACATAAACCGCCTGGCCCGCCAAGGGCGCTGCGGCCGTCTAATCACCGTCCCCGAAGGATTCCCTCCTGGTTCCGAAGTTGCCAACACCGCCATTCTTGGCTACGACCTGAATAAAGTTTACGAAGGCCGAGGCCCCCTCGAAGCCGCTAGTATAGGATACGACATGGCTGACGATGACATGGCCATCCGCTGCAACATTATCACGCTCGAAGATGGCAAAATTATCACCCACAATGGTGGCAACCTTGAAACAGCCGATGCTGCCGAACTCATCAGATACCTCAACGAGACCCTTGCCGCTCCCATCAACGAGCGCGAACGGCAGCGCTTAGGCGACAGTTGTCCAAAGGATTTCGAGCGCGTAAAATTCATAACTGGCATACAGTATCGCCATCTGCTCGTCATTAAAGGCGGCTCGAAGCACATCATCTGCAATCCTCCCCACGACCATCCCAACGAGCAGTGGCGCCCGTTACTGGTAAAGCCGGCTGATCCTGTAGTTAGCGGTTCTGTGGTCAGCGGTTCTGCCGCTGACATCTCCCGTCTCTCCCCACAAGAGACCGCAGAGCTCATTAACGAACTGATACTCAAGTCGCAAGAGCTGTTAGCTAAACATCCTTACAATCTGGCCAAAGCCGCCAAGGGCGAGCGCCAGGCCAACAGCATCTGGCCGTGGAGCGGCGGCTATCGTCCCTCCATGCAGACCCTCATGCAGCAGTATCCGCAAATAAAATCGGGAGCAGTAATCTCTGCCGTTGACCTCATCCAAGGCATCGGTCGCTATGCTGGAATGCGCATTATCAAGGTACCTGGAGCCACAGGACTTGCCAATACCAACTATGAAGGTAAGGCACAGGCCGCTATCGAAGCCCTGAAGACCGACGACTTCGTCTTCGTCCATGTCGAGGCCACCGACGAGGCAGGCCACGACGGCGATATCGATCTCAAGTTAAAAGCCATCGACTATCTCGACCAGCGACTGGTAAAACCCATCATCGAGGCCATCAATGCTATGCAGGAAGATGTATGCGTTGCCGTCCTTCCCGACCATCCCACGCCCGTCGAGTTGCGCATCCATGTCAACGAGCCCGTGCCATTCATCATCTGGCACAAAGGCATCCAGCCCGATAATGTCGAACTGTACGACGAAGAAAGCTGCGTCAGCGGAAGCTACGGTCTGTTGCGCCTACAGGAGTTCATGAATGCCTTCATGGCCGTGGAATAACAGTTCACCACAACATTTAGGGTATTGCCTTATGCTCAGACGATCGTTTGCAACGCTGCTATTATCACTCCTGTTGTTTGCTGTCATGGCACAATCGGCTACCGACTACAGCAAGATGTCGCCCTGGGTGAGATTAATAGCTGTGCTAAATGCCCCCCCTACTTACCCCGAGGGGGCTTCGATACCCTATAGATCTATTGTGTCCCCCTCGGGGGACGAAGGGGGTACTCCATCCCTTTTGGCCTTCATACAAACTAATGACGACGACGTGCTGGAGCGGCATGGATGCAGGACCTATGCCCGGAAGGATGACATTGTCATTGCCTCAATACCGCTCAGCCAGTTGGCAGAATTATCGCAGCATGCATCCATCAAAAGGATTGAGGCCAGCGAGAGTTGCCATACTACGATGGACACAGTCCCCAAGATTATCAACACGCTGCCGGTATATACCGCCACACAGAGTCATCAGGCATTTACAGGCAGCGGCGTGGTAGTGGGCATCATGGATATAGGTTTCGACCTCACCCACCCCAACTTCTACAGCGATGCAGCACTAAGCAATTACCGCATCAAAGCCTTTTGGGACCAACTGTCGCCCGACACCATAGGCAGCACATTCCCCGTAGGACGCGACTACATAGGCAGTGAAGCCATACTGGCTAAAGGCTGTGCCACCGACGGCAGTCAGCAGTCACACGGCACCCACACCACGGGCATTGCCGCTGGCAGCGGCTACGACAGCCCATACCGCGGAGTAGCCTTCGAGAGCGACATCTGCCTGGTGGCCAACGCCGTCACCGCCGATACCGTATTTATCGATCCCAAAGACTACTATAAATACACATCGGCTACCGATGCCCTGGGATTCAAATACATCTTCGACTATGCCGACAGCCAGGGCAAGCCATGCGTAGCATCCTTCAGCGAGGGCTATTCACCCTATCTGGATGAGGAAGACAGTCTGTATTCAGCCTTTCTCGACAAGCTCGCAGGCCCAGGCCATATCATCGCTGTGTCGGCAGGCAACGAGAACCAGTCTATCACCTATGCCGAGAAGCCTGTGGGAACACAACAGGCAGGAGCCTTCATACATATCTATAAGAAACAGGCCAACTACCACTTAAAGTCGAACGGCCCCATGAACCTCACACTGCATTTCTACGACTTAAGCCATAATCCGTCATACCAACACACCATAGCATCGTCAGACAATCGCCTGGATACTCTGTTGGCCGACACACTGATTCTGGGTTCCGACTCATGCTTTGTCAGTGCCACCCGCTATCCCTCACGATTCACTGCCGACACTCTCTATACACTGCAGATAATGGCGCACCGCAACCTCCACGAATTAGGCTACATAGCCATCGTAATGGAGGGAGCCGACAGTAGGGTACAGCTCTACGGCAGCAGTTCGAATCCCCTCAGGCAGTCGAGCGTCGATCCACAGTGGAATGCAGCCACCTATGGTCACAACATCCTTGCCCCTGGATGCTTCCCCTCGGCAATATGTGTGGGAGCCACCACATGGCGCACATCTTACACCACCCACAAGGGCACAACCATCATCTCCGGCAACCAGACCTACGGCAAACGCATGACGGAATCGTCAACTGGACCTGCACTCAACGACCTCATGAAGCCAGATGTAGTGGCTCCCGGCTATGATGTAATATCATCATACAGCAGTTACTATCTCGAAACCATCGGTCCCGACGCTTGGGATTACCGCAACAGCGTAAAACTCTTCGAGCACAACGGGCGCACATACTCATGGACGGCTCTCTCAGGCACCTCGATGGCCTGTCCGGCAGCAGCAGGCACCATCGCCCTGTGGCTACAGGCAAAGCCAACACTCACCCGTGAAGAAATCATCGATGTCTTCAGCCGAACATGCCAGCATCCCGACGAATCTCTCTCCTATCCCAACAACGACTATGGCTACGGCGAGATTGACGCCTATCGCGGACTGCTCGATATCCTGGGGCTTACCGGCATAGAGAGTATCAGCCAGCACCAGCCGGCCGGCGTAAGCATCATTGCCGACAACTGCAGCATACACCTGACATTCATCCGCCAGCCAGCATCGCCCATCAACGTCAGCATATACTCCACCAATGGCGCCATGCTGTGGCAGACAACCATCATGCCTGCTGGCAGCTACGCCAACATTTCTCTCCCGCAACTGGCCTCAGGAATCTATGCCATACAACTGACTGGCAGCGACAAAGAGTTGTCTGGATCACAGCTTATCCGTCTGCGCTGAGTTTCAATCACCACCATGACATAAGTATTGCAAAAAAAAATCCTGCATTTCCTGCATTTCCTACCTAGGTATGTCCCCAAGGTCCAAAACGGTATTTTAAATATTTTAACCAAAGTACCAAAATAAAGTACCAATGCTTGAAACTATGAATTTCCAGCCTTAGAACTCTGAATTTCAAGCCTTGGAACTCTGAATTTCAAGGCTGGAAATTTCTAACGGTATCGCTTAAATACTCTTCAAAAGTTGTCTCTTTTGATGTCTATGCAGTCGAAAACACTCAACATCTTAGTGTAGGAAATGTCAGAAATGCAGGAAAACAATCGAAAGCAAGACAACCCTAAAATCCCGGCTACGCCCGCAGTGACAGCGACTGGACCGACGACATCGACTTCGATGAAGAGTAGTTCGATGCATCAGTTCTTGACCAGATTGTCTTCCTCATCGTCGTAATGGTCGGTCTTGTGGAAGATACGGGTAATGCCTTTCATCTGAATACGGACATGGTCAACAAAGCTCTGCCAAAGCGACTGGTTGCCGATGGTGCCATAACCAGTGATGGCCCGGCAGCGGCGGTCGCGAACAAAGACAATACGTCCATACTTCTTTAGGTTGAGGGCCATCGAGCCGTCTTCTCCACGGATAATATCTACGCGGTAAGGCTCCTTGCGCCCATAGTCAGCATTATAAGCAAACACCAGACCGCGCACCGACAACTCGGGACGCTTGAAGTGCTGAACCCACAGGAAGAGGTCGCGGGCCATTTCGAACAGCCTCAACCCCAGTTTCGAATGGTTCTCGTCAGGGAAGTAAGTCCACGTAGCAGAAACGCATGAGACGCCAGGCTTCAACAGCTGTTCCAGCATCACTTCATAATACTTCGGAGGATAGAGCGTGTCGCTATCCACATCAAAGTAGAAACGCCCACGGGCATGCTGTAATCCGCAGCGACGGGCATAGCCGCACGAGTGCTGATACTCTGTATAATAAGGTATGCCCGACTGCTGGTAGATTTCAGCAGTACGGTCCTTGGAATCGTTATCGACACCGATTATCTCTACGGGATACTTGCACTGTATCTCGCTAAGAGCCCACAGACAGGCCTGCAGGTGAGTCTCTTCATTATATGCAATGACCACTATGCTGGCCAAGGGCTCTGGGCTCTGCAGACTGGCCAGGCGCTGGCGTGTCTCATCGATTACCTGCTGGGGCACTTCGCTGAAAGGACGCCCGTAGATAGTCATGTATTTGTCGTACCAATTATTCATGGAGCTGATAGATTAGGATTAAGTGTTTAGAAATCAGTATTACGAAATAAGAGTTTAGAACATAGAGGTGAGCTTCAGCAGAGCCACAGACAATGGTGGCGGCAGCACTCCGATGAACCATGCGCCCAGATTCTTCAGGCATGACTGCGGCGAGCGTAGGATTTCGAGCAGCGACATGGGGTGCCACATGATATCGCGTATCTCTCTATTAGTATAGGGAGGATTGGCCTCGCCACGGCGCGAGAGTATCTCGCAGGCAAAATAGTAGTCGTACATCATCAGTATGGAGCAACGCAGGGCATAATATGGCTTGTGGCGCAGTTCGGTACGCCGCTTCTTCTGGTCGATGGCTGCAAGAGCGAGATCCATCTGTTCTCTCGACAGCGTCTTCTTGCGCTTTCCGTCGTAAACCTTCTCCTCTATATAATATTTATAGGTGATATCGGGAAGCAGTACCACACGGGTGACATAGGTGGGCAGATCGACGGTGTAGGTATAGTCTTCGCCATAGCCATGACCAACGGGGGTGACGCGCAGATTGTTGCGACGGACTACATCGAGCGACAGCAGGTAGTTCCAGTTCATCACCTGCACACCCACGTTATAGGCATACTGGGCATACTCGTCAGGCTGGGTGAAGACGCGGAAGGGATAGGAATAATTAACCTCACGCTGACTATCGCCATTGACGAACAGGCGCTCGTAGCTGCCATATACCAGTTCGGCCTGATTCTGGATGGCGGTCTGATAGAGCAGAGATATAGCATCGGGTGTGATAATGTCATCGGCATCAAGTGAGTAGAAGTAGCGCCCGCGGGCCTCGTCCATCATGCGGTTGCGGGCATGGCCGATACCCATGTTGCGAGGCTGGCGCACAATTCGTATATCACGCCCTCGGGGATGGGATTGCTGATATTGGCGTACGATGTCGATAGAGCCGTCGGTGCCGCAGTCATCGCAGATGAGGAACTCGATGCTCTGGAAAGTCTGGGCCAAGGCAGAATCCATGGTCTGGCGGATGTACTTGGCCACATTATATACCGGGATTCCAATAGTTACTTCGTAAGTCATAGGCTAACGGTTATTGACTACTGTTTCAAATAGCGACTGCCACTGGGCAGCGATGCGGGAGATGCTGAAGCGACGGATATTGACTGCAGCAGCACACGACATTGAGAGACGCAACGACTCGTCGGTCATCAGGCGCAGCAGTTGACGAGAGAGGTCAGAGGGATTGCCATTGTCGGCCAGCAGGCCGTCGACACCATCGGTGATAATAGAACGAGGTCCCCATGGACAGTCGAAAGCCACTACAGGCAAACCGCAGGCCATGGCCTCAACCATAACCATGCCAAAGCCCTCGAAGCGGGAACCAAGTACCAGGAGACTGCTGCTACAGTATTCGCGCTCTACATCGTCTGTACGGCCATGTAGCTGGCAACGGCTGCGGTCGATGCCTAGTTCGCTGATAAGCTGTTCATAGGGCGCACGTTCGCCGTCGCCATAAACATCGAGGCGCCAGTGGGGAATATTCTGAGCCGTCGTGGCCCACGCACGGAGCAGCAAGTCGATGCCTTTCTCATGTGAATAGCGGGCTATGGCCAGCACGCGCTTGCTGGTCATTGGACTGACATGCGAGGGCGACAGTGACAGCGGATTTGGAATGGTGACCACATTGTGCAGTTCATGCCATGCCTCGCGGTCCTGGTCGGTGAGCACCACCAGCTTGTCGAGCTGCCGCAGATGACCGAGGAGACTGCACGACCACAGGGCGGCAAAGGAGCGCTTCAGCCATCCAGCACCCTCGGCATCGAAATTGCGATAGTTGGCGCGATTTATGTGCAACTCACCTATCTTGCGGCTGCCGTCACGAATGCTGTTGATGAAATTTATCTCGCGTCGCAGCATACTGACTGTGATATCGGGGCGCAAGAGCAGCAGCTGTTCGGTGAGCAACCTCTTGAAGCGGCGCTGCTTAGTGAGATACACAAAGATTTTCTTAAGAAAGGAGCACGTCCAGAGTTCTTCGAAATTGATGTCGAGATGCACTACCTTTATCTTGTCGGACAAAGGATAGAACAATGGTCTGCCCTTTCCCTCAGTGAGTATGACGGTAATGTCGTAGCCGAAGTGCTCAGCAAAGTAGTTGGCCTTGAGCGTCAGCACACGTTCAACTCCTCCTGCCATATAAAGTGCAGGTGTGACATAGACTATTTTCAGAGACTTCTTATCCACGACAGATTCGGTTTATGCCACAAAATTACGAAAATAAATTGAAAATCGCGCTTTTTTCAATTTATTTTCGTAATTTTGTAGCGTGAAGAAAAGAATTTGTTTCCTCGTCGACTCCATATTCTCTTTTGGTGGAGTGCAAAGGGTGACGGCTGTCATGGCCAAGCAGTTGGCAAAAAGCTGCGACGTCACCATAGTTACCATGGACAGCATCGAGGCACGTGACACTACACTCTATGGTCTCAACGAGCAACCTATAAACTATCATTTCTTCAAATATCCCTCTGTACCACAATGGAAGAAATACCTGTGCAAGGCATATAGCTACCTATACCGCAGATGGCTGCCACAGACGAGGCTGACATCTGACGGATATGCCCACAGCTCGTTCCCTTCGGAACTGCGCAACGCACTGGCCGCCGAACTGGCATTGGGCCACTATGACGCTGTGATTGGTGTACATGCCCCGTTGGCCGTGCGACTGGCAACATGCCGCAAGAAACTGCCTGGCGTGAGACTCATAGGATGGGTACACAACTCGTATGACGCACTTTTCGGCAAGAAGTCGCTCTATATTGGTCCGGAACTCTGCAAGCACTATGAGTGGCAACTGCAGAAACTAGACGGCACGGTGGTGCTGTGCAACGACGATGCACAGAAATACCACTTCCCAGTACAGGTGATATACAACCCGCTGACTCTGAAACCGGGACGGCCTGCCGATGGAACATCGAAGAAATTCCTCGCCGTCGGGCGATTCTCACGACTGCATAAGGGATTCGACCTGCTGATAGAGGCTTTCAACATATTTGCCGAACAGAACAAGGAATGGACCCTCGACATAGTTGGCGAAGGAGTGGAAGAACCCCTCTATCGGAAACAGATAAAGAACTACAAGCTGGAGGAGCGCATCACAATACATCCCTTTACTAACAACATACAGTCGTACTACAGTCAAGCTCAGGTCTATGTGCTATCTTCGAGATGGGAGGGATTCGGACTGGTACTGGTAGAGGCCATGGCCCACGGACTGCCGGTAATATCATCGGACCTGCCTACCAGTAAGGAAATAATGGGCGAATTCGGACTATACTACGTCAACGGCGACGTGAACGGTATGGCCCGCCGCATGCACGAAGCCACACAGTTGAACTGGACAGAAAAGGCAAAAGAAGCTATTGAGATAGCACAGCGATTCGACATCAACACCATCAGCCAGCAATGGCATCGACTACTCTTCGCATCTGAATCTTCCAAGTGAGATGCTCCACCGTATGGCGTATCTCCGCAGGCTTCATGGTGAAATGCTCCATGAAGTCGATAATCTTCTGAATATCAACAGGCGACTCGTCGGCAGGGGCCTTCAATACGTATGGCTGACTGTCGAAGTCGCTATCCTGCTCACTATATATGAAAGGTATGCCACGGGTGGCGTACTCACGATTCTTGAGCGTCTTGATGACGGTGATACCCGAGCGGTGACGGCCAAGAGACCCAATGGCAAACTGACACTGGTTGAAGACACTGTCGAGCTGCTCTCCAAACAGCTGCCCATGGAATATCACCCTGTCGTGAAGATGATACTTGCCTAAGAGCGGAGTGAAATAACGGTCCATCTGATTGGGATGAACACCACCGACAATATGGAATACCACATGCACCGGACCATGATACTCTCCCATGCCAGACAGCACGCGGTCGAAAGCATGCCACGGATGCACCTCGGCAACACCTATCAGATGAAGCTGTTTTAAGTTTTGAGTTTTTAAGTTATCATTAGCGTTATCGTTCTCTATCAACTTAATGCTATCGAAATCTACACCGTTGCTGATATTTATGGTGCGCTGGCCAAAGATCTCACGGGCATCAGAGAATGTCACCACAGCATCCATCTGACGGTATAGTCGGCGACGGAACAACTGGTCAACCTTCAACTCCATACGCATCTTCCACTCGAAGCTCTTGAACTCCTGATCGTAGGGATAGGTAGGTATCTCGGTGACGGCATGAATGCCTGCATTGCGCAATTTGCTGAAGAAACGGATGAGCCACGGATTGGCATTCTGGAAACAGCGAGCATAGACAAACTCAATACCCTCACGGACGCAGTAATCGAATATGCAACCGTAGTCGAAACGCTGGCGGAGGCCAGCCCACTTACCCGTTCCGTAGTCGTGGATAACACTGCCATCGACAAAGCGGCAACGATGGCCATCGGCAGCAAAATCATAATAGCACAGACGAACATCATAGCCATTCTCACGCAGTCCCTTCACCTGATAGTGTATCTTCTTTGATATGCCACTATGCTCAGAGAAACCATGATAGACAAGAAACAGAATTTTCATAACATAACACTTTCTGCTACAAAATTACTAAAATAAATTGAAAAGCGGCCTGTTTTCAATTTATTTTAGTAATTTTGGCGTCAGAATATGAAAAAAGGACTAGTACTTGAAGGTGGAGCCATGCGCGGACTATGGACGGCAGGCGTGACCGACGTGATGATGGAGCACCACGTAAGACCCGACGGACTGATAGGTGTCTCGGCTGGGGCAGCTTTCGGCTGCAACTATAAATCGGGACAGGTGGGGCGAGCCATACGCTATAATACGCGCTTTGCCCATGACTCGCGATACAGCGGAATGCGCTCTCTGCTGACAAGCGGCGACTACTTCAACGCACAATTCGGCTACCATGTTGTTCCTTTCAAATACGACATCTTCGATATAGAGGCTTTCAGGCAAAATACCATGGAGTTTATCGTGGTATGCACCGACGTGCTGACGGGAAAGGCCATATATCACGCCATGGATCATGTGGATTACGATGAACTGGAGTGGCTGCGGGCATCGGCATCGATGCCTATCGTCTCGAAGGTTGTAGAGGTGCAGGGCAATAAACTGCTCGACGGAGGAGTGAGCGACTCTATCCCGTTGGAGTATTTCGAAAGCATAGGCTACGACCGCAACATAGTAATACTGACGCAGCCTCTGGGATACCAGAAAGAGCACAACAGACTGATGCCACTGATAAGACTGTCGCTGAGGAAATTTCCGGAGATGATACGTGCACTTGACAATCGCCACCTGATGTATAACAGGCAGCTGCAGTATGTGGCTCAAGCCGAACGCGAAGGACACTGTCTTGTTATCCGCCCCGAAGGCAAGATACCAATCGGACATATCAGCCACAACCCAGAGGAGATGCGCCACGTATATGAAATGGGGCGAGCCGCAGGAGAACAGTATATAGACCGCATAATAGAATTCTACGATAGTCATTAACACATAACTTATAATACTCACATACCAACTGTCTATGAAACAAGTCACTAACCATCAGTCTGTGAAACAGATTATCTGCCTGCTCCTGACATCAATGCTGCTACCAATGTCAGCGTTGGCAGACAACGGCACTAGCAACTACGATCAGCTAAAGCCTTTCGGATTCTGCACACAGTCGTCGCGAACAACCAATTCGCCATACAACATCACCGGCGGAGGGTGCTATGAGTATCCTGTGACGGGAGTAGCCAGCAACAAGGTCATCACCCTGACATCGACGGGAAAGGACATGAAGAATACCATCAGCAATGCCATCAACAACTATAACGTAATAATCTTCGACGGTTCGCAGGGCGACTTCATCGTGGCAAGCACCATATCGCTGAACAGCCTCAGCGGCAAGACGCTGCTGGGCATCAACAGGGCCCGAATCTGCACCACATGGTATGCCACACAGGTAATTCTTGATGCTCTCGATGCAGCAGGAGTGCCAAACATGAAAACCAGTAGCGGTACCGGCGGAACACTGTCGAACGGAAGGAGTGTAAGCGAAGAGGCAGAATACAACACACGACAGATAATCATCAATATGACGGGCGACACAAAAGAGTCGTATCGCAACTCGGGCATCTTCTTCTTCAGAGACTGCAAGAACATCATCATACGCAACCTGAAATTCGTTGGCCCTGGCTCTATCGACGTGAGCGGAAGCGACCTGTTATCGTTCTACGGCACAAAGAACAGCTGGGTGGACCACTGTGATTTCACCGACGGCATGGACGGCAACTTCGACATCACACAAAAGGCAGACTTTAATACCGTGAGCTGGTGCACATTCAGCTATACAGAACGCTCTTACATGCACCAGAACACCAACCTCATAGGCAGCAGCGATAGCGAGGCTACAGGTTATCTGAACACGACCTTCGCCTTCAACCACTGGGGTGACAACTGCAGGGCACGCATGCCTATGGCACGAGTGGGTAAAATACACATGATTAACAACTACTACACCTGCTCTACGGGCAGCAGTTGCATCAACCCACGCAACTACTCTGAATTCCTGATAGAAGGCAACTACCTGACAGGAGTGAAAAGCTGTTATAGCCAGACGAATGCCACGGCAGTGACATGGACGAGCAATAACTATACCGACGGGAAGCCTATTCCGCAATCATTGGGTTCAACTGTTAATGTGCCTTACGAATACACCGTTGCCGACTGCAATGTAGTGCCTGAGGAGGTGAGCACCTATGCCGGGGCAACTTTATACTTGCAGACACAACCAACGAAAGTGAAAGCCATCGACAACGCCCCCGACGACTACTCACAAGATAGTAGTTACAACCTAATAGGACAGCGAGTAGATAGCAATGTAAAGGGAATAGTTATCTGCAATCACAAACTGATAGTAAGATAACAGGAGTATCAGATTTCCACCACCTGACCGTCGTATGCCATCTGAATATCAGAGGGCAGATTGGCATTGACCTCGGCATGACGACCGATATGATGACTCGAATGTATGAGCCAGGTCTGACGGGCCCCTACCCTGCGGGCAAAGCCTACTGCTTCGTCGAGAGTCTGATGAGAATGGTGGGGCGTGATGCGAAGGGCATTGACCACGAGCACTTCTGTGCCGGCAAGATAAGGCATCTCCTCGTCGTGAATGGTCTTCATATCGGTGATATATGTCAGGCAGTGCTGTAAATGTGGAGTGTTGAGTGTTAAGTTTTCGCTTACGCTAAACCTATACCCAAGTATTGGCAAATCGTGGTGCATCACTTCAAACGGCATGATATCGATATCACCAATACTAAAAGGCTCGTGCTTGTGAATCTCGTGCAGCTGTATAGCTGGCACACCGGGATAGCGATGCTCGGCAAAGCAGTATGGCAGCATCTCAAGCATTCCCTTGCGGGCCAAGGGATCGGCATAGACATTGATTTCGCCAAACTGGCAATATGGACGGATATCGTCCATCCCCCCCATGTGGTCGTAGTGGGCATGGGTTATGAGGATGCCGTCAATCTTACGAAACGGCAGAGGCATAATCTGCTGACGGAAGTCAGGACCGCAGTCGATGAGCAAGCGTGTCTGTTCTGTCTCGATAAGTGCCGAACAACGCAACCGCTTGTCGCGCTCATCAGGACTGGTACACGTATAGCACTGGCAACCTATGGTCGGCACGCCACACGATGTTCCTGTTCCTAAGAATGTCAGCTTCATATTTCTCTTTGTTATTTAACCTATTAACTTTACTGTCTTCTACCTATCTAACTCAGATAACATTGACTTCGGGATAAATGTCAATGCCAAAACGTTGTTTAACATCCTGTTGGATGGCACAGCACAAAGCGACTATCTCCTGACCGGTGGCGCCCCCCCTGTTGACCAATACAAGAGCCTGCTTGTCGTGAACGCCGGCACGCCCCAGAGAACGTCCCTTCCAGCCACACTGGTCTATCATCCACCCTGCAGGAATCTTCTCGTGTTCGTTATCCACGGTATAGTGTGGCATGCCTTGATAGCTGGCTGCCAACGACTCATACACTTCGCGACTGACGACGGGATTCATAAAGAAACTGCCAGCATTACCTGTCACTTTAGGATCGGGCAACTTGGCATTGCGGATGTCGATGATGGCTTCACGCAGTTGAATGGCAGTAGGCTTGGTGATGCCTCTGCGCTCTAATTCACTGCGTATGTTGCCATAGTCAAGATTAGGAGTGAATGTAGGAGAGAACTGGTATTTTACATGTGTGATGAGATAGCGGTTCTTCCATTCACTCTTGAAACGACTCTGACGGTAGGCATAGCAACACTCAGCATTACTGAAGCTGCACTGGCGACCAGTGGCTATCTCGACAGCCTCAACACCGACAATAAGGTCTTTGACCTCTACCCCATAGGCTCCGATATTCTGCACGGCACTTGCCCCGACATCACCAGGAATTATCGAGAGGTTCTCGCCACCATAGAGGCCGTGGTTCAGACTGACGCTTACCACATCATCCCACAACATGCCACTGCCACAACGCATAGTGCTGCCATCAATCTCATAGCCCATAATGGCAGAGTGGACTACTATGCCTTCGAAGTCGCGGGTTAGCAGCAGATTGCTCCCTCCACCGATGATGATGAAGGGCTGATGACTGGCTGAAAGGATCTGGGCTATCTGGTGGGCCTCGTCGTCTGTAGTATATTCAAGAAAACGGCTGCACTTGGCGTCAATGCCAAATGTATTATGCTCTCTAAGGCTGTAGTCGCACAAGTCTGTCATGGTGTATCTCCGGTTCTTAAGTAGTCATCTTTGTCAACCTCCACTTTCCGTCTGTGCGCTTGAAGGTCAGTTCGAGTTCAAGTCCGTTGGCAATGCCTCGCAGCACGAAGAGCTTGCTGTTACCCTCGGGGCGCGGCTGACCATAGATGATATTGAAAATCATTCTCTTTGGCAGTTCTGGGGCAAAAGCCTCCCATGTATCGGGAGTAATGACGCCATCCATGCGGGCAAAATCATCGTCGGGGTCAGGCCCTTCGAAACGGATAGATGAGCTGAGGCTCTCCTGCTGGAAAGCGGGGTCAGTGGCAAAATGATGATAGAAGGAGAGGAACGATGCATTGGCCGAATTACTGATAGGAATAGTCTGCACTGAAGTCAGCATCCAGGCACCACGCAAGCGGTCGAAGACATGCTGGATGACGGCACCGGTATTGAAGTAAATCATCTCGACCACGGCATGGTTTACCGACGTGTCCTTCACAATCTCCATCTGCCGCTCATTATCGAAGAGCAACGTGTAATAATCTTGGCGCATAAAGTAGCGCTCTATCTTCCAGTGCTCTTTGTCAACAGTCTCTACCTTGTCGCCATTGATCTTCTTCAAAGGGAAGAGGATACGCTCGCGCTGCAGATTCTTGTTGGCAGCAAAATTAAAGATGAAATCGTCGAACAGTTCGTCGGCAGCCTTAGGCATAGGAATGTCGGCCAAGGGGTCGGCAAGTCCGTTAGCGAGAGAGTCAGCCGATGCTGAGTCGGTCACGGCCGTAGTATCATCAGGCGTCTCGTCTTGCACCTGACCGGCCTTGTTGCCTCCGCAGGCTATCATTAGCGGGAGACAGAGAATAACTACCAGATAACGTTTCATGGAATGCATCACTCTCGTAAAATCTCGGCAAAGGTACGAATAAGTGAGCAAAGAAAAAAATAAAAAAGATATTTTTTTTCTTTTTCTTTCGAACGCAAGTACCTTAGATGAAATCAGAGGTACGAATAAGTGAGAAAACGCAAAATAAATCGAAACTTATTTTGCGTTTTCTATATTAATAATCCCAAAGAAGTATCAGAAAGAATATGTCAGTGTGCAAAGCAACTGGTGACGGTTATCCTTGACACTAATTCCACGGCACTCATTGGTCAGCGTCTGCAACTTATTGTCAGCATCATAGTACTGAGCCGAGAGACCATTCATGAAGGGATAGAAGTCGCCATTGCGCAGTGAGCACTGATATGCCACATCAAGACGGAGATTATCGAATGTAAATCCTGCTCCGGCCATAACACGATGGGTAGCCTTCCAATTGGTATAGTCGGTAGAAGAGGCCATGTAGGTACCAGGCGAATTGAGAGTCTGGTCGCGCACTCCATTCTCTTCATACATGGGTGACACATAGTTGTAGCCCAGTCGAATAGCCAGTTTGGAATCTGGCTTGTATTCAGCACCCAACTTAAGCGTTGAGACGGTCTTGAGAGTCTTCTCGGTATGGCGTTTCATCACGGGGTCACTGCAACTCTCGTAGCCGCCGTAGCCGCTCCACTCGTCGTAGTTGTATTCGGTAATGGCACGCATATCATTGGTAGAATAGTCGGCCAGCTCATAACTGACACCTAATGCCACTTCACGACCGATGGTGTGTCCGGCACTGAGTCCGAACTTCCATGGGGTATAGAAGGCAAACTTAGCATCGTAACCCATCTGGGCGACATCGCCAATACGTGTTGTATTGCTAGTTTTGAGTCTATAGAATGTCGGAGTTGACACACTAAGTCCCAGACGGAACGGTGACTCCTCGACAGGACGGAATATCACACCAGCCTTGACGTCGAATCCAGTTCCCGTGATATGGTGGTCGTCGGTAATCAGCACACTGGTGAGCGAGGGAGTAGTGATAGAGTTCAGCAGTTCGAAGTATTCGCTGTAGGCGCTGTAATGCACATCCTTGACACCGACGGTAAGTCCTAAGAAGACTCGGTTGTTGATGTTTCCGCTGAGGTTGAAGTCATACTCGCCGATATATCCCGTATGGGCACGGTCGAATTCATACTCTTTGGCATCGACGGTAGAAAGCGAGTGATCGGGCTCTTCTATCATATTATAATATAGGTAGTCAATCTGACTCTCACCCCAATAGGTATCAAGGTCACCACGCACTCCCTTGATAGTAGTCTGACGGTTCTGCGACGAGCCGTTGATAGCCTTGTCGGCAGCCGAGAGCACATAGTCAAAGTTGCGGCTCTTATGGAAGTTGAAGCCGAAGTTGAGATAGCTGTTACGGCCTGTGCGCGAAGAAAGCACGATGCCTAACTGGTCGAAGGAGGCATTGGTCTTGCTGCCGTCCTGGAACGACTTGCCGTCTTGCTGCATCACGAGGCCGAACGAGCCCGACACCTCATTATGGCGGAAGAGGCCTATGCCGGCGGGATTAGAAGCCATAGTGGTAATGTCGGCACCTAAGGCCTCAAGGGCACCACCCATACCCACGTAGCGTGCTGTACCGTTAAGGTCTTCAGTAGCCAACTGGGCACCGATGTAAGTATCAAGATTTATGTTGTCCTGTGCCTGAGCCTGCATAGCAACAAAGGTCACGAAACCGAATAAAAATATCTTCTTCATATTCATTAAGTATGTTAGTCGAAATAATACATCTGTTATTTACGGCCACCGAATGAGCGGCCACCAGAGGCTGAACGTCCGCCACCGAAAGAACCGCCACCGCCGCTGCTGTGTCCACCACCGAACGATGAACCAGAACCTGACGAACGGCTACCTCCAAACGACGAAGGATTGTAGTTGGTATTTCTGATGGGACGTGAAGAGTTGTCACGATATCCGCCATAGTTGCTGCCATTGAGTCTCGGCCTGTGATTGGTAGGACGACCGGTAGAGTGATGTCCTCCGCCATGCCAGTGCGGTCCGCCGTACAACGGGCCTCCCCAGTATCTGTTGTAACCCCAATACCATGGACTGTTCCAATACCATGGACTGTTCCAGCGCCATGGACGGCCCCAATACCATGTATCCCAATACCATGGGTCGTAGTCGTACCAACTATACCAGCTGTGATACCACGGTGATGACCAGCGACCGTCGCGATATCCATCCCAATAAGCCTCACTGGGTGTATAATCGTCGAAGCGGCTCATCTTGCGGGTCAACTGATAATCGTTGTCGGCCTGATCTGTATAAGTAGAGTCAGGATACACACCACGCACTGCCGAGAAATCAATAATGTCATTGCCTGCAGAGTCGATGGGTGTCAAGCTCGACATACCACGGCGGTTATATTCGTCAACGCTTCGCTGCGAACCAGAATAGTATGTATTTCTTGGCATTCCATACGTCTTGGCTTCCTTGGCCACATTCTCCTTCGACGGAACGAAGTACATATCATCGTCCTGTGCCATCAGGCTTAAAGGTAAAAAGGCAAAAAGGCAAAAAGGTAAAACCTTCTTTCCTATCCCTAATACCGCGCTAATTAATCTCATTTTTTTCATACCACTCATTCTTTATTACCTTTTAACTTCTACCCCTTACAAGGGTTCACGTTGCAAAAATACAACTTATTTCACTGCAAATTTAAGGAAAAACCCTAAGAACGGATAGGTTTTTCCCTATTTTTTGTAATTTTGCAGTCTAAATTTAACAGTCTATGAAATATTACGAAGTAAAATTCATCATCACACCATACACTCCCGATGCAGCAGACGTATTGTCGGCAATGTCGGCAGAAGCAGGGTTCGAAACCTTTGAAGACAACGGTGACGGTATAACAGGATATGTGCAGCAAACACTGTTCGACCGTCAGGCATTAGACGAAGCCATAGAGAATTTCCCCTTCTACGGCACAAAAATCTCATACGACATCAGCGAGGCAGAAAACCGCGACTGGAACGAACAGTGGGAGCAAGAGGGTTTCCAACCCATAGTGATTGGTGACAAACTGGTGATTCACGACGGCAGACACAAGCCAGAAGAAACTACTCCAGCTTTGGAAATTGAGATAGATGCTCATCTAGCATTCGGGACGGGGACACACGAGACCACGAGAATGATATGCGCAACACTGCTCGACCTCAACATTTCTTCTCTCACCTCTGACAGTTCTCCACTAAACGTTCTCGACTGCGGTTGCGGAACGGGAATACTGGGCATCTGCGCACTGAAACTGGGAGCTACGGCATGCACAGCATACGACATCGACGAATGGAGCGTTGATAATACCCGCCACAATGCTGTCATCAATATGGTGGATGAGAGAATGACGATAATGCACGGCGATGCTACCATACTCGACTCCCTGACAGAGCACTTCAATATGATAATGGCAAATATCAACCGTAACATACTGCTGAACGACATGCAGCGGATGGTAAGCGTAATGGCACCTAAGGCTACGCTGATTCTCAGCGGATTCTATAAAGAAGACTGTGCCCTGCTGGAAAGCAAGGCACAGACATTGGGACTCAGCATGCAGCAAAGCCGCAATGACGGCGACTGGTCATGCCTGATATTCGTAAAGAACGACTAATATACCCTCGGACCGAAGATAGTAGTGCCGATGCGCACCATAGTACTACCCTCCTCGACCGCTAACAGATAGTCGTGACTCATACCCCACGAGCGCTCACAGAAATAGTCGCAGTCGGCGAACCAACCAGCCTTCACCTCATCGAAAAGACTGTGGGCTATCTGGAACTCAGAACGTATCTGCTGCTCGTCGTCAACATACGAGGCCATCATCATCAGACCACAGATACGCACATGTTTCAACTCGCGCCATTCGCCATCGGCCAACAGGCTTCGCAAGGCATCAGGGGTGAGTCCGTATTTTGTCTCCTCCTCGGCGATGTGCAGTTCCAGAAGAACATCAATAACACGTTCATTCTTAGCGGCTTGACGGTCAATCTCTTTTAAAAGCTTTAAAGAGTCAACAGCCTCAATCATGGTCACATAAGGTGCTATATACTTCACCTTATTCGTCTGAAGATGACCGATGAAATGCCACTCTATATCCTTGGGCAGAGTGGCGTGCTTACCACGCAATTCCTGTTCGTGACTCTCGCCGAAGATACGCTGGCCCTCAGCATAGGCAGCCTCAATGTACTCGTTGGGGTGATACTTGCTGATAGCCACCAGACGGACACCCTCTGGCAGATTGGCAAGCACTTGCTTGAGATTACTTTTTACGTCGTACATACAGCGGAAGCAAATTATTCACTTATCACTCTTCACTTTTACCTTTTCCGTACTCGAAGACATCCATCAAAGTGGTTTCAGAAACAGAGGCAATGACGTAGTCAATCATAGTAGTACCCATCACGCTCTCTACATTACCCACGGCACCTCTCAGCGTTCCGGCCTGAACCAGATAATTGACATTAGAACGCTTCTCCTTCTCGGTCTTCTCGTCGATAGTGATAAACTGGAGCTTGGCTTTATACCAGCGGTCGGCCATCTCCTCGTCGGAGAAGAAAATCTCCTTATAGGGAGCTATCTTAATATCCTTAATGGTAAACTCACCGCTGATATACGACGACATCTCTTCCATGATGCGCTTCTCGGCCTCAGTGAACGAGAGGGCATCGACGACATAGTTCTCTGTTACTTTCTTCTGCAAGCCGTCCTCCATAACTTTTTCGTAGGCTATCTTGCACTCAAACCAAATGGCTGTTCTTGATCTCATCATAATTCTATATATTTATTGATTCTTACTTTCTTTTTGGAAGATTGACCGACCGGCTGTTTGATGTGCCCATCTCCTTCTTCTTATGCTCGGTTATGCGGTCAATAATCTGCGAAGCTATTACTTGAGCACGGTCGTGAGAGATGCCCGACTCACCTGCCATGGAATTCTGCAACTCCAGCAATTCCTTGACGGTATTCTCACTCTCAGACACAAATTGCTTCTCACTATTACTCATGTGCGACTGGTTGTAAATCTTAGAGAGTATGCGGTCGGCCTCCTGCTCGTATCTCTTGCGGAATATCTCTTCAGCCTTTGCCTCATAGTCGCGGTTGGTAGGCATGCTGTCGGTATATACCGAATCCTGTGGTCCCAACCCCAATTCCTCAAGGGTGATGCCATCGTCAAGCAAGTCGTCAAGTGGTTGGCGGGGAGCCGGCTTCACGAACTCAACGGGATGAGACTCGGGGAACAATTCAAAATATGCGAAGACGCACACTGCCGCAATGGCCAAAGCAGAAAGGAACACCAGAGCGGAATGGAACAGACTGCGACGCTGGCGCACAGCTTTGAGCATATCCTCGGGTGTGGCAAAGCGACTTTCGGGATACTGGCTTACAGCCTTCTTCAGTGCCTGTCGATATTCCAAAGGAATGTCGGATTCAGAGAGAAGCGACTGCATAAACTTACCTATACTATATACATCGCAACGGTCATCGACAGAACCATTCGACAGAACCTCGGGAGCGACAAAAGCGGCATCGTCGCCATAGAATTCGTGCTGGTCGCTGACACCCTGATAATATGAGCCGTGCGACATCAACAGCACACTATTATCACCCTTTCGGGCAAATACAGTGCGTGGAGAATAGCAGATGTGGCGAATGCCCCGTTTGTGAAGCACTGTCGTCACTTCTACCAATTGTGCCAATACGTTGTCAATAAAATCCTTCTGGGCCACAATGGCAGGATTATCTATCAGCAGCTGCTCGAAAGTGAGATAATTACCTGGCTCTAGTTCCAGTCTCCTTACCTCGCCATCTTCAACTATCGGCGAGAAATGCAAGAGATGCTTGTTGCGCAAGGTCGTGTTCTGTTCACACTCCTTAGCCAGTGCCTTAGAAAAAGCAATGTTGCTGTTGAGTGCTGGCAGAATATCCACAACACCTCGCCATTTGCCATCCACCTGTTCACGGTAGTAGTCGCCTATCGGCAGCCGCGTTTTGCGCTGCCTGCCCTCTTTGCGGGAGGCCAATAGTTCTTCGTAGTTCATGACGTAAGTTATTTTGACGTGCAAAAATACGCATAATTTCCGAAACAGGCAAATCAGAGGCATGCTTTTTTAAACATTCACGGAAAAGTTTTTGGCAGTTTGAATTATTCTTCGTACCTTCGCATGCTGAAAAGCCTGAAACGATGAAGCAAATGATAACCATACTCGGACCGACCGCCAGCGGCAAGACGCCTCTGGCTACTGCACTTGCCTGCTCACTGCCATTCGTTGACGGCAAGGTGGGTGCAGAGATTATCTCTGCCGACTCGCGACAAGTGTATCGCCGTATGGATATCGGAACGGGCAAGGATCTTGACGACTACAGCATGACGGTCAAAGGTTCACCAATCAACATCCCCTATCATCTTATCGACATTGCCGAACCTGGCACGAAGTACAACCTCTTTGAATATCAGCGAGATTTCTATGATGCCTATAATTATATAATAGGTGTAGGGCACATGCCCATACTCTGCGGAGGCACAGGGCTGTATATAGAAGCGGTGCTGAAGGGGTATCAGCTGTCGCCAGTTCCGCAGAATCCCGAACTGCGCCAGCGACTGGAAGGCAAGTCGCTGGACGAGCTGACAGAGATGCTGGTGGAACTGAAATCCCGAAACAACTCTAACATGCACAACAAGACTGACGTGGACTCTTGTCAGCGAGCCATACGTGCGATAGAGATAGAAGAGTATAACCTGCACACACCCACTGAAAGGCGAGAGATGCCACCCATCGACTCTCTAATCATAGGTGTTAGCATCGACCGCGAGGAAAGGCGCAAAAAGATTACCTGCCGACTGAAACAGCGACTGGAGAACGGAATGGTTGAGGAGGTGAAGGGACTGCTCGACGAAGGCATCCCTGCCGACGACCTGATATACTACGGACTGGAATACAAGTTCCTGACAGAATACATTCTTGGACGTACAACATACGACGAGATGTTCCAGCGTCTGGAGATTGCCATCCACCAGTTCGCTAAGCGACAGATGACATGGTTCCGAGGCATGGAGCGCCGCGGATTCACCATCCATTGGATAGACGCAATGTTGCCGATGGACGAGAAAGTTCAGGAGATTATAAGAATTTGGCAACAGTAATCAGTTTTAATATTCTATTTTTAATATTATATTTTATATGAGCGAAGCGAATACGAGGTGGGGTATCCTATATTGCCCTAAGGGACGCAACAGCAAGCAGCGCGAGAAGATACAAAAGGTGCTAGACGAGCGACTTGTGCAATACGATTTCGTGCAGAGCGAAAGCAGCGACAGTGTGGAGCGCCTCATGACCATGCTCATACGCAACGGTTACAAGACCATAATAATTGTTGGAGGCGACTCTGCCCTCAACGATGCCGTAAACTGTTTGATGAACGAGGAAAAGCAGGTGCGCGACCAAATAGCATTAGGCGTAATACCAAATGGTATTGTCAACGACTTTGCCAGATACTGGGACATAAAAGAAGGCAACCTGGAACAGACTATCGACAGTCTGAAACAACATAGAGTACGTACGGTTGACTTAGGCTGCATTCGCTATAAGAATAAAAAGGGCGAGCAGTGCCACCGCTATTTCCTCAACTGTGTCAACATAGGACTGATAGCCGACGTGATGAACCTGCGGAAACAGGCCCGCTCACTATTAGGGTCGCACACCTTGTCGTTCATTGCATCCATCATACTTATGATATTCCACAGAATGGAATACAAGATGCATCTGAAAATCAATTCCGACGTAGTCAACCGTAAGGTGATGACGATGTGCGTTGGCAGCGGACCAGGCTACGGCCAGACACCCAGTGCCGTGCCCTACAACGGTATGCTCGATGTATCTCTGGTTTACCACACTGAGGTAGTACAGGTTTTTGCAGGATTGTGGCTTCTGGTAACCGGCAGATTCCTGAACCACCGCAGTGTTCACCCCTACCGCACTCGCGAAGTAGAAGTGATTGAAGCCAAACATGCGCTGGTTGGAGTCGATGGGCGACTGCTTGGAACTCCCGAAGGCAGTTACCGCATCACCATCGAACAGGAGGTCATCAACTTCTTGATACCGGCATAATAGGGTTATTTTGTTAAAATAACCTTATTTCTTTTGCCGACTGCTGAAAAAATGCTACCTTTGGGGAATAAAACTAAAACATTATATCAATAATACAAAACTTATTATAGGAACTATGAGTTATCTACGATTAGAAAAAGCCGTAATGACCAACTTGGAGGAATCACTCCGTCGAGAATTGCTGCGAACTAACCGTTCTGGCGCCTATAGCGCATCTACGCTGGTAGATTGCAATACGCGCAAGTACCACGGTCTGCTTGTTGTTCCCGTACCTGAACTTGACGACGAGAACCACGTGCTCTTGTCGTCGCTCGACTGTACGGTAATACAACATGGCGCAGAGTTCAACCTCGGACTCCACAAGTATCAGGGCAACAATTTCAGCCCCAAGGGTCACAAGTACATCCGAGAATTTGATTGCGACGTAGTACCCACCACGCTCTACCGCGTCGGTGGCGTGTTGCTGAAGAAGGAAGTGGTGTTCCAGCACTACGAAGACCGCATCCTCATCCGCTACACGCTCGTTGACGCTCACTCGGCAACAACACTTCGCTTCCGCCCATTCCTGGCCTTCCGCTCGGTACGTCAGTTCACCCATGAGAACAATACGGCATCGCGCGAATACCACGAGGTGGACAACGGCATCAAGACCTGTATGTATGCCGGATACCCCGACCTCTACATGCAGTTCAACAAGAAGAATGAATTTATCTTCCACCCCGACTGGTACCGCGGCGTGGAGTACCCAAAGGAGCAGGAGCGCGGCTATGCCTCCAACGAGGACCTCTACGTTCCAGGCTACTTCGAGATGGGCATCAAGAAGGGCGAGAGCATCGTATTCTCAGCCTCTACGTCGGCGGCTAAGCCTGCTACGTTAAAGAAGATGTTCGACGAAGAGGTTGCCGACCGCGTGCCTCGCGACAATTTCTACCATTGTCTAGTGACGGCTGCCCACCAGTTCCACTTCCGCGATCGCCGCAGTGGCACCATGGAGAAGATTGACAAGAAGGACGAGCGCTACCTGCTGGCAGGCTATCCTTGGTTCAAGGCCCGCGCCCGCGATACGTTCATTGCTTTGCCAGGTCTAACCCTTGCCATAGGTGAGGTAGACTATTTCGAAATGGTGATGAAGACCTCGGAGAAAGCTCTCCGCGAGTTTATGACCGACATGCCCATTTCCGGCAAGATTTACGAGATTGACCATCCCGACGTACCCCTGTGGGCCGTATGGGCTATCCAGCAGTATGTCAAGGAAGTCGGCAAGGAACAGGGTTACAAGATGTATGGAAAACTGGTGAAGGACATCGTGAAGTATATTCTTGCCGACGGACATCCCAACCTGCGTCTCGACGACAATGGCCTGCTGTATGCCAACGGTCGCGACAAGGCCATAACGTGGATGAACTCCACGGCCAACGGTAAGCCCGTAGTGCCTCGCTCTGGATACATCGTCGAGTTCAATGCCCTGTGGTACAACGCCCTGAAGTTCTGCGCATCGCTTGAAGCTGAGTTAGGCGACAAGAAGCTGGCTGCCGACCTCGAACAGCGTGCTGAGGTGTGCAAGGCATCGTTCATCGACACCTTCCTCAACGAGTACGGCTACCTGCTCGACTATGTGGATGGCAACATGATGGACTGGAGCGTACGCCCGAACATGATCTTCCCCGTAGCCTTCGACTACTCGCCGCTGAACCAAGATCAGAAGAAGAGCGTGCTCGACATCTGTACACGCGAGCTGCTGACACCAAAGGGACTGCGCTCGCTGTCGCCGAAGAGCGGCGGCTACAACCCCATGTACGTCGGACCGCAGACACAGCGCGACTACGCCTACCACCAGGGTACGGCATGGCCATGGCTGGGCGGCTTCTACATCGAGGCCTGCCTGAAACTCTACAAGCGCACCCGCCTGTCGTTCCTCGAGCGCCACATGGTGGGCTATGAAGAAGAAATGGACTATCATGCTCTCGGAACCATCAGTGAGCTCTTCGACGGCAACCCGCCGTTCCACGGACGCGGTGCCATGGCTTTCGCTATGAACGTAGCCGAAATACTGCGCTCACTGAAGCTGCTGGAGAAATATACTTATAAAAAATAAATAAGGAGGAGACGCTATGAAAGTATTAATGTTTGGATGGGAGTATCCTCCTCACGTATTCGGTGGACTGGCCACCGCCAACTATGGTATCTCACAGGGACTGCATGCACAGGGTGGCATGGACATCACGCTATGCCTGCCCAAGCCCTTCGGCGACGAAGACCGCTCGGCCTGCAACATTGTAGCCATGAATGCCGTGCCCATTGCCTGGCGCGACGTCTCGGCTGACTATGTTCGTGAGCGTGTGGGCAACATCATGGATCCCGACCTCTATTTCCGACTGCGCGACCACTTGTATGCCGACTTCAACTACATGCACGTCAACGACCTTGGCGCCATGGAGTTTGCAGGCGGCTATCCCGGCAACCTGCACGAGGAAATCAACAACTACTCAATCATTGCCGGTGTCGTAGCTCGCACCTTAGACTACGACATCATCCATGCCCACGACTGGCTGACCTATCCTGCAGGCATCCATGCCAAGCAGGTGAGTGGCAAGCCGTTATGCATCCACGTCCACGCTACAGACTTCGACCGCAGTCGCGGCAAGGTGAACCCCACCGTCTACTCCATCGAGAAGAACGGTATGGACAATGCCGACTGCATCATGTGCGTATCGGAACTGACGCGCCAGACCGTCATCAACCAGTATCATCAGGACCCGCGTAAGTGCTTCACCGTGCATAACGCCGTCTATCCGCTGCCGCAGGAGTATCAGGACATTCCGCGCCCTGACCATACGGGCAAGGACAAGGTGGTGACATTCCTCGGACGTATCACCATGCAGAAGGGTCCCGAGTACTTCGTCGAGGCCGCCAACATGGTCATCCGCCGCACCCGCAACGTGCGCTTCTGCATGGCTGGTTCAGGCGATATGATGGATGCCATGATTTATCTGGCTGCCGAGCGCGGCATTGCAGACCGCTTCCACTTCCCGGGATTCATGCGCGGCAAACAGGTGTATGAGTGTCTGAAGGACTCTGATGTCTATGTCATGCCTTCGGTATCAGAACCGTTCGGCATCTCGCCATTAGAGGCCATGCAGTGCGGTACGCCCTCGATCATCTCGAAGCAGTCCGGCTGTGCAGAGATTCTAACCAATTGTATCAAGGTGGACTACTGGGACATCCACGCCCTGGCCGACGCCATCTACTCCATCTGTGCCAACGACTCGCTCTTCCAGTACCTGAAAGAGGAAGGCAAGCGCGAAGTCGACCAGATTACATGGGAGAAAGTCGGTGCCTGGATTGCCACCCTCTATAAAAGAACTCTCGGTTGGGAGGCTTAGCCCCCCATTCGTAATAACGATATAACGTAATAACGACATAACGTAACAACGATAAAATTATGAAAACAATTTGTTTATATTTCGAAATACATCAGATTATCCATCTGAAGCGCTACCGTTTCTTTGACATCGGTACGGACCATTACTATTATGATGACTACGAGAACGAGCGTAGCATCACCGACATCGCCAACCGCTCCTATATGCCGGCGCTGACTGCCATCGGCGACATGATCAAGGAGCACGGCCAGTACTTCAAGGTTGCCTTCTCGCTGTCAGGTACGGGCATCGAGCAGCTGGAGTTCCATGCACCGCAGGTCATCGCCAAGCTGCAGGAGCTGAACCAGACCGGCTGCGTCGAGTTCCTGGCAGAGCCTTACAGCCACGGCCTGTCGTCGCTGGCCAACGAGGAGACCTTTGCCCTTGACGTGAAGAAGCAGGCCGCCAAGATTGAGGAGCTGTTCGGACAGAAGCCGACTGTAGCACGCAACTCATCGCTCATCTATTCTGACGATATCGGCGGACAGATTGCCGCCATGGGCTTCAAGGGCATGCTCACAGAGGGTGCCAAGCACGTGCTGGGATGGAAGTCACCACACTATGTATATAACTGCAATATCGCTCCCAACCTGAAGCTGCTGCTGCGCGATGTGGAACTATCTGACGACATCTCGCTGCGCTTCAACAATCCCGACTGGGAGGGATATCCCCTCTTCGCCGACAGCTACATCGACCGCATCGCCCGCCTGCCCGAAGAGGAGCAGATTATCAACATCTTCATGGAGCTGTCCGCTCTGGGTATTGCCCAACCGCTCAGCAGCAACATCCTGGAGTTCCTGAAGGCACTGCCTGCCTGTGCCAAGGAGAAGGGCATCACCTTCTCTACGCCCACTGAGATTTGTATGAAGGTGCCCAGCGTGGGCAACCTTGACGTGCCCGACACGCTGTCATGGGTCGACGAGGAGCGCGACGTCAGCTGCTGGCTCGGCAACGCCATGCAGCGCGAGGCCTTCAACAAGCTCTACTCTGTGGCCGACCGTCTGCGCATTGCTGACGACCCACGCATCAACCAGGACTGGGACTACCTGCAGGCTTCGAACAACTTCCGCTTCATGACCACCAAGCCATCGAACGTAGGTCTGGACCGTGGCATCTACAGCGGACCGTTCGATGCCTTCACCAACTACATGAACATCCTCGGCGACTTCATCAACAGAGTCAACGCTCTCTATCCGCTTGAGATTGAGAACGACGAGCTCAACGCCCTGCTCACCACCATCCGCAACCAGGGCGACGAAATCGAGATGAAGGACAAGGAGATAACCCGTCTGAAGGCTCGTTTGGAGAAGCTTGAACCCGCAGCCAAGGAGACAAAGGCCAAGAAGCCCGCAGCCAAGAAGGCTGCAGCCAAAAAGCCCGCTGCCGCCAAGAAGGCTGCCGCTGCCAAGAAGAGCTGACATCCTTGCTTTACACACTATAACGAAGCGCCTCCTCAATGGGGGCGCTTTTTTTAGAATCAAAAGAAAACCGCCTCCCTTAACTTTCTTTATCGTTTTTTGTTTTTTTGTTCACGCTTTTTAGCGTACCTTTGCGCCCGAAAACGAAGGGAACTCTATTATTAACATTATAAAAGCATTCAACTGTAATGAAAACAAAGCGTGATTATCGGCAGCCGGCCATGGTTGTGGTCGGGCTGCAAGAAAGAAACCAACTGCTGGCCGGCAGTGACACCAAGCAAGTCGGCGTGCAGAACTACAATTGGAACGATGAAGTACAAGAGTAACGAACCCACTAAAATCAAGAAAGCAATGAAGAAGACAATGAGATTTCTCAGCATGGCCGCCCTTGCATTGGTGGGCGCAGTGATGACCGGCTGCTCCAGCGACGACAACAGCATCAGCGAGCCGCAGCAGCCCGAAACCAAAAGCAACGTAGTAACCCTGACCACGACTGTCAGCCTCGACGGCGGCGCAGCCACCACCCGCTCACTGACCAGCGGAGGCGTGAAGACCTTCGCCACAGGCGAAACGATGGCACTGGTATACAAGAATACGAACAACGAGACGGTGAGGGCCGTGAGCGCAGCGCTGACCCAGAGCAATATCGCTAATGATAGTCAGTCGGCCACGTTCACCTTCGAACTGACCGACCCCAACAAGTCGCAGGACGTCACCTACATCTATCCCGCAGCCATGGCCAACACCGACGGCACGGTGAACTACGACGCCCTCTACAATAATCAGGACGGCACGCTCGCGACCCTCGCCAGCA